>JBCBJG010000228.1:0-5283 GCA_038523655.1 Pseudomonadota bacterium | reverse complement strand
GAATGCTCGATCCAGCGGCGCAACCAGAAGGTGATCGAAGAAGCGCCGAGCCCGTTCCTCGACGCGCAGACCCGCAAGGCGATGGGCGAGCAGGCCGTCGCACTGGCCAAGGCAGTGGGCTATGAGAGCGCTGGCACAGTCGAGTTCATCGTCGACCGTGACCGTAACTTCTATTTTCTCGAGATGAATACCCGGCTGCAGGTCGAGCATCCTGTGACCGAGCTCATTACGAGCGTCGATCTGGTTGAGCAGATGATCCGCGTCGCGGCAGGAGAGAAACTCGCGCTCAAGCAGAAGGATGTGAAACTCGATGGTTGGGCCATCGAGTCGCGCATTTACGCGGAGGACCCCTATCGCAATTTCCTCCCTTCTATCGGCCGTCTCACCCGTTATCAGGCGCCGGCGGAATATACGCGCGACGGCATGACCGTGCGCAACGACACCGGGGTCTTCGACGGTGGCGAGATCTCGATGTTCTACGACCCGATGATCGCGAAGCTCTGCACCCATGCACCAACGCGCGAGCAAGCCATCGACCTCATGTCCGATGCGCTCGATCAGTTCGTCGTGGACGGGATCCGTCACAACATTCCGTTTCTCTCCGCGTTGATGCGCCACCCGCGGTGGCGGGCCGGTGATCTGACAACGAACTTCATCGCGGAGGAATATCCAGACGGTTTCCACCCGGCGGCACCAACGCCGCAAGAGCGCGAAATCCTCGCCGCCGTTGCGACAACCATCGACCACATCCGCAACCGCCGCCGCCGCGTGATCACGGGGCAGATGAGCGGTGTGCCGGTGCGGTTTGCCCACGACCGGGTGGTGCGTTTCACCGGCGATATCGACGATGTCGCTCTGCAAGTCACCGATGGGGGCGATGCGCCGACCATCGGGTCAGCGCTCCGGGGTTCCAAACGTGCGCCAGAGACCTTTGTTCTGTCCCGGACAGGCGAGGGCGCTTCGGGCGATACGGTGCCCGCACGTGGCGATGCCATGCGGATCGAGACGGCGTGGCAGCCCGGTGACAAGCTCTGGCGCGGCACCGTTGATGGCCGGGGGCTAACCGTGCAGGTGCGCCCGAGCGCCAGCGCTGTGCAACTCGATTGGCAGGGTCTCAGCGTCACGGCATCCGTGTTTACGCGGCGCGAGGCTGAACTCGCGCAGCTCATGCCCGAGAAAGCCGCGCGCGATACCTCCGCACTGCTGCTTTGCCCGATGCCCGGGCTCGTCAACGCGATCAACGTGGCGGAAGGCGATACGGTCGAAGCCGGAGATGCGCTCTGTGTCGTCGAAGCCATGAAGATGGAGAATATTCTTCGCGCCGAACGCGACGCCGTAGTCAAAGCGGTCCGGGCGAAACCCGGGGACAGCCTGGCCGTCGACGAGGTGATCATGGAGTTCGAACCGGCCGCGTAGCCTCCGTCGCGACACTCGTGGCGACCGGGCGCGCCTCAGCGTGACAGACCGGGTGGGTTTCACGGAGAATTAACCGTCCCGGCAAACGGAATGGAAAGCCTCCGGCGCTATCCAGCGGCGTCGGGGGCTTTCTTATGAATTCTACACTCGCTGCCGTCGCACAGACGTTCGATCCCCGCGGGCGGTGTGATCGCCGCGGTTTGCTCTACGTCATGCTGGCGACTCTCGCGCTGCAGGCGGCCATCGCCGTTGCCATTCTCGCGCTCGATGTGCCGTTCACGGGACCGATCGCGATCGGGCTCAAGATGATTTTCGTCTGGGTTGCGGCATCCGCTAGCATCCAGCGTCTGCACGATTGCAACCGCTCCGGCTTCTGGCTGCCGGGCAGTCTCCTCTTTCTTTTCATCTGGGTTGGATTTTTAGCCGGCGTTCTGCCGATCATGGTCGCGGTCACATTTGGTGCCGAACACATCCGTTTGTTCTCGCCGATGTTCTATCTGATCGTCGCGCTCAGCTATCTGCCGATCCTCGCCGCTGCCCTCTGGCTCCATTTCGCCAAAGGGAACGCAGGCGCAAACCGGTTCGGCGCAGCGCCGTCGGTCCACGGGTTTTCCGGCGCGCTGATCACACGGTTTGCGGTAGCTGACGGCGGGTCGCCTGAGGCGGCGGAGGGCAGCCTCGCCCGCGCGGCGACAGCCGAAGCCTGAGCGCGGGATATAGCCTCAGCAGACGCGAGCGACGCGCCACGAAAGCTTGCGAAGCGCCGCGTTGGTCTTCGCCGTTTCGGAGCTACTGCAACTCACTCCCCAGCGTGGGGTGAACCCCCATCGGCACACTGTTAAGCTCCGTTGCCGATCGAGCTTCGCGGAGCGAAAGCGTGCCACTCTATTTTGCGTACGGTTCAAATCTCCTGCCACGCCAGATGGCAGAGCGGTGCCCTGGTGCGCGCCTGTTCTGCACAGCGGAGCTTCCCGAGTTCGCCTTCGCCGTCACGCCGCGCGGCGGTGCGAACATCGTGACAAAACCAGACGGCCGCGTCCTCGGCGCACTCTGGCAGTGCACGGCCGCCCACCTGTCGACGCTCGATCGCTTCGAAGGCGTGCGCACCGGCAACTATCGCCGTCTTCTCGTCCGGGTGGTGGACAGCCATGGCCGCATCTATCCGGCAATCACCTACATCTCGCGCCGCCGTGCACGCCGCCCTGCACGCGTGAACTACATGCTGACAGCCGTATTGCCCGGTGCTATCGCGCAGGGCCTTCCTGCCGAATACATCGCCGAGTTGTCGACTTTTCTTCCGCGCGTCGCGGTTGGAGAAAAAAGATGCCGCTATCGCGGACGGCGGAGCTGAGCGTGACGCGGACGCGTCGCCAGAGCGGCAGCGCGGCCACGAGATACGGCGTTGGTACGGCGCTGCCGAAGGCAACCAGCGCGGCCGATAAACCATACCTACACGGGATGTCCGATGCGTGATTTTGCTCTTCCTGGCCGCTCACCGATCTACGGCACCGGCGCGATGGCAGCGACCTCGCACCCCCAGGCAACCCGCATCGCGGTCGAGACGATGCGCGACGGCGGCAACGCCGTGGATGCCGCGATCGCAGCGGCAGCAGTCCTCACGGTCGTCGAACCACACATGACCGGGATCGGCGGCGATTGTTTCGCCTTGATCGCCGAGCCTGGCCGCCCGGTCACCGCGATCAACGGCGCCGGGCGCGCTCCGGACGGGCTGTCCCTCGACACCTTGACGGCGCAGGGCATCACCGCGCTCGATATCCAGAGCCCGCATTCGGTCACGGTCCCCGGCGCAATCGCCGCCTGGGATGAGCTTGCCCTGTGTTTTGGTACCCGCCCGCTCGGAGATTTGCTGGCGCCTGCGATCAGCTTCGCGAAGGAAGGATACGTGGTTGCCCCACGGATTGCAGCGGACTGGGCCGGCCAGGTCGGCAAACTCGCGACGAACGCCGGCGCTTGCACGCATCTGCTGCGCGACGGTGCGGCGCCAGCCGTGGGCACCGTCTGGTCATCGCCCGCGCTCGCCACAACGCTCGAGACGATTGCGCACGATGGCGCGCGCGCGTTCTACGAAGGAGACATTGCGGAGGATATCGTGACGACCCTGCGTGACCTCGGCGGCGTGCACACGCGGGACGACTTTGCCCGCCAAACCGCGCAGCATCTCACGCCGGTCGCATCGAAGTATGCGGGCCTCGATCTGTATCAGCTCCCGCCGAGCAACTCCGGCATTGTCGCCAACCTGATGCTGCATATTCTGGCCCGGGTCGATGCCGCCGCCGCACCGGCGCACAGTGCCCGGCGCTATCATCTCTTCCTCGAAGCGGCCCGCCTCGCCTATGCCGCCCGCAATCGTTTCATCGCCGATCCCGAACAGGCAGATGTCCCCGTCGACCATTTTCTCTCCAATTCTTTGGCTGACGAACTGGCATCCCGGATAGACCCGGAACGCCGGGCCGAAGACCTCGGCTCGATCCCCGACGCACCCGGCTCCGACACGATCTACCTCTGCGTCGTCGACGCCGAGGGCCGGGCGGTTTCGTTGATCAACTCGATCTACTCCGCGTTCGGCAGCGGCATCGTCACCGAGAAGACAGGGATTGTTCTCCACAACCGCGGTCAGGGATTTTCGCTGGAGTTGGGCCACCCGAACGTTATCGCGCCCCGCAAACGACCGTTGCACACGCTGCTGCCGGCGATCGCGTGTCGCGATGGTCGTCCGGAAATCGTCTTCGGTGTCATGGGCGCACTGTTCCAGCCGATGGGGCAGGTTTACGTGCTGACCAACCTCGTCGACCACGGCATGGACCCGCAGCAAGCACTCGATTTTCCCCGGATCTTCTTCGAGGACGATCATCTGGAGGCGGAAAGCGGCGTTGCGCCTCAAACCGTGGATGCGCTGCGCGAGATGGGGCACGATGTGCGCCCGCGCGAAGAAGCGTGGGGCGGTGGGCAAGTTATCCGGATCGACCAAGCCACGGGCGTCCTGACCGGCGCTTCAGACCCGCGCAAAGACGGATGTGCGCTCGGCTGGTGATCGGACTGCGGTTTCACCCGTCCCGCGGATGACAACAGCCCCTCGCCGTCATTCCGCAACCTCCACGGTCGGACCGAACACCTCCTCGAAGGCTGCTCGCAGCGCGATATCGACGTCGTGCATCGCAAGCGGCAGTCCCAGATCGACGAGGCTCGTCACACCGAACGCCGCTGGATCGATCCCACACGGCACGATCCCGTCGTAATGCGCCAGCTCCGGCTCGACATTCAGCGAGACGCCGTGGAAGCTCACCCACTGGCGCACGCGAATACCGATCGCCGCAATTTTATCCTCCCGCCCGATTTCCTTGCGGGTCACCCAGACCCCGACCCGACCATCCCGCCGACCCGCGCGCACGTTGAACGCGGCGAGGGTACGGATCAGCCATTCTTCCAGCAGCCAGACGAATTGGCGGACGTCGCGCCCCCGCCGGTTGAGGTCGAGGATCACGTAGGCGATCCGTTGTCCGGGCCCGTGGTACGTGTACTGCCCGCCGCGCCCCGTTGTGTGCACAGGAAGTGCCTCGGGCGCGCGAAGGTCTTCCGCTCGGGCACTCGTCCCAGCGGTGTAAAGTGCCGGATGCTCCAGGAGCCAGACACGCTCACCGGCGCCACTTTTGGCGACGGCCTCGGCATGCGTCTCCATCTCAGCAACGGCGTCGGCGTACGGGGTCAAGCCGGGCGTTACCCGCCACTCCACCGGCGGCATCACCGCCGGCCGGTCCCCTTCCGAAACGATGTCGCCACCGGCGTGAGCCCGCGCAGGCGCACCGGGCTGGCGTGAACGAACGGGAGGAGGCTTGGTCATGATTGCGT
>JBCBJG010000227.1:0-5333 GCA_038523655.1 Pseudomonadota bacterium | reverse complement strand
GATACCTACGACGGGCTTGGGGCGATCAGCGAAGCGGGCGTCGTCACAGTCACCAATGATGCCGGTGAGACCACACGGCTCGAGACGAAAAACATCGTGATCGCGACCGGCTCGGATGTGGCCGGTCTGCCGGGCATCGAGATCGACGAGGAGACCGTGGTGTCCTCTACCGGTGCGTTGGAGCTCGGCGAGGTGCCGAAACGGATGATCGTCGTCGGCGGCGGGGTCATCGGGCTCGAATTAGGCTCCGTGTGGCGGCGTCTCGGGGCGGACGTTACGGTGGTCGAGTATCTCGACCGACTGATCCCCGGCATGGATGGTGGCGTCGCCAAGGAATTTCAGAAAATCCTCAAGAAGCAGGGCGTCGAGTTCAAGCTGTCGCACAAGGTGACAGGCGTGGAGAAAAATGGGTCGGGCGCGCAGGTCACGATCGAGCCGTCAGCCGGTGGTGCATCGGAAGTGCTCGAGACGGACGTCGTACTGGTCTGTATCGGCCGCGTACCGTTCACTGAGGGGCTGGGGCTCGATGGGGTCGGCGTGCAAAAAGACAATCGTGGCCGGATCATGGTCGACGGTCACTACCAGACAAACGTCACCGGGATTTTCGCGATTGGAGATGTGATCGCTGGCCCGATGCTCGCGCACAAGGCCGAGGACGAGGGGATCGCTCTTGCCGAGATCCTCGACGGCCAGGCGGGGCATGTGAACTACGACGTGATCCCCAACGTGATCTACACGTTCCCAGAGGTCGCTTCGGTCGGGAAGACCGAAGAAGAGCTTAAAGAAGCCGGCATCGCATATAGCGTCGGCAAATTCCCGTTCATGGCCAATGGGCGGGCCAAGGTGAATCGCACGACCGACGGTTCAGTGAAGGTGCTCGCGGACAAGGAGACCGACCGCATTCTCGGTGTTCACATCATCGGGCCGCATGCGGGCGAGATGATCGCCGAGGCGGGAGTCATCATGGAATTCGGCGGATCGGCGGAGGATCTCGCCCGGACCTGTCATGCGCATCCGACGCTGACCGAAGCGGTGAAAGAGGCCGCGCTCGCCGTCGATCAGCGCGCGCTCCATATGTGAGCATCACGTCGGTCCGCCGCTTGCTGGTCGCCGATAGCGGATCGCTGCCGCATTGTTCGCACGCCCTTCGGGTGCGCATAGTCCTGCCATCGTTGGGCCAGTGATCGAGCGGTTTCGCGTCTCACTGCCGGCCTCACCGGGGCAAGAGCGGCGTGTGCCCCTCGAGCATGCAATCGATTGCGCTTCACCTCTGCGCGATGAACATGGCGGCTGTCTTACCGGCGACTTAATCCGCTCGGCACAATCCCGGCTCGTCGGCACGAGAGTTTTAATCTCCGCGTCGTACGCTTGGCGTTCGTGGGAGTGGAGCCGGACATGAGCGGGCATCGAACTGTGATGAATGCGGACTACACGCCGCCGGAGTACGACCGGGTGGCGGACGATCTGTTCGCGCGGCGGATTGGTAAAGCGCGGCGGACCCGGGTTGTGAAGGCGGTGGTGAACTCTTCCTCGACGAAACGGGAAGTCTCCCTCGACGATGTGCCGGAACACTTTTTCTGACCCGTCATCCTCGGGCGCGGTCGGGGTCGGCTCGCGGCGTCTTGCTCATCGGTGTGTTGAGCCGCCGGAATTTTAACCACTTGCTCCCTATTATCTTCTGAAACGACAGGGCGCGGCCTCAAGGTCGCCGCCTGGCCGTCAGCGTCGCACGCGGGTGACCGAGTGCTTGCCGCTTTGGCGGCCTGCCGTCTCGGCACGTTGCGCTGGGGAGGCACATAAAGAGGGGCAACGCGCGGGGCCATGCGGATCGACGGGGACACGGAGGCGCTGCGACGCCTGTTCCTGAACGAGCAGGCGGTTGCCGCCGGAGACCGTGCGCCCCATCGCATCCTCGTGATCGGCACCGGCGGTGGCATGTGCTGCACACGCGCCGCTGGATATCTCTCCGCATTCAAAGCCCAAGGCATCGACCAGGCTGTCGACCATATGGTGACCGTCTCCGGTAGTGGCGGAGCGGCCGGCGCTTTTCTTTCCGGCATGCCGCATCGGGCGTCCAGGATGTTCGAGCAGCTTGGGGCGACGGGCTTTATCGTCCAGAACGCATTTGGCGCGCCGCGGCTCAAGCTGTCGTATCTCGCGGATATCCTGCGCGGACGGCATAGCCCGCTTGCGTTCAATGATGCGCGTATCCGTCAGCATCGCACATCGTGGCATGTGGTTGTCACCCGGATGTCGGGGGAGAGTATTCTGCTGGATGCTAAACGCTTTGCGCCGGACTCGGCGCAGGCGGTGCTCGCGTCAAGCGCGTTACCGCAGGTGACGGAGCCGATCATCGGGGGACTGCTCGGCAGCGAGGCGGAACCGTTTCTGGATGGTGCCTGCGGGATGCCACTGCCGGTGAAGGCGGGCGTTGCGACGTTCCGACCGGATACTGTGATTGTGCTGGAGAGCCGTCCGGACCAGGGAGATCTATCCCGGCTCGAGCGTATCCTGTGGCCGACCATTACGCATTTTTGTCTCCGTCACGCGCCGACACATCTGCGCCGCCAGGTGGCATCGATGAATTCGTACATCCAGACCGAGGTCGATCGCCTGCGGCGGCTGAAGCGGATCAAATGGTGCCGCGTGGTGCCGGATCGCAGTGACCTGTCGCTGTCACCTTTCTCGAGTGATCCGATGTTGCTGCACAGGGCTGCTGAGGATGCGCGGCACTATATGGGTAACGTGCTCGCAGACGTCGCCCAGATCACGTAGTCGCCGCTTGGTCGGCGTACCCCAAGCAGTCGCGGTCTATGTGGCGCACCAATCGGGCACAGGTGTTCGTGCAATCTTTACTGTCCGCATGAATGCGCTCGGTTTAATCAATTATTTCCCCGCCCTCGTGTATTTTCTCTCCCACCATCAGGTATCGCGTCGGGAGAGTGATCGCCGTGCTCGAGCAGATCTTTACGAATTTCGTCGGCTATTATGAGAACCTCGTCGGGCCGACGAGCCGGATTTATCCGCTTTATCTGGTTTCCTCGCTGCTGCTCGCCCTCATCGCGTTCTGGCAGGTCGAGAAAGCGCATGCGGCGGAACACGGGCATGGTGGGCACGAGGGGCCTGGTGGAGCGGTGGGTGCCGGTGGCGATGCCGGTGGCGGCGAGCCACGGCCGTCGTTTCTCCAATACGTGTTCGACCCACGGATTGTTTTCCATGCGTCGACGCGGCAGGACGTAAAATTCTTCTTCGCGAACAGTCTCATCTACTATGCGTTGATCGCGCAGTTTCTGATTGGCGTGCACGTCTTCGCAACCGTGTTTCACGCCTCGCTGGTGTCAGGCTTCGGTGCGTTGGAGCAGCCGCTGCTCTCCACCGGCGCGGGGATTGTGCTCTACACACTGCTTGCGGCGATCGCGATCGACCTCGGCGTTTTCATCGCGCACTATCTGTTCCACCGGGTGCCGATCCTTTGGGAGTTCCACAAGGTCCACCACTCGGCCGAATCGCTCAATCCGGTGACGCTCTTTCGGATGCACCCGGTCGATATGTTCCTGACCAGTCTGCTCGTCGGATTGCTCAGCGGCATGGCATTTGCCGGGTGTTACTATCTGACTGGCAACGAGCCGGCGGCGATCGGGCTGTTCGGGTTGAACGTGATTACGTTCCTCTTCTATGTGTTCGGCTATAACCTCCGGCATTCGCACATCTGGCTGAACTATCCGGTCTGGCTAAGCCGCATTCTCGTCTCACCGGCGCAGCACCAGATTCATCACAGCTCCGATCCGAAGCACTTCGATAAGAATTTCGGTCTTGTCTTCTCGTTCTGGGATCAGCTTGCGGGAACCAGTTATATTCCCCGGCGGCATGAGAAGCTCTCGTTCGGGCTCAGCCGGGAGGAGCCTAATCCGTTCAAGTCGGTCGCGGATATCTACATCAAGCCGTTCGTCTGGGCCGGTGAGCGGACCCGGGAGATGATCGCGAACCCGGCGCAGCGGCGCATCGCGCTGGTGAGTGCGTTTGCCGTGCTTGCGTGCGCCGTAATCGGTGTGCAGCAGGTGCGAAAGGTCGAGGCTGCGGGCGGGCCGGCGCTGCCGAGCGTCAAGCTGGCCAATCTGACGTGGACAGAAGTCCATGCAGCGATCGGGCGTGGATTTACGACGGCGATCATTCCGACCGGCGGGACGGAGCAGAACGGGCCATTTGTTACGCTCGGAAAGCACCGGATCGTCGTTGATCACACGAGCCACGCGGTGGCCCATGCGCTCGGCAAAACGCTCGTTGCGCCGGTGATGGATTATGTCCCTGAAGGTGGCGTGGAGGAAAAAGCGTCCGGCCATATGAAGTTCGCCGGCACCCTCAGCATTCCGGAATCGGTGTTCGAGCAGGTGCTTGAACACACCGCGCGTAGCCTGAAGACCCACGGCTTTCGCGAGATCTATTTCATGGGCGACAGCGGCGGGAACCAGGATGCGCAGCGGCGTGTCGCGGAAAAACTTGCCGAGGAATGGCGTGCGGCGGGCGTGCAGGTAGCCAGCCTCGATGCCTACTATAGCCGTAACGGGCAGTTCGCCGCGCTTCAGCAGGCAGGGTATTCCGACAAGGAGATCGGCTGGCATGCCGGGATGCGGGACACGTCTGAAGTGCTCGCCATCAAGCCGGCGGCAGTCCGGCTCACGACGCGCAATGTCCTTGAAGGACGCGAGCGTGGGTTTTCAGGCGCTGCCCACAAGGCGAGCGCGGAGATCGGCCGCAAAATGCTGCAGCTCAAGGTTGATGCAGCGGTCGCGCAGGTGCGCGCGTTTCGGGCAAAGCCGGAAGACAAGCCCCTGTCTGATCGGATCGCTGACGCCTCAGGCGGTTAATCCCGCCTCCCCTCTCCTCCTTGCCGACCCTGGCTTGGCCACAGTGTCTAGAAACCGCCGCGTCTGGCGGGTGGTTCGGGGAAGTCGAATCCGTTGCCGCCGTGACCGCTGCCGGTGCAGCCGGCAAGCGCGAGTGCACGAAGGACGGCGATCGTCAGGCCGAGCACGCGGTGACGTGCTGCCTGAAGTTTCGAGCTTTGCATGTGGTGGATCCTGCGAACGGTTGTTTGCCGCGGGATTGCGCTGGTTCGCGACGCCTGACCAATCACGCCGGGTCACAGCGTGGTGACGGACGCGCCCTGTTCGGCGAGGGACTGCGAGTGTGTTCTTAGCCTTGGAAAAACCCGTCCGACCGCGTGTTGCGCGGCCCTCTCCTAATGATCCGACCGCGTGTTGCGCGGCCCTCTCCTAATGATCCGACCGCGTGTTGCGCGGCCCTCTCCTAATGATCCGACCGCGTGTTGCGCG
>JBCBJG010000226.1:0-5337 GCA_038523655.1 Pseudomonadota bacterium | reverse complement strand
TGTCCTACCTGCCGACGCAGGATGTCGTGGCGATTACCCGTGGCGTGTCGGATGGCGCCAAATTGCGCAGCGTGGCGGTCGACGCGGAGCGGACGATCTATGTCACCCTCGAGCGTGACGGTGTCGCGTTCCTCGAGCGTTTCGACCGCGATGCCCTGTTCGACGGGTCGCTGCGCTTCGAGCTCGAGGCGCCCCAGACGTCGGTGACGCTTCCGTCGTGGCGCAACGGGCAGGAGTTGGCGGTCTGGGCGGACGGTGTCTACGTCGGCACCCATCGGGTTTTGGGTAACGCACTGACGTTGCCCCAGCCGGCGTCGATCATCGAATGCGGTTTTGACTTCAAGGTCGACGTTGTCCTGCCGCCGATCCGCGAGCAGCTGCCGAGCAATGCCAAGTTTCGCGCGCCCGGCCGCATCTTCAAGGCCGAGATGTCGCTCTACCAGTCCGGCGGCTTCGCGATCGATGCAAACGATGGTGATGCACATCCGGTCACGGTGCGCGCGTTCGCGGAAGCGCTGGATACGTCGATCGACGACGCGCGGCTGACCGGAAACATCGAGGTCGCAAACCTCGCCGGTTTCACCGACCGGCCGCGTCTGCGGTTGTACCAGCCGGAGCCCGGCCCGCTCACTGTCCGATCCGTGCGCCTGGAGGTCGCTTACCCATCATGACGGCAGGTCTCGGTTTTCTGACGCAAGGCATGCAGATGGCACCCATGGTCGAGCAGTTGCCGACCGAGGGCGGCTGGGAGAGCACGGTCTCCCGCCCTGCAAACCTGTCGAGCGGCGGGCTCGCTTTGCTCGAGGGGCGGGCGACAGCAGCCAGCGTGCTGTCTGAGTATGCAAGCGGTACGTCGAGCATCATCGACGGTGTTTCGGGCGCGGCGGAAGCCATTCTGAAAGGAAACGCCGAGGCGCTCGAAGCGCGTGGCCGTGCGGCCGCTATCCGTGACGAGCTCGTCCGCACTGTGGCCAGGCAGCGCGTCGCGTTCGCGGGGTCTGGCGTCGACATGTCGAGCGGCACACCGGTGACGATCCAGCGCGAGACTACACGCACCGGACTGCGCAACGCCGCCGTCGAGGAGGGCAACGTCAGCCTGAAAAAAATCAAGGTGCAGCTCGCCGCGTCAACCAGTCTGACGCAGGGACTGTCCAAAGCAGGCACGGCATTTTTCCGGGCGGGCATGACTGACATCGGCCATCGCCTCAGCGTTGCGAAGCGGGGCTGATATGGCTGAGCCCGGCAATCAACGTGGTCCAGTTGAGGCACCAAGGCCGTTGCGCACCCGCTTGTCGCCGACAAGCGATGTTGCGGCGTCGGTCAGCGCGGGCGCCGATGGCGCGCTTGCGGCCAAGGCGGCAGGTCTGCGTGGCTTCGCCAATGAAGTTGGCCGAATAGCAGACCAGGCGGCTGCGCGTGAGGGCGGCCGTGAAGGCGCGCTCGCGGGCATGGACCCCGAGTTCAGGCCTCGCCGTGACGGCACGATCCGCGGCGAGGCATTCGATGCAGCTGGCATCGACACGTATGCCAAGCGCATCCAGACCGAGTTTTCCGTCGCGCTCGACCAAGCGGCCGCCAAGCATGCGGCGGACCCGGCAGGCATGGCGAAGGCGCTGGATAGCGTGCACGCCGGCTTCCAGGCGGACGCGATCGATGAGGTGCGCCCCGGGCTTGCGAACACATTCCAGCGCGCGCGCCTTACGCACATGCGTCAAGCGGCACGGGCACAGGCGGCCACTGTGCGGGCGCGCCAGGCCGCGGCGCTGCAGGGTGATCTTGAGACGCGCATCGCTTCGATCCAGCGCGGCGCGTACGGCATGGGGCTCGACGACCGGGCAAATGGCGCGCTCGCCGCAGATCTCGAGGATCTCCGCACATCGCTCGCGACGCGCGACCCGACCGGCCAGCTCCTGATCGGCCCGCAGGCCGCCGACAAACTGATGCGTTCGTTGCGCGCGGATATTTCCCGCGCACGTGTGCTTGGCGCATTCAGCCGGATCGATGGCGTTCCCGCGAAGCAGCAGTTTATCGCAGAGTTTGAGCGGTCGTTCGGGGGTGGCGATGGTTCGGCTGAAACGCTGGACTTGCGGCAGTACGAGCAGATCCGCGGCACGTTGCTGCGCGAGCTGTCGCGCGCAACCAGCGCGGCCGGCGCGTCGACCCGCGAGCTTGCGCGCGAAGTGCGCGCCGTCGTCGATGTTGCCGAGAAAGGTTACGTGCCGGATGCGGATGCGGTCACGTCGCTTCGCGCGCGCACGGCAGCCGCCGGCGCCGAAGACCTGACGGCCGCGCTTGATACAGTCGACGACGCGGCGGCATTTCAGCGCTCACTTGTCGCGTCCACTCCGGTGCAACTCGATGCATTCGTGCGCGCCGAGCGCGCCCGTGTCGAAGACGGCGCGACACCGGCCGATGTTGCGCGGATCGAGGCCGCCGAGCGTACGGCGGGCGCGATGCGCACCGCCCTGAAACAGGACCCGCTCGGTTGGGCTGAGCGGGCGGGTGTCGCAGATATCCCTGCCATCGACCTGACGTCACCTGACGCAGCGGCTGCATCCCTCAAAAACCGTGCCGCCATGGCTGAGGAAGTGGCCGGGCGGTATGGCCAGCGTGTGCGGTATTTTCGCCCCGCCGAAGTCTCGGCACTGAAGGTCGTTGCCGAACGGGGGGGTGATGATGCCGTGCAGTTCGCACGCTCGATCGCGGAGAGCCTTGGGGCGAACGCTGTCGACGCTTTTGGGGAGATCAGCGACGAGGCGCCGGCGTTCGCGATGCTCGGAGGTTTGGTGTTGTCCGGCGGCGGGCGGGGCGCGGTGGATGACGCGGCGGAGGGAATTGCCTTGCGCCAAACCGACGGATTTAAATCCATGGCGCCGACGCGGATTGACCGTGACACCGCGACCGAACGCACGTATGGTCTAGCGTTTTCCTCCCAGCCTCGGACACAGCAATCGCTGCAGGCGCTCGCCGATGCGATCTACGAAGTGCGTGCCCGTCGCGCGGGTGTGACCGACTTTGACGATGGGCTCTATCGCGAGGCGCTGCGCGCTGCTGTCGGTGAGCGTACGATCGGCGGATATGCCCATGGCGGCATTGTCAGCTTTCGCGGTCGTGATGTTGTCGTGCCGCCGGATGTGGCGCAGTGGCAGTTCGATGATCTGATCGACGCGATCCGCCTCGATGATTTTTCGTCCCCGCCGCGTGACGCGAACGGCGCTCCGCTATCGGTTTCCGCGATCCGCCGCGGCACGCTCGTAACGCAGGGGAACGGCCGCTACTGGATCGCGCTCGGCGACCCGGACGGCGATGATCCGCAGTGGCTTGCCGGCGAGACGCCTGGCAAGCCGTTTGTGTTGGACTTGCCTGCGCTCCTGCCGAAGCTTCGCGCGCGCGTGGGTGATGACTGATGGTGCTACAGCTCGACGGGCCACCGAGACGCCTTGGCAGTTTTGCACGGGGCGACGTCACCGGCGTCGGCGACATTTTCGATCGCTCGGTCGAACAGTTCCGCCTGGTCGAAAACATGAACGGCCGCATCGTCTCGCACGGTCGCGCCTATGATGCCGCGATCGCGGAGGTGCAGAGCCTTACCGGTGTCGCGCTTGAAAACCCGATCGATGAGCCTGCGGCGTACCGGCGAGACCTCGATGAGGCATTGATCGCCGCCTACGACGGGCGCCCAAATGGGCCGGTTGACTATGCCCGCGAGCGATTTTCCGTTCGGCTCAGCGAGCTTGCCCGCGACCACCCGGATCACGCTAAGGCGCTCGCAGGCATCGCGGACGTGACAGAAAATGCGCGGCGCCTAGCGCGGGAAAGCGAGCACGCGCTCGGCGACGCGTTGTCGCGCTATCAAGGGCCCTGGGGCGGCGCGTTCGCAGCCCAGCTCGCCGGCGGCTTCCGCGCCATGATCGAGGACCCGGGCAACGTCGCCGCGATGATGATTGGCGGCCCGCAAAACAGTGCCCGCTCGATCGCGTGGAACGCGATGGTCGCGGGCGCAACCAACGCTGCGGTCGAGGGTGCCATGCAACCGTGGGTGCAGGCGTGGCGTGCCGAGGCCGGTCTGGAAGCGGGTCTCGGTCTGGCGGTGGAAAATACCGCGTACGCGTTCCTGTTCGGCGCGGGGTTCGATGCAGCCGGCCGGGGCGCGGTGCGCGGCACCAAGCACCTGCTTGCCAAACGGAAAGAAAATGCAGAAGCCAGCACGTCCCCTGACGCACCGCCCGATCCTGCTGCGGCGCTTACCGAGGCCGCATCCCGCCTGCCGCGGGACAACCCGGCGCGTGCCGCCGTGGAAGGCGATCCGGCCGCCCTCGCGGAAGCGGCGCGCGTGCTCACAGATCCGGACGATGCCGCGGCGCGCGGCGCCCTTGCCGAGCTCGAAAAAGCCGAGACGGGGCCGCAACGCCCGGAGGGGCTCGATGAAGCCGACCACCTGAATGCAGCAGCGTCTGCCGTGCGTGCGGCGATCGAGCCCGAGCGTCAGGCGCCGCCGCGCCCGCTGCCGCCGCGGCGGGCTGCAACGGACCCTTATCTCGGCGATGACCGGCCAGCACCCACCGGCAGACAGATCGAAGTCGCCGGCAAGCCTGCGACGCGCGGCAGTTTTGACCCGACCACAATCGGCACTGACGCCGACGCGTTCCAGTTCAAAGGTGGTGGCGATAGCGCCGGCGTGACGGAGCGGCTGCAGGGGGTGACGCGCTGGGACCCGATGGCATCCGGTAACGTTGTGTTGTTCGAGCGTGCTGACGGCACCCGGGTGATTGCGGACGGCCATCAGCGGTTGGGGCTGGCGCGGCGGATCGCGCGCGACGATCCTGATCAGAGCGTGCGGCTCGACGGCTACCTTTTCCGCGAAGTGGACGGCTGGACGCCGTCGGACGTCCGCGTGGTCGCCGCGAAGAAAAACCTTCAGGAAGGCTCGGGCGATGCGATCGACGCGGCGCGCGTGATCCGTGAGGCGCCGGATGTGCTCGATGCGAGCGTGCCTGTCTCATCCGAGCAAATGCGCCAGGCGCGACAGCTTGCACGATTGAGCGACGAGGCGTTCGGCATGGTGGTCGGTGGCGTTGTGCCTGCGAACCACGCCGCTGCGCTCGGCGAAGCGCAGGTCGCACCACACCGCCATGTCGGTATCCTGAGCGAGCTCGCGCAGGTCGGCCCGTCGAACGTACGCGAGGCGCGTCTGCTCGTTGCAGAGCTCGCGCAGATGCCGGCGAACGCTGAAACCCAGATGACGCTGCTCGGCGCTGAGACCACGGTGCGCCCGCTGCTGCGCGAGCGGGTCAAGGTGCTCGATGCCGCGATGCAGCGCCTGCGCGCAGACACGCG
>JBCBJG010000225.1:0-5369 GCA_038523655.1 Pseudomonadota bacterium | reverse complement strand
GACCGCGAGCAGCGCAAACGGTTGGTCGAACGCAGCGGCCAGTTCGAGGCGGGCGGCACCCAGAATGTCCAACGGCTGGCGCAGCGGTTCCGTCTCGAAGACGAGCGCACGGGCGTCGTCTGCGCGCTGATCGCCGGGCCAGTCCGGGCCCAGCCAGATTGCGCAATATTCTCCCCCATCAAGGCCGCAGGTTTGGGGCGTACGGTGATGAATTACGCGCTCGCCGCACCTTGTCGCGTCGTCCATGGATGACCCATGAGGCGTTTCGGCCTGATCTTGCGCGCGCAGTGTCCCGCCCCTGACCTCGAAGTGTGTCTCAGCGGGATCTGCGGGCGGCCACACGGGGACCCCGAGCCAGGTGCCGGCACGTTCGGTGTACCAGGTCGCCGGGCGGGCGCTCTCCATCTGGTAGACCCGCAGGTCCGGGTCCTGCTCGACGCCGGTCTCGCGGCCTTTGAGCCAGCGGTCCCACCACCGAAGTGCCTCCTGAAGGAAGCCGATACGCGGCCCGGGCACAGCGAAATGCGGATACTTATGCACCCAGGGACCGATGATCCCTTTGCGCGGAGATTTTAGCGTCGCGAGCAAACGCGGCACGGCGTTGGAGTACGCGTCGCCCCATCCGCCGACAGCGAGCACGGCAGCCTCAATCGCCCCGATGTCCTCGCACACCGACCCGTGACGCCAGTAATCATCGCGCGTTTGATGGCGCAGCCAACGATCGATCAGCAGAGGCTGGTTCGCGAGGCGATCGAGCCACAGGTGCCGCCAGCGTTCGCCGACCAGGTCCGGATCAGGCGGACGGGAGGAATACGACAGCATCGTTGCGCCCCAGCCGAGGTTTTCGTTCAGCAGGCAGCCGCCCGAGTAATGAATATCATCGGCGAAGCGGTCGTCGGTGGAGCAAAGGGTGACGACGGCTGCGAGCCCGGCCGGGCGGCGCGCCGCGGTCTGCAACGCGTTGAAGCCGCCCCACGAGATGCCCATCATCCCGACCGCGCCGTCGCACCATGGCTGGCGACGGAGCCACGCGATGACGGCTTCGGCATCGCTTAGTTCCTGCTCCGAATACTCGTCGCTCATCAGCCCGTCGGAATCGCCATTGCCGCGGATATCGACCCTGACGCAGGCATATCCGCGGGCCGCGAAGTAGGGATGCGTAAGCGCGTCCCGCGCGACGGTCCCATCGCGTTTGCGATACGGCAGGTATTCCAGAATGGCTGGCACCGGCACGGCCTCGGCACCCTGCGGAAGCCATATCCGCGCTGCCAATCGCACCCCGTCGGGCAGATCGATCCAAACGTTCTCGTGACAGACTACCGGGAGCGTTTCGTCGGCGGAGGCATCGGGCATCTGGTCGGGCATCCGGCTACGTCGTGGTGGGTCTTTGGAAGTCTAGCATGCATAGTCGTGGCAATCGCCCAGGTCCGTGCCGATCGCCGAGCGGGTATTCCGAAAGAGGCGCGCGAGGACTTGCGCTCCCCGCTTCCGGCGGCAATACGGGGCGCGGGTCGTCCACTGCCGATGCATGCGCGCCGATTGCGCGGGCTAATCATCCTTCATCGACCCGGCGACACTCCTGACAGCTTTTCCGGAACGACCATGTCTCTTGAAATCATTGCCGAAAACCGATGCTTCGACGGCAGACAACTGCGGGTTCGGCATGCCGCAACCGCCACGCAGTGCGACATGACCTTCGCGGTCTTTCTTCCGCCCAAGGCCACAACGGCGAATGTACCGGTTCTCTATTGGCTTTCAGGTCTTACGTGCACAGACGAAAACTTTACGCAGAAAGCCGGAGCTCAACGTTATGCGGCAGAGGCGGGCATTGCCATCGTCGCGCCCGATACCAGCCCGCGTGGCGACGATGTGCCTGACGACCCGGAAGGGGCATACGACTTTGGCAAAGGGGCAGGGTTTTATGTCGATGCGACGCAAGCACCGTGGGCGACGCATTATCGGATGTATAGCTACGTGACCGACGAACTTCCGAATGTCATCGCGTCAGAATTTCCGATTGCGCGGGAGCGGGCATCAATTTCCGGGCACTCGATGGGCGGACATGGTGCGTTGACGATCGGCTTGCGCCATCCCGACATCTATCGATCAGTTTCTGCGTTTTCGCCGATTGTCGCGCCGACCCAAGTGCCGTGGGGAGAAAAAGCGCTGGGGAACTACCTGGGTGCTGATCGCGATGCATGGCGCGCGCACGATGCTTGCGCTTTGGTCGAAGCCGGGAAGCGGACTGGCAATATTCTTATCGACCAGGGCGAGGCCGACGATTTTCTCACGAACCAGCTCAAACCAGAACTTTTTAAGAACACCTGCGCGGAAGCTGGCCAAAATCTCACGCTTCGTAGGCAACCTGGTTACGATCACAGCTATTTCTTCATCGCCAGCTTCATTGGCGATCATATCGGTTACCACGCCCGGGCTTTGAATGCCGGTTAATTTTAAGATCGGCAATATTCGATCTATTCGGATTATCTCGAAATTGGTGTTTACGAGTTGATAAGGATTGGCTAGCTAGATGCTATCAATCCGAAACACTGATTCTCGAAGAACAAATGGCACGCATCAATCTCGACAAAATGAACTCGGCACAGCTCCAGGAACTCAAGGAGCTAATCGCGGCGCGCGAGGCCGAGCAGCAGGAAAGCAACCGCCGGGTCGCGAAAGAAGAAATCCAAGGAATTCTCAGCGCGCACGGCTTCACGCTAGAAGAGCTTTTCGGCAAAAGCTCCGCTCGCAAGCCGTCCAAAGTGGCGCCGAAGTACCGCAACCCGAAAAACGCCGAAGAAACCTGGTCGGGACGCGGTCGTCGCCCGCGGTGGCTTGAAGCCGAGCTCGCCAAGGGAAAATCGGTCGAAGACTTCGCGATCTGATCACTCCGCAGCCAGCCCGGCACGCCTACGGGTGATGCCGGGCCGCTGTCCGCAGCGAGACACAACCTGCCGATGCTGCGGCCACGCGGACGTACGGCGGTTCGTCAGACCCGCAAATCGTGATAGCTCCACGCCATATCGGGCATGACTCCATCGGCGCACGTTTTAGCCTAGCCGACATGAGCACCATCGACCCGAGATGAAACTGCACGGCGATCGCCGTGCAACATCCGGAGCGCGGGCAGGATGGATGAAGAGCGTCTGGTTAGCAGCGGCGCGCGGGACCGCGAGGAGGCGGACGCTGCATTGCGGCCGTCCGGCCTCGACGAGTTCATCGGCCAGGAGCGCGCACGCGCCAACCTCAAGGTCTTCATCGAGGCTGCGCGCCAACGCGGCGACGCACTTGATCATGTCTTGTTTGCCGGCCCGCCGGGCCTCGGCAAGACCACGCTCAGCCAAATCATGGCCCGCGAACTCGGCACCGGGTTCCGCGCAACGTCCGGTCCGGTCATCGCTAAAGCCGGCGACCTTGCAGCGCTCCTGACCAATCTCGAAGAGCGCGACGTACTCTTCATCGACGAAATCCATCGGCTCAGCCCCGCAGTGGAAGAAATCCTCTATCCCGCGATGGAGGATTTTCAGCTTGATCTGATTATCGGAGAAGGCCCCGCAGCCCGTTCGGTGCGGATCGACCTGCCGCGGTTCACCCTCGTCGGGGCAACCACGCGCGCCGGACTGCTCACGACGCCGCTGCGCGACCGGTTTGGCATTCCGATCCGGCTCAATTTCTATGAAGAGCACGAACTGGTTGAGATCGTCGTGCGCGGGGCGCGGCTGCTCGGGATGACGATGGCTGACGCCGGCGCGCTCGAGATTGCCCGACGCTCGCGCGGAACACCGCGGGTCGCCGGGCGACTGCTTCGACGGGTGCGGGATTTCGCGGCGGTCGAGGCGGCGGAAACCGTCGATGCCGGTGTGGCAGACCGGGCGCTCTCCCAACTGGAAGTCGACAGCCGCGGGCTGGATGCGCTCGATCATCGTTATCTGACGTGCATCGCCCACAATTACGATGGTGGGCCTGTCGGGATCGAGACCATTGCAGCCGCACTGTCAGAGCCGCGCGATGCACTCGAGGAGATCGTCGAGCCGTATCTGCTTCAGCAGGGGTTCATCGGTCGGACACCGCGCGGTCGGGTGTTGACCCTTAACGCCTATCGCCACCTGGGTCTCACGCGGTCCGCATCAGCCGAAGAGCGTCAGATGGGACTTTTCGGCGGCGGATCGGCGGAGAAGACACCCTCCGCAGGCGAGGCGAGCTAAACCTGCCTTACTCCCGTCGCGTGGAAGCGCGGCCGGGAAGATCCTTGCGGAAGAAAATTCGCTCGAACCCGTCCTCTTTGCGACGCCCGGTCTCGCGGTAGCCGCGGCTCACGTACCACGTGATATTCTCCGTCATGTGAATGTTCGTATAAAGCTCCACAGCCGTTCTGCCGCCATCGCAGGCCTGCTGCTCCACGTACGCGACAAGTCGTGCGCCGAACCCGCGTTTGTGATGGGCGGGATCAACGGCGACGTTCTCCAAATGCAGAACATCATTCACCGGGTAGGCAATGGCGTATCCGACAATCTCTCCCCCTTCACCGGACAGCCCCTCGGACGAACTCGCACGCGCGACGACCGCGTGGCCTGCGGTGACTGCCGCAGCGAAGTCCGCAACCATGGGAGCGGGAGCCCGGCCGATCCGCGGTACGTATTTGCGGTAAGCGCGACGGGCAATCTGCTCGATCCTGGATACATCCGCCGGGTCAGCCAGCGTGATCGTAGCCGGCGGGGCACTGGGCGACCGGGAACTCAAGCGAGTGGCAAGCGGCGCATGCGACCGGGATGTGCGGGGTCGCGGAACTTATTCAGCGCACCGTTGTCGACGAACAGTTTGTGCAAGTGGGCCAGCCGGTCTCGGTCGAGCGTGACGCCCAGGCCAGGTCCTTGGGGCACTGCGAGTGTGTTGTCTCGCATCCGGAATGGGCCTTCCTCGACCACATCGAGGGACTGCATATGAAAGAGAGACTGGTTCGCGCGGCGCAGGTGCGGTGTGGCAGCGCACAAATGGAGGTAGGCCGCACTCTGAATGCCGGTGTCGCCCGAGTAGCACCAAAAATCGATGCCTGCTGCCTCGCAGGCCGCGATGAGACGTTGCGTGCGGATAAATCCTCCGTTTCCAGAGATCCCGCTCACCACAGCATCCGGGACGCCGAGGGCGATGGCTTTAGCGATGTCGGTGTTGTGGGCGGAAAGGGAGAGCCTCGTGTGCGGGCGCAGCGCCGCCAGTTCCTCGAGCGTGGCGCAAGGATCTTCCCAATTGTCGACGCCCTGGTCTTCGAGCGCAGGCGCCATCATCCTCGCAGTTGAGATCGAGTAGGCGGCGTTAGAATCGACGCGGATGGTAATGTCGTCGCCGAGCTCGGTGCGCAGCGCAGTGACGAG
>JBCBJG010000224.1:0-5414 GCA_038523655.1 Pseudomonadota bacterium | reverse complement strand
GCTGGGGAACCGGCGGGTGGAAGGCGACCCCTGGTTCGGGCCACGTGTTCGCCGATCTCGTCGCCAACGACGAGCCGAACGAGATCGCCGCGCCCTTCGCACTCGATCGCTTCTACTCCGGCAAATTGGTTGCCGAGCACGGCGCCGCGGCCGTTGCGCACTAGGCAACCGCACGATGTCGTGGGAGCTCAACGAGCGGTTCGAGAGCAGCGCGGGGACTGTCGCCGCCGGACGTACTGGCAGAGGTCCGGCGCTCGTTCTCGCGCATGGCTGGCCGTGGTCGTCGTTCAGTTGGCATCGGATCATCCCAACACTTGCCGAGCGACATCACGTCCTTGGTACGACACGCCCGGCTATGGGCAGTCAACAATGAGCGCTGAACAATCGACATCCCTCGATATCCAAGGTCGCGTCTTCACGGAGATGATAGAGCACTGGCAACTTACGAAACCGACGGTCGTTGCCCACGACTTCGGAGGCGCTACGACGCTGCGTGCGCATCTCCTACATGGGGCGGAATTCGAGCGCTACATCCTGATGAATGTCGTCGCGATGCGTCCTTGGGGCTCCGATTTCTTCGACCACGTCGGACGACACGTCGAAGCGTTCGTCGGCGTCCCCGATCACATCCATGCGGCGATCGTCAGCGCGTACATCGCAGGTGCTCTTGCACACGATATTGACGCAGCGGACTTCGACGCACTTACCAGACCGTGGCTGAGCAGCGCGGGGCGAAGCAGCTTCTACCGACAGTTTGCTCAGGCGGACGAAAAGTACACCGCTGAAGTCGAGGGAGGGTACAAGGATATTCGATGCCCGACACAGGTGCTGTGGGGCGAGGATGATCCGTGGATTCCGATCGACCGTGGCAAGGCGCTGAACGCCTTGATTGGCCAACGCGCTTTGCGACCCATGCCCGGTGTCGGTCACCTGCCACAGATTGAGGCTCCAGAACTGGTCACAAAGGAAGTGCTCGGCTTCATCGACCAGGATCACGCGGCTCTTTAGGAAGAGAAAAATGTTCATCATCACTTGCCCGTATTGCGGGCCGCGCGACCAGAACGAGTTTTCTTACGGTGGCGAGGCGCACATCGCGCGGCCGCTCGATAGTGCGGAGCAGTCCGATGAACAGTGGGCAGACTACGTTTTCCTCCGCTCGAACACCAAAGGCGTCTTTGCCGAGCGGTGGGTCCACACGGCGGGCTGCCGCAAGTGGTTCAACGTGCTCCGCAACACAGCGACGGACCGCATCCTCGCAACCTACAAGGTCGGCGAGCCGCGCCCCGATGTGGCAGACGACGTCCTCGCGACGCCGGCAGGTGAACCGTCCATCGGCTCGGGGAATGATGCAACTAAGGTCGAGCGCCCAGCCGAAATAACGGGCGGATTGAGTGTGCAAACGGGGGGCGGGGTAAGCGCCCAAGCAGAGGCTGAGGAGACCCGCGAGGTGGCCGGGCAATGAGCGACCAGGTTCACAGACTACCGCGCGGCGGCGTGGTCGATCGCGCGCAGCCGGTGCGCTTCACGTTCGATGGACAGGAGTTCGGCGGATACGTCGGCGATACGCTCGCCTCTGCCCTGCTCGCCAACGGCGTGCACATGGTGGCGCGCAGCTTCAAGTATCACCGGCCGCGCGGCATCGTCGGCGCAGGCTCGGAGGACCCGGCGGCGCTCGTCCAGGTCGGCGAGGATACCGCGACGACGCTGCCGAACATTCGCGCGACCGAGCTCGAAATCTATGACGGGCTCGAGGTGTTTTCGCAGAACTGCTGGCCATCGCTCGGCTTCGACATCGGCGAAGCAAATGACCTCGCCTCTCAGTTCCTGCCCGCCGGCTTTTACTACAAGACCTTCATGGGCCCGCCGGCGAACTGGATGTTCTTCGAGCCGTTCATTCGCAAGGCAGCCGGCCTCGGCGTCTCGCCGAGCGCGCCGGACCCAGACCGGTATGAAGTGATTAATCGGCACTGCGATGTGCTGGTGATCGGCGGCGGTCCAGCAGGGATAATGGCAGCGCGTGCGGCCGGTGAATCCGGTTCGCGGGTCATCCTCGTCGAAGAGACCGCGGTGCTCGGCGGCCAACTGCTTTCCTGCGATCCCGAAGAGACGCGGATCGACGGGGCAGCGCCGGCGCGGTTTGTCGAGCGGATGACGCAGACGCTGGAGGGCATGGACGACGTGGAGGTGCTGCCGCGCACCTGCGCCTTCGGCTACTACATCGACAACTACGTGATGCTCCATGAGAGCGTGCAGGACCACGTTGCGCCAACTGGGCGCTCGCCCTTTCTTCCGCGCCAACGGACGTGGCGGGTGCGCGCGAAGGAGGTCGTGCTGGCGACGGGCGCAATCGAACGGCCGCTGGTTTTCCACCAGAACGACCGGCCAGGGATCATGCTCGCCAGCGCTGCGCGGACCTATCTCAATCGCTACGGCGTCGAGGCGGGCCGCCGGGCGGTCGTCTTCACCTCGAGCGACAGTGCCTGGACGACGGCGTTCGATCTCGAGAAGCACGGCGTCGATGTCACGATCGTCGACACGCGTACCCAACCGCCTTCGGACCTGCGCGCCGAAGCCCAGAACCACGGACTGACCGTGCGCACCGGCGCGACGATTGTGGGCACACGCGGAGGAAAACGCGTGCGGGCCGTCACGATCCGAAGTCTCGATGGGGATGGCGGGGTGACGGGGCCGAGCGAGACGATCGACTGCGATCTCGTCTGCACCTCCGGCGGGTGGTCGCCGAACGTGGCGCTTTTCTCCCAGTCACGTGGCAAGCTGCGGTGGGACGACGAGATCGTCGGTTTCCGTCCGGCGACCTCCTGGCAGGCCGAACGTTCTGCGGGCGCGGCGAACGGCACATACGACCTTGAAGACTGCCTCGCAGAAGGCGCGCGCGCCGGTGCCGATGCAGCGGGTGCGGCGGGCTATGAACGGCGGATGCCGAAGTTGCCCGACGTCGTCGAACACGGCGTGGTCGGCAGCACCTGCGAAGCGCGTTTCGAGCTGCCAAGCGGCCTCGCCGAAGGCAAAACCCGTGCGTTTATCGACCTGCAGAACGACGTGACCGCGAAAGATCTGCATATCGCCGTGCGTGAGGGATATAAATCCGTCGAACACGCGAAGCGGTACACCACGACGGGGATGGCGACGGACCAGGGCAAGACCGTCAGCGTCAATGCGTTTGGCATTCTCGCCGAGCAACTCGGCAAGTCGATTCCCGAGGTTGGGGTGACGACCTACCGCCAACCGTTCAAGCCGGTGACGTTCGGTGCGATCGCGGGGCAGCACACCGGCGATCTGTTCAACCCGCGCCGCACCACGGCGATGCACGATCGGCATATCGCAGCGGGCGCGACGTTCGAGGTGGTCGGCGACTGGCTGCGCGCACGCAACTATCCGCGCACGGGCGAAAGCTTTGCCCAATCCGTTCAGCGGGAGAGCCGGGCGGCGCGGACCTCCGTCGGCATGCTCGATGCCTCGACACTCGGTAAGATCGATGTGCGCGGCAAGGATTCCGCCGAGTTTCTGAACCGCGTGTACTCGAACGCCTGGCTCAAGCTGAAGCCGGGCCATTGTCGCTACGGGTTGATGCTCAACGAGGACGGCATGGTGTTCGACGACGGTGTGTCCGCCCGGATTGCTGACGATCACTTCCATATGACTACGACGACGGGCGGCGCCGCAGGCGTGCTCGGCTGGCTGGAGGAATATCACCAGACCGAATGGAGTGACCTCGAGGTCTACCTGACGTCGGTGACCGAGCAGTGGGCAGTTGCGAGCATATGCGGGCCGCAGTGCCGTAGGCTGCTCGGTGATGTCGTCAGTGATCTCGATCTGGATGACGAAGCTTTCCCGTTCATGACGTGGCGCGATGCGCGGATCGACGGGGTGCCAGCGCGCATCTTCCGGATCTCGTTCACGGGCGAGGACAGCTACGAAATCAATGTGCCGGCCTCGTACGGGCACTGGCTGTGGGGCTTCCTCATGGATGCGGGGAAAAAATACGGCATCACGCCCTACGGCACCGAGGCGATGCATCTTTTGCGCGCCGAGAAAGGCTTCATCATTGTCGGGCAGGATACGGACGGGACGGTGACGCCCCACGATCTGCGGATGAACTGGGCGGTGAAAAAGAACGCGGACTTTATTGGCCGTCGCTCGCTGTTCCGCTCCGATACGCAGCGCACGGACCGCCGCCAGCTCGTCGGACTGCTGACCGAAGACCCGCAACACGTGCTCATGGAAGGCGCGCAGGTCATCGGTGCGGAGGAGCACGATACGCCGCCGGTGCCGATGCTCGGGCATGTGACGTCGAGCTATTACTCGCCGAACCTGAAGCGGTCGATCGCGCTCGCACTCGTCGACGGGGGCGGAGCCCGGATGGGCGAACGGCTCTTCGCATCCGTTACCGGTCACGATCCGATACCGGTGCGGGTCAGCGAGACAGATTTTCTCTCCACCGTGGGAAGTGCGTCATGACAGATGAACGCCGCCGCTCACCGCTCGCCCATCGCCAAGCGCTGGAGGATGCTTCCGGTCGGATCACGATCGACGAGAAGCCGTTCCGCGTGATGATCGCGGTGCGCGGTGATGCCGATGCGCTCGATCCGGCGATCGAGAGCTGCTGTGGCATTCCCCTCCCCCGCGCGGTTGGCAAAACCACTGCAAACGCGCGGTGCCGGGCTATCTGGCTCGCGCCGGACGAATGGTTGATCATGGCGCGTGACGTCGAGGCGGACCTCGACCCTCAGGTCGTCGCGCAGGCGACCGGCGCACTGCACGCGCAAGTCGCCGACGTCACGGACTATTATACGACGATCGACATTTCGGGCCCGGCAACGCGCGACGTGCTCGCCAAACTCACGCACTACGACACACATCCGCGCGCGGTCTCGGCAGGGCATGCCGCCTCAACGCTGTTCGGACACGCCACGGCAATCTTCGTCATGCGGGATGATGAGGGTGGTGCGGGGGCGGCGGCTGAATTGATCGTGCGCCGCTCGCTCGCGGATTACCTCTGGTGCCTCGCTGCCGATGGAGCCCGCGAGTTCGGCCTCGCGACCCAGGAACCCGTCGGCAAAGTCAGGTTGCATCTGCCACACTTCGAGAAGCAGTCGGCATAAGCGCCGACGCGGTGACGGTGCATCCACGCCCGCCACAACTGGCGCGTCGCTTGAATCGGGGCTAAACCGACGCCGACGCCGCCGGCACGCACACGGAGCTCCCGACATGACTGCCGAACTGCATGACATCGCCCGCAAAATGGTCGCGAAGGGGCAGGGTATCCTCGCCGCCGACGAAAGCTCGGGCACGATCAAGAAGCGGTTCGACAGTCATGTCGGGAGCTCCGTGTGCGTGCCGGCGGCGTCGGCGTCGGTTTAGCCCCGATTCAAGCGACGCGCCAGTTGTGGCGG
>JBCBJG010000223.1:0-5426 GCA_038523655.1 Pseudomonadota bacterium | reverse complement strand
CTCGCCGGGATCGATTGGCTGAACGAAAACGGGCTCCAGATCGCCATCGCCGGGCGGACATGCTGGAACGAAGACGACGACAGCTCCCGCAATGGCTACCGGGGCCTGATCGCGGATCGCGGTTGGCGGATCGACGCCGATGACCGTGACCGCCTGGTGTTGCTCCCGGAAATGCAGCCCGAAGCCGACGTGCCGGAAATTACCACCGCATGCTGGTCGATCCTCGGCAAACGTCCGCGCGACGTCATGTGCGCAACGAGCCGGATGGTCGTGAAGCGCAAGGGCGCGGATCGCCCGACGGTCCTCCCCTGCACGCTGATCGCCTATGAGTCCGCCTTCGATGGCGGCGCGACCCTCGCCGAAGCATTCGCCCGCGACGGGGGAATGTACCGCGACGGAGCCGTGAAACTGTGCCACGTCAACTGCGCGACGTTCTGCGTGCTCGGCGGGGGATGCTGCTCCTGACCGGCCACCGCCGAAACGATTGGAGCAGTCATGGCCGACGTCGTCGTTACCGAGTTCATGGACGCCGAGCCTCTGGCGCCCATCGAAGACCGATTTTCCCTCCACATCGACGCAACACTTCACGAGCGCCCGCAAGCCTTGCACGAAGCGGTCGGTGATGCGCGCGCGCTCATCGTGCGCAACCGCACAGTCGTGGATCAGGCCGTGCTCGATGCAGCGCCGAAGCTCGAAGTCGTAGGGCGGCTCGGTGTCGGCCTCGAGAACATCGATCTTGATGCCTGCCGCAAGCGCGACGTCGAGGTCTGCCCCGCTCGGGGCGCGAACGCGCGGGCGGTTGCCGAATACGCGGTGATGAGCGCGATGATGCTCCGCCGCGCTCTGTTGCCGGCCCATCGAGCAACCGCCGCAGGTGGATGGTCACGCACGGACCACGGTGGCGGTCGCGAAAGCGCGGAGGCAATGTTCGGCATCATCGGCCTCGGCGACATCGGTTGGCAGACCGCTTTGCTCGCGAAGGCCGTTGGTTTTGCAGTGCAGGCGTTCGACGTCGCGCCACCACCGATTGGCGGGCAGGACGCGGGCGTGAAGACGAGCGAAAAGACGGGCGCATCCGTCCCTCGGGTCTCGCTCGATCAATTGCTCGCGACGAGCGACGTGGTCTCGATCCACGTTCCGCTGACGGACGTGACACGCGGGCTGATCGATGCGTCGCGATGCAGTTCAATGCGCCCGGGCGCGATCCTGATCAACACCGCGCGGGGCGGGATTGTGGATGAAAAAGCACTGGCCGACGCCCTGGCGCGCGGCCATCTCGGCGGTGCGGCGCTCGACGTATTTGCGAGCGAGCCCCCGAGCACCGAGCTCCTGTCACGTTTCGCTGAGCTGCCGAACGTACTTTTGACACCGCACATCGCGGGACTGACGGCAGAAGCGAATATCCGCGTGAACGAGGTCACGGTGCAGAACGTCTTGCGGGTGCTGACCGGCGAATGACGACGGGCGCTGTGCGCGAAGGAGAGGATAAATTTACAGCCGCAACCGCATTCCCGCGTAGACCGAGTGCATCCCGTCCAGTTCCGACGCGCTGAGAGCGCCACCGCCGGGAATGTCGATGTACCGGTATCCAAGCTCGAGTGTCCGATCGTCGTCCCAATCGAGCGCAACGCCGCCGGAGATATGCCACGCGAACGTGGCGTCGCTCTGGTCATCTCCGCGTTGATCGTCACTGGTCATGCCGATGAGCCCGAACCCGGCGCCGACAAACGGCCGGAGCCGATGGATTTCGATCAGATCGCGGTAGAGACTGACGAATGCGAACGACGCGAGCTGGTCGCCCGACGCGCCGGGCTGGGTGGCCGGCGCATCGATCGATACACGCGCGGCACCGACTTCCGCCTCTGCTCTCAGGAGGGGAAGGCCCGCCGCCACATCGAGGTCCAGCGTGAATGTGCCGGAGAGCATAAATGCGCTGTTGTCGAACGCGTTACCGCTGACGGGGATCGTTCCGCGAAGCCCGACCGTGAATGGCCGGGACGCGAGCGGCTCGACATCACTGTAGTCGATCAGACCGCCGTGTTCGAAATCACCATCGTCGAAATCATCGTCGAGCTGATCGGCGTCGGACACGTTCGTCGATGGGTGCGGCCCATCGCTAGCTGATATGCCGGCGACGCGATCATCCGCGGCGACTTGGGGATCGTGGAGGAGTCTTTCCGCGCGGCCGTCGGCGGCAGAACCTGGCCGGACGCCGGGGAAAGCGACGGTCGACGCAAACGCCGAGGACGCGGCAGAGGCCGCGATCACCGTGGCGAGCACGGCAACGAGTGAATAACGCAAAACACACCCCTGATACGCGAAACGGAGCAGCGCGACGGGCGCCGCCTTCAGGAACAAGGTGTGGCGAGGATGGGAGCAACAGGGTTAGGAAACCCTTAAGCGGCGTGCGGAAGAGGAGCAGAAACGGATGGGATCAATGATTATTCTCCCTCCGAAAGTCGTCACCGACACAGTCGCGCGAGCGTTCGAGCAGAGCCGGACGGCGCCCGACACCGCCCGCCTGGTCGCCGATGCGCTCGTGCGTGCCGAAATCGATGGTCGCCGGGGGCACGGTCTGAGCCGCGTCGCGAGCTACACCGCGCAATCCCGCTCCGGCAAGGTCGATGGCCATGCGGCGCCACACTGGGAACAGAGCGCGCCCGCAGTCGGACGGATCGATGCGCGCTCCGGTTTTGCCTATTCGGCTTTTGACCTCGCCTACGCGCACATGCCGCGCCTTGCCCGCGAGGTTGGTACGGCGACTTGCCTGATCAGCCGATCACACCACTTCGGTGTCGCAGCGCACCAGGTCGAACGCTATGCGGACGCCGGGCTCGTGGCTCTGCTGTTCGGTAATACGCCCGGCGCAATGGCAGCGTGGGGAGGGAAAAAGCCAACCCTCGGCACCAACCCGATCGCATTCGCTGCCCCACGCAGCAACGCAGACCCGGTGATCGTCGATCTCGCATTATCATCCGTCGCGCGCGGCAACATCCTGAAAGCTGCCGACGCCGGCGAACCGATCCCCGTAGGCTGGGCGAGCGATGTACAAGGCGCGCCGACGACGGATGCGCAGGCGGCCCTGCGCGGAACGCTTTCGCCGATCGGCGGAGTGAAGGGCGCAAGCCTCGCACTCATGGTCGAGATCTTGGTGGTCGCGTTGACCGGCGCGAACTTCGCGTTCGAAGCTTCATCGTTTTTCGACGGCGATGGGCCGCCGCCGCATGTCGGTCAGGTCCTGATCGTGATTGATCCGGCAGCAGCATCAGGGGCCAGCACGTTCGCCGAGCGCATGGAAACCCTCGCCGGCTGGATCGCGGACGACGGCGCGCGCCTTCCGGGCAGCCTGACGCGCGCCCGCCGGCAAGCGGCTGAGCGCGAAGGATTGGCAGTCGACGAAGCGCTGTATGCCCGCATCGAAGCGATTGCGGATGGCAGCGTGTAGGCCGCGCGCCCGGCGGAATAGCAGTCCGTAGGACGCGCGGGTTCGTATTTTTACTCCGCCGCCTGCGCCGCCCCAGCCTTGCCCGCATCCTCCGAGCCATCGAGGGTGAACTGCTCGTCGCGGAACCATTTTTCGAGCCGCACATCACTGGTCCGCGCGTGCGCCTCCATGCCCTCGAGCCGTGAAATACGAGCCGAGACCGGCGCGATGTCACGGTTTGCCTCGCGGGTCATCCGCTGCCAGGTCAGGGTCTTGAGGAACTTGCCGACCGACAACCCGCCCGTGTAACGCGCGGCGCCTTTGGTTGGCAGAATGTGGTTCGGCCCCGACGTCTTGTCGCCGAACGCAACGGTCGTCTCCTCACCGAGAAACAGCGAGCCGTAGTTGTTGAGCGTCGCGAGCCACCAGTCGAGGTCGCGCGCGTGGATCTCCAGGTGCTCCGCCGCATAGAGGTCCGAGATTTCCGCCGCCTGCTCGCGCGTCTCGCACACGACGACCTCACCGTAGTCTCGCCACGCGGCGCGCGCATTCTCGCGGTTGGTCTCGGGCAGTGTCTCGATCAGCTCCGGCACCCGTGCGAGCACTTTTTCTCCGAGTGCGCGATCAAGCGTGATCAGCCAGGCTGGCGAATTGTATCCGTGCTCTGCCTGTCCGACGAGATCGTAGGCAACGATATCGACATCCGCCGTGTCGTCGGCGACGATGAGGATTTCCGTCGGGCCGGCGAACATATCGATACCGACTCGGCCATAGAGGATGCGCTTCGCCTCCGCGACGAACTGATTTCCAGGGCCGACGAGAATGTCTGCTGGTTTACCGGTGAACAGCCCGAACGCCATCGATGCGATCCCCTGCACACCACCGAGCGCAAGTACATGATCCACGCCACAAAGATCGAGCGTGTAGAGGATCGCCGGATTAATCCCCGCACCCGGTTTTGGCGGCGAACAGGCGACGATGTTCGGCACGCCCGCGACCTTCGCCGTCGTCACGCTCATGACCGCAGACGCAACATGCGCGTACCGTCCGCCCGGCACGTAACACCCGGCAACCTGCATCGGTATGTTCCGGTGCCCGGCCATCAGTCCGGGTGACAGCTCGACCTGCGTGTCGGTGATCGCGGCGCGCTGTGCTTCGGCGAACTTGCGCACCCGCTCGTGCGCAAACTGGATATCGTCCTTCAGCCGTTGCGGCACCTGTGCGCCCGCCGCGGCTCGAGCTTCCGCGCCGACGAGAATGTCGCCGTCGTACTTGTCGAACTTTTCAGCGTAGCTGCGGGCTGTCGCTTCGCCGCCCGCCTCGATATCGCTGAGGATCGCCTGCACGGTCTGGCGCACGTCGTCCTGGCCCGTCTCGGCCGTTTTCTCGGCCTTTTTCATGAAGCTGCCACCGAGTTTTTCGATCGACATCGTCACCTCCCTCGCGTGCGGTCGCACGGATATTCGCGCGCCAACATTCTTATAGTCTTATGCAAGACTGACCCCCGCGACCGCAAGCGATCGAATGCGGAGCAGTGCACCAAAATCCACCAGATGCGCGCCCGCGGAACGCTGGTTGCTGCCACCGACCAGGCGCGTGGCGTCCGCTTCGCGATTGACCGGCGCGCGCAAACGCGGTGAAGGAGGGGCACGTCGACACGGCGTTTGCGGCACGTCGCTTCTGGAGGAAAACGCATGAAGATCGGTTTTATCGGGCTTGGCAACGTCGGCGGAAAACTCGCGGGAAGCCTTGCGCGAAACGGCGTGGACCTCACCGTTCGCGATCTTGACCGTGCTGCCGCTGAACCGCTGCTCGCTGCCGGCGCCAAATGGGGCGACAGCCCGCGCGACATGGCGCGCGACGTGGAGATGATCGTCACCTGTTTGCCGTCACCCGCGGCAAGCGCCGCCGTGCTCGAAGCCGACGACGGCATTCTCGCAGGCCTGACACCCGGCACGATCTGGGCCGAGATGAGCACAACCGACGAAGCGGAGATTAAACG
>JBCBJG010000222.1:0-5427 GCA_038523655.1 Pseudomonadota bacterium | reverse complement strand
CGGGCTATCGGACGTTGGATACGCGACCGCGGGATATTCGTCGCAAAGACCGACCCCGTGGATGACCACGCCGTACCGCGGAGTTGATCAAACCGGGCCTGTCCTTCTTTGAGTTTGCCGCGAAGGGATATCAGTTGCCGGAGGATTATTTTTCTCAGCGGTACGGCGTGGTCATCCACGGGGTCGGTCTTTGCGACGAATATCCCGCGGTCGCGTATCCAACGTCCGATAGCCCGGGCGCCTACGACGGCGTCTTCGAAGAGGGCATGTGCATCTGTGTGGAGACCTACATCGGCCGGGTCGGTGGGCAATCCGGATGCAAGATGGAGCGTCAGGGTGTGATCACGGCCGATGGGCTCGAGCTGTTCGATACGTTCCCGATGGATTTGACGCCGGATATCGACGCATGGCGCACGTCCATCGGGCTTCCGGCGAGCTGAGAAGCAGCGTTCCGGCAACTCAGCGCGCGATGTGGAGTGGGTGTGCGCGGAGTGGCATTGCGGTGACGTGGGATGATGCGGGGTAACGCTGCCGCGATGCGGTAGGGGCGGGGTAGCTCCCTCCGCTCTGATCGCCTACGCGGCGAGCGGTTCGCGATCGCTTGCTCCGCGTGAGCGGCTGGCAGCCTGAGTCATTCGGTCGGCGATGATCGCGATGATTGCCATTCCGATCCCGGCGACCATCCCGACGCCGAAATCCGCATCGCCCAATCCGATATACACTTGCTGGCCGAGGCCATTGGTGCCGACGAGGGCCGCGATCACCAACATGGCGATCGCATACATGATTGTCTGATTGAGCCCGAGCATCAGCACCGGCCAGGCGAGGGGAAGTTTTACGTTCCAGAGAAGTTGCCAGCGCGTCGCGCCCATCGAGGTAGCGGCTTCGACCACGTCGCCCGACACGTCGCGGAGACCCGCCTCTCCGTAGCGGATCGCCGGCACGATGGCGTAGGCGATGATCGCGAGCAGCGCGGTGAATTCGCCGATCTTGAAGATCATGACGAACGGAATGAGCAGCACGAACAGCGGCATCGTCTGCAGCGTGTCGTTGATCGGGCGCAGAAACGCCGAAACGGATTTAAACTCTGCAGCCGCAACGCCGAGCGCCGTGCCAAGCGCGAACGCGATGGCGACAGCGAGGCCGCAGAGATAGAGGCTGAGCATGGTCTGCGGCCAGACGCCGGCGAAGACGAGAAAGATCAGACCGAGCGCGGTGCCGAGCGCCAGCCGCCAACCGCCAAGCTGGCCGGCGAGAAGGACGAACGCTCCGACCGTGATCGGCCACGGCAGCTTGGTCAGACCGGCGAAGAGTACGATCGCCCCAAAAGCAGTCACCGCGCCCGCGCGGAGAGAAAAGCGCCACGCGACCAGTGCGGAAATCATCGCTGCAAGGACGCCGTAGCCGAGTTTCAACGCGGGGGTGAACTCGAAGCCCCACGAGAAGGGTGAAATCGTTTGCGCCAAGCCGATCTTCAGCGGCAGCATTACGAAGAAAAAGGCCGTCTGTTTGATCGTCGCGATGGCGGCAGCGTAGTTGAGGGTGAGCGCTTCGACCGCGCTGTTGAGGTAGGATGCCGGGTAAATCTCCCACGCTTCCGGCCACGTAGCGAGTGCCGGCGCGACGGCGGAGAGCGCGTACACGAGCGCGCCGCCGACGACGGCCAGTGCGACGCCACGATGCGCCCAAAGCATTTCGGGCACTGCGGCTGGGCGGGTCATCGTCCGGGCTGAGGCGCCGCCGCTACGCTGCACGAATGCGGTGGTGATCCGGTCCATGACCATGGCCATCAGCGCGATCACGATGCCGGCAAGAAGGCTCTCGCCGAACTCGGCCTTGCGCATCTTCGACAGGACTTCCCAACCGATGTCAGCCGTTCCACCGATGATCGAGGCGATGATCACCATGGAGAACGCCGCCATCGTCGTCTGGTTCACGCCGAGGAGAAGCTGGCGTTCGGCAGCCGGGACGCGAACCTGCCAGAAGAGCTGCGTGGACGTCGCCCCGGACATCCGCCCTGCCTCGACGATATCCTCCGGGACGCGTTCGAGGCCGAGCAGCGTGTTGCGCACCATCGGCGGGAACGCGAACAGGACGCTCGCGATCAGACCAACCACGGTGCCGAAGCCGAACAGCAGCAGAATGGGCAGGAGGTAGGCGAATGCCGGGATCGTCTGCAGCACATCCAGCATCGTGCGGATCGGACGCCGCGCGGCGGGGGAGTAAAATGCCAGGGTGCCGAAGGCGAAGCCGACGAGCACGGCGCTCGGTACGGAGACAACGACCAGCGCGAGCGAGTTCATCGATTCGGCCCAGTACCCGACGACGAGCATGTAGGTGAGTGTTGCCGCCGTGAAGAGCGCGACGCGCAGGCCGCCCGCGCGCCAGGCGAGCACGATGGCCAACCAGAACGTGACCGCCCACGGCAGCACACCGAGGAGCCAGCGCACGCCACGCATCGGGATATCGAGGATATCCGACAGGGCGCGAAAGGTGGGGCCGGCGAACTCGACGAAGGCGGTCATTGCCGCGTTCATCGTCGGAGTGATCGGCAGCGCGAGGCTTGCTGGGTCGGCTGAAAGCCAGGCGGGCGTCTGGACGACGAACAGCAGGACCCCTGCGACGACGGCAAGCGCCGACCAGAGGATCGTCCAGAGGGGTGTGCCCGGTCGTTCGTTGGCGATGGTCGTCATCTGGAAACAGTAGACGTTGTGACGGCTGGCGCATGGTGCGAACCGTTCTGTCCTGCTGACGCGGACTGCCCGTGCGTTGTGGCGCCAGTCAGGTTTTTAATCTCCGCGCGGGTTGCTTCGTCGGTGTCGGCCATGGCGGCAATCAGCGAGTTGGGCGTCAGCACGCCGAGCGGGGCGCCATCCTCGCCGAGCACGCAAAGCCCTTCCGGCGCTTCGCACAGCATCGGCAACACGGTTTCGACGGGCGTGGAATGGGAGACCGTTGGCATCGCGTCCCGCGGATGCACTGCGCGATCACATGCATGGGCTGCATCGATGACTCGCAGGAGCGGTACGTCACCGGTGAACTCCGCGACGTAGTCGTCGGCTGGCGACAGAACGAGGTCGGTCGGGGTGCCGAGTTGCACGACTTCGCCGCCGCGCATAATCATCATGCGATCCGCGATCCGTAGCGCTTCCAGAAAATCGTGAGTGATGAAGACGATCGACTTCCGCAAAACGCGTTGGATGCGAAGGAACTCGTCCTGCATCTGGCGGCGGATCAGCGGGTCGAGTGCGGAAAACGGTTCGTCGAGGAACCAGACATCCGGTTCGACGGCGAGCGAGCGTGCGATGCCGACGCGCTGCTGTTGTCCGCCGGAGAGCTCGCTCGGCAGCGCGGATTCGCGCCCGCCCAGACCAACGAGGTCGACCACCTCGGCCGCGCGACGTTCGCGGTCGGCACGCGCAACGCCCTGAAGTTTGAGAGGAAATGCGACGTTGTCGAGCACACTCAAGTGCGGAAGCAGACCGAAGTTCTGAAAGACCATGCCCATGCGATGGCGGCGCAGATCGATCAACTCGCGCGGGCTTGCGGAGAGGAGATCTGTATCGTCGAGATACACGCTTCCAGCGGTCGGCTCGACGAGGCGCGACAGACAACGCACGACCGTCGATTTGCCGGAGCCCGAAAGGCCCATGATCACGAAAATTTCGCCGCTGTGCACGTCGAAGGATACGTCAGCCGCGGCAGCAATGGCGCCGTCCGCGCGGATCTGCTCGAGACGGTCGGCGGTGCTGGCATCCGCTAGATGAGGCGCAAAATGCCGCTTGGGCCGGTCGCCGTAAACCTTCCAGAGGTTGCGGCACGACAGTTTTACGTTGCTTTGCAGGCCGTTTTGTTCCGGCATCGCGCGATCGCTCATGGTGCGGACCGCGTGCGACGAGAAATCGATGGGCTCGAACGCCGAGCGGGCGCCGTATGGCCGGAGCAGTGCTCCAGCCCCCCGGCGCCCATCAACGTTGTCGGGGTGGGCGCAATCACCCTTTGGCCGCGTCGACCCACGGTTTCCAGACGGCTTCGTTCTTGCCCATCCACTCGGCCACCACGTCCTCGAGGTTCCGTTTCTTACCGTCGACCTCGAGGATCAGCGCGTTCATCGTCGTGTTGTCGAGCTTCATGGCTTCGACGAGCTTGTAGGCGGCCGGCCAGGTCTTCTCGAAATCCTTCGAGACGATCTTGCCGATATTCGCCTGCGCAAAACCACAGTCACCGGTCTTGTTCGGGTCAAAACCGGGTTTCGGATCCGTCGCGCAATCTGCTGTCGCGGCTGGGAGATCGACCCAGTCGAAATCGAGCTCGGCGTGGATCCAGTGCGGTGCCCAGAACATCATGAGCATCGGTTGCTTGGCCGCGTAGGCCGACTTGAGCTCGGCGATCATGGCGCCTTCCGAGCCGCCTGCGACCGGCTGAAACGGCAGCGATGCGGCCGAGACGAGGTCTTTCGAGCGAGTGCCCCAGTCAGCCGGGTAAGTGATGAGGCGACCTTTAGGGAAGGTCTCGGCAGTGCCGAACGCCTGCGCGCATTTGATCAGCGCGTCTGCGGCGGGCAGGCCCGGGCATTTATCTTTCATGTAAGCCGGGTACATCCAGCCTTCGCGCGGCTTCAATCCAAGCGTGCCGACCTTGATGATATCGCCCTTCTCGACGGCCTTCGGGTACACATCGCCGACGTTGTTATCCCAGACCTCGGGCTGCAGATGAATCTGGCCCTGAGCGATCGCGGCGAATTGCGGGACAGCGCCGGCGGTGACGAACTCAACCTCGAAGCCCGCCTTCTTCAGCGCGGCTCCCGCGATGTGTGCGGACAGGTGCTGACCGGTCCACTCGTTGATGGCGATCTTGATCGGTTCGGCTGCGGAGGCTGTGCCGGCGACCATTGCAGTCGCGAGCATCGCCGTCCCGGCGAGTAGGTGCTTCAATCTCATCAGGTCCTCCCTCAAGGTCCAATCGGCAAGCGCCACACAACTCGCGTGGCCTCGTCGTGGGAGGAAGAGAACAAATTCTATGGCAGCGCACAAGGTCGGGTCGTGTGCCGTATGCGGTGTGAATGGGGACGTCGGCGATGTCTGGCGCCCGGATCAGGCCAGAACGTGATCGGTCAGCCGGTCCATGAAGGCGTTGCATTTTTCGAGTTGCGCAAGCTCGATGAACTCGTCCGGTTTGTGCGCCTGTTCGATGTCGCCCGGCCCGCAGACTGCCGTTGGGCAGCCGCCGTGCTGAAACCAGCTCGCTTCCGTCATGTAGCTGACCGCGGCCGTATCGTTCTGGCCCGCGAGCGCAAAAGCGAGCGAGACCGCCGGGCTATCTTTGCCGGCGTCGAATGCCGGAATGTCGTTGGTCACATGCGTCTCGATGGTTGCTTCAGGGTCAACCGCGCGCATTTCGGGGATGAGGACATCGTTCGCGAATGCG
>JBCBJG010000221.1:0-5447 GCA_038523655.1 Pseudomonadota bacterium | reverse complement strand
CGATCACGAGTTCCGTCAGCCGCTGGCCGACAAGATAGATCAGCAACAGAACCGCGATCGAGGCCGTCATCGCTTGCGCTCGCCGATTGTCGCGCGGGGTCGCATGTCAGGTCGGACCGTCGGCAGTAGCATCGAGCGCGAGGAAGCTCGCGGTGAAGCCAGGCCCGAGCGCGCCCATCATCGCGTTGCCGGACACTCCAGCGTCACGCTTGCGTTTCAAAACGAAGAGCACGGTCGGCGCAGACATGTTGCCGAACTCCCTGAGGACGTCGCGTTCGGCCGCAAGCACATCCGGGGCGAGAGAAAAGACTTCCGTCAACGCTTCCAGGACACGCGTGCCGCCTGGATGAAATATCATTTGCGCAAGATGTGCTTGCTCTAGTCCGGCTTCGGTCAGGAAAGTATCTGCCGCCGCGCCCATGCGCTCGTGAACCAGAGTTGGAATGCTGCGGGAGAAAATTGCTCCGAAGCCAACGGGGTCCACGTCCCAGCCCATGATGTCGAGGGTGCCGGGCCAGGTGACCTGGCGCGCATGGCCGAGGGCGAGTGGTCCGGCTCCCGCGTCGGTGCGGTCTGTCGGGTCGGGCACGCTAGGTGCCTCTAGCGCGTTAGGCGACGCGGAGCGCATGTTCGCGTCGACAACACCACCGTTGACCAGGACAGCGGACGCCGCGCCATCGCCAAACAGTGCCGTGGCGACCACATTCGCCTTCGTAAGTTTGTCGGTGCGGAACGCAAGCGTGCACAGCTCGACCGCGACGAGCAGCACCACGCGACCGGGTGCGGACGCCGCAAGATCGCGGGCGATGGCCAGTCCCGTGACCCCTCCTGCACAGCCGAGGCCGAACACCGGCACACGCAGCACATCCGCGCGGAGGCCAAGCGCGGTCATGGCGCGGGCTTCGAGCGACGGAGTGGCGATGCCGGTCGAGGAGACGGTCACGACCGCATCGACGCATGCGGCCTCGAGCCCGGCATCATCGAGCGCTGCCTGTGCGGCGCGGAGGAAAAGGTCTTCGCCTCCTTCCAGATAGGCTTCGGTCCGGTCCGCCCAGTCATGGGGATCGCGGAACCAGCTGAAGGGGCGGACGGAATATCGCGTTTCGATGCCCGTCGATTCGAACACCGGTTGCAGGCGGTCAAACTCGGCATAACGACCGGAAAACATGTCCGCCGCTTCACGCGCGACCTGCTCCTGGCCAAGCGCATGCGCCGGTACGGCGGTGCCAAGCCCGGTCAGGTATACCTGGGCGCCAATCGGCGCAGCGGAGCCGGTAATCGCGTCGGCGGGTGCGTGGCGGTTCATCGTCGGGAACGTAGCGGTAAGCGATGGAGTGGCGTGAGGGTGTTCAGGCGCGTGCCGACGCCGGGAAAACCTGTCACGGCTTGGTCGCCGCGGTCGTAAGTCCGTCCAGTGCCTTCGTCATTTTTGCAATCACCGCGTCGCGATCCGTGATGCCATACCGCGCCTTGAGCGCCGCAGGATCTGTGTAGGAGAGGAACGTTTTTCCCTCGGCATCGGTCCAGGCGAGGGCCTTCATCGGCAAGTCAATGGCGATTTCGCGGGTGCTCTGCATGAGCGGGGTGCCGAGTTTCGGGTTGCCGAACATGAGCACCTGCGTCGGCGCGAGCGTTAGGCCTGCGCCCTTGGCATTGGCCGTGTGGTCGATGCGCGCGAAGACGCGAATACCCTTCTTGGTGAGGACCGCTTCGAGCCGATCGAGGGTGGTGGCCGCATCGTGGGCCGAGGGTTTCGTGAGCAGTGGCGACTTGCTGTGGCCGCCGGCCTGCGCGCTGGTGCCGGTGACTGGCGACAGGGCAATCAACGCGGCGACGGCGAACGTTTTTGCGGACGCGATCGGCAAAGCGGACAGGCGCATGGCAATTCCTCGATGTATGGGGTGACGTGGCGCCCGGCGAACCGGAGCGTAGCGGACTAGCATTCGCATTCATACTGCGAGGCAACCATCCGCACACCCGTTGCGTTCCGTCTGGATCGCCGGCGTCTATCAACCTTCGGTGACTGCCACGGTGATACCGACGCGGGCTGGTCGGGCGGGGGCTGGCCGGGAGCGGGCTGGTCGGGCGCGGGCTTATCGTGTCCGGTGGGTTTCAGCCGACGTCTCGCCTTGAACGAGACGTGCCACGCGGGTGCCGCTCATTGGTTCACCGACTCCGGGGCGGAACCCGCTCGGTCGTAGACGGCGCGCGTCGTACCGCGCAGAAAAGCGATTGCCCAACCCGCGTGTTGCCGCCCAATACCGAATAGCCTCGTGCGCGATACGTTGCGCCGTGCGCCCAGCGACGATCAGACCAGAGGAAGTACGCTCATGCACAGCCTTGCCGATAAGACTGCCGTTGTCACCGGTTCGACTTCGGGCATCGGTCATGCCATCGCGAAGGCGTTCGCCGAGGCGGGCACACATGTCATGCTGAACGGGCTCGGCACGCGGGAGGAAAACGCGGAGGCGATCGCTGAAATCGAGCAGGCAGCGGCCGGCGGGGCGCGGGTGTCGTTTGCCCCGACGAACATGGCGAAACCCGACGAAATTCCCTCCCTGATCGAGCAGACCCGCGATGAACTCGGCCCGGTTGACATCCTGGTCAACAACGCCGGAGTTCAGCACGTCTCGAAGATCGAGGAGTTTCCGCTTGAGAAGTGGGACTTGATCCTGGCGGTCAATCTCAGCTCGGCGTTCCACACGACACGAGCGGTCATGGCCGAGATGAAGGAACGCGGATGGGGGCGAATCATCAACACGGCTTCCGCGCACTCGCTCGTCGCGTCTCCCTACAAAGCCGCCTATGTCACCGCGAAGCACGGCATCGCCGGATTGACGAAGGTCGTGGCGCTTGAGGGGGCGGAGTACGGCATCACATGCAACGCGATCTCGCCCGGCTACGTGTGGACGCCCCTCGTCGAGAACCAGCTCGCAGATACGGCAACAACACGTGGCATCTCGGAAGAGGAAGTCAAGAACGACGTGATGCTGAAGCCGCAGCCTACCAAGCAGTTCGTCAAGACGGAGGAAATCGGAGCGATGGCGGTTTTTCTCTGCAGCGATGCAGCCGCGAATGTGACCGGTGCCAACATGACGATCGATGGCGGTTGGACCGCGCAGTAAGGGCGACGACGCGCGCGTCGGCGCAAAAAAAAACGCGCGCCGGGTGGCGCGCGTCTCGTTCGGCGATCGCTGCCGTCGTTGCGGTGCTAGAGCCCGCGAACGAGGTTGGACAGCGCAAGGATGGCGTAGGCCACGAGCAGCAGAGTGATCGGTGCGATCTCGCTGACGTAGGGGATGTTCGCCCCGAAATACTGGATGGCGACAACGGCCAGAGCCAGGATGAAAGAGATCATGAACACGAGCAGGTTGGGTGCGCTGAGCCGCATGGGTTTCGTCCTTTTTTGCCGCACAAGGTTGCTTCTTATGCCGGGCTTGTGGGCGCAGTGGCCGTCGAGCCCCCCTCACATAAGTGGGGCGACCTAAGACGATTCGTGGCGTGCACGGGGAGCGATGAACAGGTTTTCCACCGCCGCCGGAGTGTCGCACGGTTGGTAATGAAGCCGTGCGATACTCCGGCGCCGCGGGGAGGGGGAGGTTTGGGACTGCACAGGTTCGCGATAAGACGGATGGGGTGTTTGCGACGGGCAAGCGCCCTGCGCGATCAACCGCTACCCATCGCGTCGCGCGGCAACTTGATCTCAAACTGTGCGCGGATCTGCGCATCCAGCGCATCATCGATATGCCGGGGGAAGTGGCTCGCCAGCATCTTTTTCTTCCGCGCGATCGCGACGTCGATGATGTCCGGCTCGCCAGCTTCGCTCCATTCCTTCGGGCTCATGCGGTTGCCGATTTCGGGATAAATATACTCCGTCTGCATGAGTGAGAGGGTCTGCCCACTGCCGAGGTAATGGCCGGGTCCTTCAAGGCAGGTGCTGCGGATCACGTCGACGGAGAGTTTTTCGTCCGTTACTTCGATGCCGCGTACGCAGCGTAGGCATTGGCCCAACATATCGTTGTCGATGACGAGGCTTTCGAGGCAGAAGCCGAGGAGCGAGGCGTGCATGCCGGCGCTCTCGTAGACCATGCTCGTTCCGGCAAGGCCGGCCATCACATCGGTGATCCCCTTTTCATAGCCGGATTGCACGTCGGGTACTTTCGCGTCCGCCATGCCAGCTGCGGAGCCACCGGGGAGATCGTAGAACGCCGCCATCTGCCCGCATGCGGCGGTGAGCAGCGCCTGCTCGCCCGAGCCGCCTGACATTGCGCCTGTCCGAAGGTCGGAGACGAAGGGCCAGGTGCCGAAGAGTGCCGGATGTCCCGGTGAGAGGGCGTTCACGTAGACCAGCCCGCCGAGCACTTCGGCCACCGCCTGGACCACGGCGCCGGCAATCGGCGCGGGGGCCGTGGCGCCAGCTTGTCCGGCTGAGAGCAGCAGCACCGGCATACCGCCGCGAACGGCAGCTTCGAGGCAGGCACATGCATCCTCGGCGAACTTCAGCGGCGGGACCACGAAGCAGTTCGATTGCGAAACAAAGGGGCGGGCGCGCCATTTATCCTCTCCCCCGGCGATCAGGTGGAGCATGGCGAGCGTCTCGTCGACATAGTCGGGCAGCGTGAAGCTGGTGCCGACGTGTTTGCGCGTGCCGCTAACCGAGGCGTAGACCGTGTTTACGTCGAGATCGCGCGGGTCTTCGAGATCGCGCGCAACCATCGGGCGTTGGAAGAAGTGAATGTTGTCGAGGTTTTCGACCATCCGCGCGGCGTCATACAGATCGCCAAGCAGGCTCTCGCGGTAACTTCGGGTTTCGAGATCGACCACGTGGACCGCCGCGCCGGCGGTGCCGAAGAAGACGCGCTTGCCACCCGGGTGGATGTCGAAAGCCTCTTCCTGGCCGTGAAGAGGAAAATCGCGTGCCGCGTTGGCGATGACGTCTTCCACCACGGCGCGTGGGAATTTCAGCCGGCCGTCTTCGTAAATGGCGCCGATCGCCGTGCATACCTCGATGCAGGAGGGGATCGCGTCGGCAAATCCGATGGTCTCCAACACCTCCATGACCGCGTCGTTGATCCGCGCGATCATTGCATCCTCGAGAGGCGCGTAGCGGCCGCCAATCATGCCCGGTTGGACGGGCCGCGCTTCGCTCGGCAGTGGCTTCGCGCGAACCTCGCGGCGCGCATCACGCCCACCGGACCGCCGGCGCGCCCGCGCCGGCTTGGACATCGTATCGACCATTAAACCTCCCGATCGACAGCCGTCAGTCGACGTCAGACGCGGTACGGAGCCAACGCCTTATGTCGTGTTCGCCACGTTGTCAGATTTCGCACCGCGGCAGCAAGCGGACTACGCGCGATAGGAAATGCGATTGATCGGTGAGCTGCGGGTCATCGGATCATCGTCCAGCGACCCCGTCGAGGGTGGATACCGATGCCGAGGCGGTTCGG
>JBCBJG010000220.1:0-5509 GCA_038523655.1 Pseudomonadota bacterium | reverse complement strand
GACTCGAGTCTGGGACCGCGTTAGGGGACCGGTCCTCGGCAGCCTCGGCGCTTTGCGATGCGCTGTCGCCGGGGTGTTTCGGCTCTCCTCGATCCTCCACCGTAGCTTCTTCGGCGCGCGCGTTATCAGTCTTGGCAGGTTTTTCCTCCCGCGAGAACAGCCGGGAAAAGAGCGAGCCGGACTTTGCCGGCTTCCCGCCTTCGGTGTCGCTCATTCGACCGATCCGCCCGGGACGATCGTACCGATAAGCCGAGTGCCATCGTGTCCCGTGATGCGCGCTGTGAGCAGCGTGTTCGGCGCATGGTCACCGACGTCCAGCAGCACCTCGGCAAACTGGCCGGTGCGCCCGAGGTTGTCGCGTTCAACGAGCACTTCGCGCATGGCTCCCGTTTCGGCATGGAGGAAATCGGAGACCGCGGTTGCGCCGCGCCTGCGCAGACGGGCTGCGCGTTCCTTGATCACCGGGCGGGGGAGCTGAGGCATCCGGGCCGCGGGCGTGCCCTGACGCGGTGAGAACGGGAACACGTGCAGCCACGTCAGACCGCAGTCATCGACGAGCCGCAGCGAGTTCTCGAACATGGCGTCCGTTTCGGTCGGGAAGCCCGCGATCAGATCGGCGCCAAACGCAATGTCGGGCCGGCGCGCGCGCATCTCCTCACAAAAGCGGATTGCGTCTTCCCGGCTGTGCCGCCGCTTCATGCGTTTGAGGATCATGTTGTCGCCGGCCTGCAGCGAAAGGTGGAGGTGCGGCTGGACGCGGTGATCGCCGGCAATTGCCTCGAGCAGCGCTGGGTCCGCTTCGATCGAGTCGATCGATGACAGACGCAGGCGTTCGAGCGCCGGGACGTGGTGGAGGATTTTTTGGACGAGCCGGCCAAGTGTCATGGTGCCGGGCAGGTCTGGCCCGTAGGAGGTTATATCCACCCCCGTCAACACGACCTCGCGGATACCGCCATCGACGAGCCGCGCGATCTGGTCGACGACCTCGCCGGCGGGCACCGAGCGCGAGTTCCCGCGACCGTAAGGAATAATGCAAAAGGTGCAGCGGTGATCGCAGCCGTTCTGTACCTGGACGTAGGCTCGGGCGCGCGCCGCGAACCCGTCGATCAGATGGCCGGCGGTCTCGCGCACCGACATGATATCGTCGACCCGCACGCGCTCGTCGGGCCCATCGGTCAATGTCGCGAAGGTCTGGCGTTCGACTTTTTCCGCGTTGCCGATCACGTGGTTGACCTCCGGCATCTCCGCGAAGGTCTCCGGCTCGATCTGTGCTGCGCAACCTGTCACGATGATGCGGGCGTTCGGGCGATCACGCCGCGCGCGGCGGATGGTCTGTCGGGCTGTGCGAACGGCCTCGGCGGTTACCGCGCAGGTGTTCACAATCACGCTGTCATCGAGCCCGGTCGCCTCGGCATGCCGGCGCATGACCTCGGATTCATAAGCGTTGAGCCGACACCCGAGCGTGAGGATTTCGACGCCTGTTCCCGCTTCGTCTTTGCTCACGTCGCCGGGCTCGGATGCCGCCGTCGCCAGGACGGCCGGTGCAGGCTGGTCGGCGGTCGCGGGGGCGTCGGTCACGGCAGCTTTTCCGGCTTTGCAAAGAGAATGGAGCGTTCACGGTCTCATCAGGCGACCGGTCGGCCACGGTTGCTGGTATCAGGTTGCTGACGAGGCAACGACCAGACCGAAGGAAGCGGGGTCCAGCGAACCGGTGTTCTCGAGCGTCACCGCGCCGCTCGCCAGGATATGGTCGTACTCGGTCCAGTGAACAACCATGGTGCCGCCGAGCATCTGGACGCTGGCTTCCCGGCCGCAGAGGTTTTTTCGCGCCGCGCAGCAGAGGGCCGCTGCCGCAGCCGTACCGCTCGACTTCGTCAGACCGGCGCCGCGTTCCCAGGTCCGCAGAAACATCGCGTTGCTCGAGGCGATCTGGGCGAATGAGATGTTCGCGCGCTCGGCGAAGACCGGGTGGTTTTCGATAAGCGGGCCGATCGCGCCAAGGTCGTGTGCGTTGAGGTCGTCTACCCAGAAAATGCACTGCGGACTGCCGAGGTTGACGACGCTCGGGCTATGCAAAACAGGCGCGTCGATCGGGCCGACCTGAAGCTCGATGTAGCGGGTGTCGGCGAAGGGCTCGGCGAGTGGAATACGGTCCCATTCGAACCGCGGTGGGCCGAGATCGACTGTGACGATGTCGTCCGGCCGGACAAGGGTGCCGAGAAGCCCCGCATTGGTCTCGATCACCGGGTTTTGTTTGCCGGTCTCTTTGGTGATGAGCCACGCCACACAGCGGGCTGCATTGGCCGAGGAGTCCGCTTCGGTGCCATCGTGGTTACGGATGCGGATGGTCACGTCCGCGTCGCTCGACGGTTCCATCACAATGACCTGGTCGCAGCCGATGCCGCGCGCCCGGTCGGCAAGCCGCTGAGCCTCTGTCGCGCCGATCCGGATGGGGGTGCGTCGCGCATCGAGGATGACGGCATCGTTCCCTAGGCCGTTCATCTTCATGAAATGGAGCAGCGTCGCGGTCATTAACCCTCTATGGGCGAACCGCTTTCACCCGGCAAGTCCGCGAGGCTCTAACCCGCAGGTAGGTCGACGGACGTGCATGGCAGCTAGGTGGCCACTTCCTTGCATCCCCTTCGACCGACGCGCACGCGCATTGCGTGTGCCACAGGTGATCGACGGGAGCCGCGGGTCGCATGGGGCGCATTTTCACCGGTTGGAAGGAACAGTCTTCACGTCTGTTCGGGCAACACACTGTCGTCGAGGAGCATAGCCTCGCGACCTCGCCGCTGTTCAGTGATGATTGGTTGGCCGACCTGATCGAGGCCGCGCCGCCGGCGACCTATCATGTCAACACGATGGACCCTGAGACCCACGATCCGCGAACGCGGCGGGAGGGGACGATCGAGGGCCTTTCAGGCGCCGAGGTGATCGACGCGATCAAGCGCGGGACGATCTGGATCCTGTTGCAAAACCCGGGCGATACCAACCCCGCCTATGCCGAGCTGCTGACGGAAATCTACGAAGAGTTGCATTCCCGTGTACCTGGGCTTGCGACCTACAAGCAGAAAATGTCGCTGCTGATTTCGTCGCCGCGGGTACAGGTCTATTACCACTGCGACGTACCCGGGCAGACGCTTTGGCAACTGCGTGGGCGCAAGCGCGTCTTCATCTACCCGAACCGCCCGCCGTTCCTGCCGCAGGCGGCACTCGAGAAGATCGTGCTCGGCGAAGCGCACGAAATCTCGCTCGAGTATGAGACTTGGTATGACGACTACGCCCAGGTCGTCGATCTCGAGCCAGGGCACATGGCGCACTGGCCGCTCAACTGCCCGCATCGGATCGTCAACCAGGACTGTCTGAACGTCTCGTTCACGACCGAGCACTGGACTGATGCGCTGCGGGACACTTACGCGATCAACTACGCGAACGGGATCATCCGCAAAGGACTGGAGCAGCGGCTTGGACTGGGCTCCGATCGGGTTGCGCTATCCCAAGCCTCTACCGGGCTCGCGAAGTGGAGCAAAATGGGGGTCGCTGCGGCGGCGAAGTACTCCGGCGCTCAGGCCAAGCGCAAAGCCACGTTCCATATCGACTTCGAGGTCGATCCGACGATGCCGCACAGTGTGCGGGACATCGACGGGTACGACCTCGCGAAGTAGGCGCGGCGCACGGCGATGGTCACGGCGGCGGCACCTCCGGCGGGCGAGCGTGGCGGGCGCACGATCTGGCGTGGCAGTCCTCGGCCCGCGCCGTCGAAAGATGCTGCGTATGTCAAGATCCTCGGGCTGGATGATGCGCTTGAGCGGTATGCCACCGCCTGGCGGGCTCTGGAGGAAGCGCGGCCGGCTGCGACCGTTTTCCAGGGCGTTGGTTGGGCGCGCACCTATGCAGCGTGGCAACGTCAGCGAGATCATGTGGCGGATGGTCGGCATGCGCGTGCCCCAGGGCAACGGCTGGGGCGGGGGCAAGCAACTGACGCGCCGTTCGTGCTGATCGCGCACGCCGACGACGATACCGTCACGGGCATCTGGCCGCTGCAGTCCGAGCGACACGTCGGATGCCGATTCGCAGTCGCGCTGAGCGAGCCGTTCGCGCAATACGCGGACATTCTCATCGCCGAGCATGTTGACGACGAAGCAATCGTCTTCGCGCTGCTCGAAGCGTTGCGCTCGCTCGGTCAGTACTCCGGGCTCCTCCTGCGCAAGGTTCGTCAAGATGCGATTTGCCGACCGTTCATCGCGGCGGATGCCGTTGTGGTCGGCGAGGAGCGTGCGCCGGCGGTCGATGTGCGGGGGTACGCAACGTTCGCCGACTACCACGCGACCATCACCACAAAGACGCGGAAAAATTTGCGGAATGCACGCAACCGCCTCAAGCGTGATGGGGCGCCGGTGGTGCACGCCGTGGTGGACGCGCCGGATGCGGTCGCGGTCGCTGCGCGGCGCGCGCTGGATTTGCGCGCACGCTTTCTGCAGGCACGTGGCGACACGAGCCGCGCCTTCCTCAATGGGGCGTTCGCCGGTTTCGTCGATGCGCTCGTAGGCGGTGTGGCCGACGCGGATCTGCCGGATGCCGATGGCGTCAAACTCATCGCGTTCGAATTGCGCCGCGGCGAAGATACGCTCTCTATGCAGTGGGGTTTCGTGCATGGCGGGCGGTACTACGCGTACATCGCCGCGCGAAACGAGGCTTTCGATGCGCAAAGCCCCGGTCGGCTTCATCTGGAGGATGTCGTCCGCGCGGGTTTCGACCTCGGCGTCAGTCACGTCGATTTTCTGGCGCCGGCCATGGACTACAAGATGACATGGGCGAATGAAGCGCCAAACGTTCGCGATTATGGCATGGCGTTCTCGCGTGCCGGCCAGGTTGCCCTGCTCCTCGCGTTCGGCCGCCCGCGACAGTGGGCAAAGTCGTTGTTTCGCGCTCTCCCGCTCGGGGCGCGACGGATGGCCCTGCGGATGCTCACGCGACCGACCTGACGTCGCGGCCCACCCTGCCCCGGATCTCGCCAAACCCAGTGCGCGTTGACGTGCCCGGTCAGGTCGCCTAGATCGATGGGAACACGACCGGATTAATCCGCCGGCCTGCTGCACATGGCGCTTTGCGCGACCGGGAGGCAGTGGACCGAACGCCCGCCAGCGATATTCGCCCGCGGGCGCTCGCTCGGCTTGTCTGGCCGCGCGTCGACTGTGGCGCCGTCAACAACGACGCAGGCGAGGCGGCCGTGCTCGCGGCGCCTGCACCCTGCCGGACAGGAAAACCGCACGTATGTTCGACACACTTTCGGACCGGCTTTCTGGCGTTCTCGACAAGCTCACCAAACGCGGTGCGCTGTCGGAGAAGGACGTTGCCGCAGCAATGCGCGAGGTTCGGCGGGCGCTGCTCGAGGCCGATGTGGCGCTCGAGGTCGTGCGCGCGTTCGTCGAGCGGGTGCGCGAAAAGGCCGTCGGCGTCGACGTCATCAAGTCGGTGACGCCCGGCCAGATGGTCGTGAAGATCG
>JBCBJG010000219.1:0-5570 GCA_038523655.1 Pseudomonadota bacterium | reverse complement strand
GCCGGCGGCGGCACGCTCCATGACAATGATCGAGTAATCGTGATCGTCCTTTGGGCCCGCTGCAAATCGTTCGCGCGATGTCTCGGTCCACACCTCATCGTCGAGCGGTGCGAGGTGCGCATCACCCTCCGGCGCGGAGTGAATGCGCGTCAGGTAGATGCGATCCGCCAGGCCGAGCGTTGCGGCGTAGATCTGCGCCCCGCCGATCACCGCGACCTCGTCCTGTCCGAGATCAGCCGCGAGCGTGCGCGCCACGTCGAGCGCGTCTTCCAGCGTCGGAAACGCGAGCGCCCCGTCGGGATAAAAATGTGCGTCGCGCGATACGACGAGGTTTGGCCGCCCATCGAGCGGGCGCCCGATCGCCTCGAAGGTCTTCCGTCCCATCACGATTGGTTTGCCGAGTGTCGTCTTGCGGAAAAATTTCAGGTCAGACGACACGTGCCACGGCAGCCCGCCGTCTCGGCCGATGACTCCATTTTCCGCGGCCGCGACGACCAGCGCGATTTCGATCGATGTATCGGTCATACGGCGACCTCGGCTTTGATGTGCGGATGTGGATCATAGCCGACGAGGTCGAGGTCTTCGAACTTGAACGCGAAGAGATCCGTCACGTCCGGGTTGAGACGCATCGTCGGCAGCGGCCGCGGCGCACGGGTGAGCTGCGCATCAGCCTGCTCCAGATGGTTGAGATAGAGATGCGCGTCACCGAACGTGTGGACAAAATCACCAGGCGTCAGACCGGTCACTTGCGCAAGCATCATCGTGAGCAGCGCGTAGGACGCGATGTTGAACGGCACGCCGAGGAAAATGTCGGCGGAGCGCTGATAGAGCTGACAGGAGAGCCGACCTTCAGCCACGTGAAACTGGAAGAGGCAGTGACACGGCGGGAGCGCCATCTCGCCGACATCTGCCGGGTTCCAAGCAACAACCATGTGTCGGCGCGAGTGCGGGGTCGACCGGATACCGGCGACGACATCCGCAACCTGATCGATCGATCGCCCGTCCGGCGCCGCCCAGGAGCGCCACTGCCGGCCATACACGGGCCCAAGCTCGCCATCGGCATCCGCCCATTCATCCCAGATCCGCACGCTGTTCTCGCGGAGATAACCGACATTTGTCTCCCCCCGCAAAAACCACAACAGCTCATGGATGATGGATTTCACATGCAGCTTCTTGGTCGTGACGAGGGGAAAGCCGTCCGCGAGATCGAACCGCATCTGATGTCCGAAAATACCAAGGGTGCCGACGCCGGTTCGGTCGTCGCGGCGCACGCCCGTCTCGCGCACGAGGCGAAGGAGGTCGAGATACTGCTGCATCACTGTTCGCTAGCACGGATTCGCACGCTGTCAGACGCAGCCGCTTTGCCACGCATGTGCAAAATGTCCCCGTTACAGGCGGCTTTTGCAGCAACCCGCAGCCGCACGCTGGAAAATCGCAAATCGCCTCGCGGGTGATGGGCATCACACCGATGCGCTGCGCGCTCGCCTACTCCGGACACACGCCGTAACCACGCGGCGCCACCGGAAAGGACAGACCGATGCCAACCGATCTCCTCATCGACGTCGCCGAAGCCGCCGCGCTCGACCTGGATGCATTTGAAGAACTCGACGCGTTTCTCGCGACCGATGTCGACGACATGGTTGCGACCCTCACGACCGCCGACCCGATGATGTGGGACGAGTAGTGCCGGGCGAGCGGTTGTCCTGGCGCCGCAACGGATCCAGGCCGCAACTCTGTCGGCAACTCGGGCCGCAACCGTAGCCGCGATTCTGGGCCGCAACTCTGGGCCGCAACGCTGGGCCGCCGATTAACGACCTCCGTGAAACGGCGCAGATAGAAAGCGCGCAAGCAAACCGCCGGAAGCGTGACATGCGTCACACTTTTCGTCCCTTACCCGACCCGCACCGAGCGCTCGTCATTCCACTCCGTTTGCAGGCCCCGGAGTTGCCACCTGGCATCCGGCCACCGAACAGGAGCCGACCATGTACGACGATACGATTTTCGAAACGCCTTTCTCTCCCGAACTCACGATCGATGCCTTCGATGCGCTCGACAGCTTCCTCGCGACCGACCTGGATATCGCATTGCTTCATGCAACCGCTGGCCACCCACCGCATTGAGCGCTGCTCAGCACCAAGCGATCGCCACAAAAAAGCCGGGCGCATTGGCCGGGCTTTCGCGTGCTGCGTGGATCGAGACCGGCGTCAGCCGAGCCCGCCCACCTTCACGGCCGTGTCGAGCATGCGGTTCGAGAAACCCCACTCGTTGTCGTACCACGACAGCACCCGACCGAGCTTGCCGTCGACGACCTGTGTGCTTGGCCGGTCGAACGTGGAAGACGCAGGGTTATGGTTGAAGTCGATCGAGACGAGTTCCTCGGCCGCCACGTCGAGCACGCCCTTCATCGGGCCGCTCGCAGCTGCGTCCATCGCCTCATTGATTTCCTCGACCGTGACATCGCGGCTCGGCACGAATTTCAGGTCGATCATCGAGACGTTCTGCGTCGGCACGCGGATGGCGGTGCCGTCCAGCTTGCCGTTCAGTTCGGGCAGCACGAGCCCAACCGCCCGCGCCGCACCGGTCGAGGTCGGGATCATTGATACGGCTGCCGAGCGCGCCCGCCGCATGTCGCTGTGCGGTGCATCGAGGATGCGCTGGTCGGACGTGTAGGCGTGCACGGTCGTCATGAAGCCGCGCTCGATCCCGCACAGATCATTCAGTACCTTGGCGACGGGCGCGAGGCAGTTCGTCGTGCAACTCGCGTTCGAGATGATCTTGTGGTCGGCATTGAGCGCGTCGGAGTTCACCCCGTAGACGACCGTAATGTCCGCGCCTTTCGACGGCGCTGAAACCAGCACGCGCTTACAGCCGGCATCGAGATGCGCCTTTGCCTTGTCGGCGTCGGTGAAGATGCCGGTGCATTCCATCACCACGTCGATGCCGAGGTCGCCCCACGGCAGATCGGCCGGGCTCCGCTCCGCGAGCACCTTCACCTTTTTGCCGGCAATCTCGAGCGTATCGCCGTGGACCTCGACGCCGCGCGCGAAGACGCCATGCGCCGAGTCGTAACGGAAAAGGTGCGCCAGTTGTGCGATCGGCGCGATGTCGTTGATCGCCACCACCTCGAGATCGTAACGTCCGCTTTCCGCGAAGGCGCGCATGACGTTGCGTCCGATCCGACCAAATCCAGAAATCGCAACTTTCGTCGCCATGACGCATCTCTCCGCGATGTAAGGGGGGCGTCCGTCGGGCGGGTCCGAAAAGGACCGCGGCGGAGCACCGATGCGGCTGGCGATAGCCTACCTCTTGCGCCGACGCCACCCCGCGCGGCGGCCGTTCATGTGCAAAGCCGCGTGACGGTGAACAAAGCGGAGTGACCCGATCGATCGGTGTGGCTATTGCCAGCATTCGGCGGACGCTCACCAGACCAAGATCGGGGCAGATCGAGCGCTACAGGCCGAGGCTTTGCCGGTCAGCGCGCGGTGCTCACGGACTGGGATCAACGCCGATCCGGGTGCGATGCCGGCTCCCGGTGGCAATCTATCGCCGAACCGCTTACCTTCATGGCGCAGGGCTGCGGTTCGCGTGACACGCACAATTTCCCGGGGCCTATAAGATCTTTACGGGAGCTGACCCTGCCCGGGGCCGTGGCCTCGGGCACTCGGCGCCCACCTACTTTGTAGGGAACCCAGGGATCTTAAACGCGCGCACGGTTCGCGTGGCTCTGCACACTCTGACGCACGGTTGGTCGCTACTTTTTGGAGAAGCGCGCCGACGTGCGTGACCCTGCCCGTCGCCCGAACACCTGACGGTCAGGCCGTTCTGCCCGCTTACCAAAAGAGATCACGTCCCGAGGGGTATCGCCCGGCACTGGCGTCGATGTGCGTTCGGCCGGCGTTGGCGCATCGTGCAAAAAGTCCTTTGCGGACAATGAGCGTCTGACGGGAATATTCCTTCCTTTTGACAGCGCCGCGTCGTCGGCAGGTGTCGTGAGCGCGTCGGCTACCTCTTCCGATCGATCGGCGACGGGATCGGCATCGCCCATGGGCGCCTCGCGGGGCTCAATTACCCGAAGGTCCATCTCGTTTTCCTCCGCGCTATCGATGTGCCGATCCTGCCGCAGTGGCTCGAGTGTCATGCGCAGTGCTGCGGCTTCTCGTTCATCGAAGGCGGGATTGTTCGTTGAACGCGTCGCCGGCGCATCCGGTCGTGGTTCCTTGCGCACGGGACGCACGCGCATCCGGCGCCGTCGCATCATCCGGTTCTGCAGCACGTTGCGGGGCGCGAGCGGACCCACGGTTGCCGGGCGACGCCGCTTACCCGTGACCGCGCCAGCCGCGCCGTTGCCCGCCGCGCCTGATCCCGCCGAGCCTGTGACCACGCCATGATCATTCGTCCGCCCGCGTCGCCGGCTGCCCGACACGCGCACATCCATGCCGTTGATCGCGCAGTGGATGCCCCAAAGCGCGGCGATCTGCACATAGAGATGCCGCCAGTGATCCGTGTCGACGATGAACCCCTCGATCGCGTTGGCAACGAACGTGGAGAAAAAAATCACCGCGTAAGGGCGCAACGCCGATGGCGTGATGGCCGCGCGCATACCAACCGCCATCGTCGCAACCATCAGGACGATCCACGCCAACCCGCCGAGCCATCCGCCGATCAGGAAGTTGTAGATGTAGACGTTGTGTGGCTCGGTCCCGTGGATCTCCCGGAACGCCGCCGCGCCGATGCCGAGCGGTTGCTCTAGAATGAGCCCAAGCGCCAGTTGCATGCCGACGAAACGCTGGTTCAGATCGTAGCTCTGAAGCAGTTGCCCGCGGATCGAAAACATCTGCGCGACCGCATCGAATTGCATTGCGACGATAAAGCCACCGGCCAGCGCGCAAAGTGCGAGCCCGACGACCGCGACAATTTTCATCCGATCCCGCGCGCCATGTGACGCGACGGCGAGGCAGTAGGCCGTGATCGCGACCGCCAGCGCGAGGTTGAACCAGGCTCCGCGCGAAAAACTCAGCAGAACACCGAACGCAAGCAGCGCCGCTGCAGCCGTGCCAACGCTGACCCATCGGGCGTGCCCCGTGATCCGGTCAACCAGCAGGAAGACGAGCGGCACCACGAGGAATGGCCCGAAGACGTTCGGATCTTTGAAGGTGCCGCGCGCCCGATCGCGCTCCGTAAAAAGGTCGTAGGCGCCATCGACGAGAGAGAAATACCCAGCGATGCCGGCAACAGTGGCGATCGAAGCGGCGATGGTCATGCCGACGAGTGTCGCCCGCAATGCCCATTCCCCGCGCGAAGTGTAAAACGCCGCGAGGCCGATCGCGCCGAGGAAGAGAAAGATCGAAATCGCCACGTGGCGAAAGGAGTCGACCAGCGCTGCGGAAATAGTCGCCGCCACTACCCCGGTGATCGCCAGCACGCTGAACACCAGGATGAGCAGCGAGTGCGCCCGCGGCACCCTGAGACCGCGCGCAAGCAGCACGGCGAGAAATCCGATCAGCAGCAGATCAAACGGCGCGGGTTCTATCCAGACCAGACTGCTCGTCGCGAAGAGCGCCGTCGTTGCG
>JBCBJG010000218.1:0-5671 GCA_038523655.1 Pseudomonadota bacterium | reverse complement strand
CTGGTGGCGGAGGCTGCCGTCAGGACCGCGAAGCTCAATCTCTCCTACACGCGCATCACGTCGCCGATCGACGGCCGCGCATCTGACACCGAGGTCGACATCGGCAACCTGGTCGCCGGCGGCACGGGCGCCGCAACGCTGCTGACCAATATTGTCTCCCTCGATCCGATCTATTTCGTCTTCGATGTCTCTGAACGTGCGTTCCTGAAGTATGCGCGGCTGGATCAGGACGGCAGTCGCCCCGGTTCACGGGATACGCCCAACCCCGTCTACATCCAGCTCGCGGATGAAAAAGACTGGCCCCACCGCGGTGTCATGAACTTCGTCGAGAACGAACTTGGTCAGGAGACGGGCACCGTGCGCGGGCGGGCCATCCTCGAGAATACGAATGGGCTGTTGACGCCCGGTCTTTTCGGCAATGTGCGGCTCGTCGGCTCCGGCGCCTATGAGGCCGTGCTCGTGCCGGACAATGCGATTGTCGCAGATCAGGCGAAGAAGATCGTGATGCGGCTCGGGGATGAAAATACCATCGAGCCGCGCGTCGTCGAAACCGGCCCGATCATCGACGGTCTGCGCGTCGTGCGCAGCGGCCTGACCGCCGAAGACCGCATCGTCGTGAGCGGCCTCGCCAAGGTGCGGGGCGGCGCGAAGGTCACACCGAACGAGACGACGATCGAAGCGAAACCGGACGGCTTCGACGCCTCCCCCCGCCAGCTCATCAAGACAACTGCCGAGACGCAGTCAGCACGCCGGCCCACAGAAGGCAGTGGCGTGGCCGGTGACGATATCATGGAGCCGCCCGCCCGGGCACCGACAAAGTGATAGGGAGGCGGTAGCGCGATCATCCGCGGCCGATGGGATGCGATGGTCGTAATCACGTGATGGGGATGCGGGCGCTACGGGAGTTTTATTCCATCCCGCGACCTCGCATCCAGGGACGTATCGCGCAGGACGTAACGACAACGTAACCCGACGAGACCAGGAGCCAACGCGCCAACCCCATGCGCTTCACCCATACCTTCGTCGACCGACCGATCCTCGCGACCGTTGTCTCCGTCATCATCGTGATCGTCGGCGCGCTCTCGTACTTTACGCTTCCGATCTCGCAGTATCCGCAGATCGCCCCGCCGACCATTCAGGTCACCGCCGTATATCCGGGCGCAAACGCTGAAACCGTTGCCGCCACCGTCGCCACACCGATCGAACAACAGATCAACGGTGTCCGCGACATGCTCTACATGAAGTCGGAAAACACGGGTGATGGTCGCTTTTCGCTGGCGGTCACCTTCGAGCTCGGCACCGACCTCGACGAGGCGCAGGTGTTGGTCCAGAACCGCGTCGCGGTGGCCGAGGCCAGTCTGCCCGAGCCTGTCCGGCGGCTCGGCGTGACCGTGCAGAAATCCTCGCCCGACCTGATGATGGTCGTTCACATTACCTCGCCCGACGGCAGTCGCGACAACCTCTACATCTCGAACTACGCCCGCGCGCAGGTCGTCGACGAGCTCGCGCGGATCGACGGGATCGGTCAGGCGACGATCTTCGGCGAGCGCGCGTATTCGATGCGGGTCTGGCTGAACCCGGACCGGATTGCGGCCTTCGGCATGACAGCCGGTGAAGTCGTTGCCGCGCTGCGCACCAATAATGTCCAGGTCGCATCAGGCACACTGAACCAATTGCCGACGACCGACCCGGGCGCGTTCGAGTTGAGCGTGGAGACCCAGGGGCGCCTGCGCGAGCCCGGCGAGTTCGAAAATGTGGTCGTCAAACGCACGCCGGACGGGCGGACGGTGCGTGTGCGCGACATTGCCCGCGTGGAGTTGGCCGCGCAGGACATTCTCAACATCGCGTATCTCGACCGCGACAGCGCGCTGCCGATCGGGATTTTTCAGCGGCCCGGCTCGAATGCACTCGCGACCGCCGACCAGGTAATCGCGACGATGGAACGTCTGTCAGCCGCCTTCCCGCCCGGCATCGAGCACCGCATCGTCTACAACCCGACCGAATTTATCTCCCAGTCGATCGACGCGGTCTACACGACGATTTTCGAGGCGGTGATCCTCGTCATCATCGTCATCCTGGTTTTCCTCCAGAGTTTCCGCGCTGCCATCATTCCGATCCTTGCGATCCCCGTCTCGCTGATCGGCACGTTCGCGGTGCTCGCGGGGCTTGGCTATTCACTGAACAACCTGTCGCTCTTCGGGCTCGTTCTCGCGATCGGCATCGTGGTCGACGATGCAATCATCGTTGTCGAGAACGTGGAACGCTACGTCGCGAAAGGCATGGCGCCGAGTGAGGCCGCCCACCGCACGATGGATGAAGTTGGCGGCGCCCTGATCGCGACGAGCCTCGTCCTGTTCGCGGTGTTTGTTCCGGCGGCCATGGTCACTGGCATCACCGGGCAGTTCTACAAGCAGTTCGCAGTCACGATCGCCTCGGCAACCGCAATTTCTCTCCTCGTTTCACTCACACTTTCGCCGGCGATGTGCGCGATCCTTCTCAAGGGAGAGGATAATGGCCCCGCACGCAGCGGTATTCTCGCGCGGCTCTGGTCATTCGTGTGCTGGCCGGTGACGAAAGCCGCCAACTTGTTCAATGCCGGCTTTGAGCGCACCGCCGGCGGCTACGCTGCGATGACCCGCAGCCTGATCCGGATCAGCGTCGTCGCGTTGCTTGTTTACGGCGGGCTGGTCGCGCTCGCCGCTGAACGGCTGACATCGACGCCGCAGGGCTTCATCCCGCAACAGGATCAGGGTTACCTCATCGCCGTCGCCCAGCTGCCTGCCGGTGCATCACTCGCCCGCACGGACGCCGTCATCCGCGACGCCTCGGCCCAGCTACTCAAGCTCCCAGGCGTGACGCATGCCGTCGGGTTCGCCGGTCTCGACGGCGCAACCTTCACGAACGCACCGAATTCGGGCGCGATATTTTTCACGCTGAAACCGTTTGCCGAGCGGGCCGGGCTACAGGACGGAGCCCAGGCGGTGCTTGGGCGTGCGTTCGGAACGCTCCAGCAGATTAAGGAAGCCAACATCTTCGTCATCGCCCCGCCGTCCGTCCGCGGCATCGGCACCGGTGGGGGATGGAAAATCTACGTACAGGATCGCCGCGGCCGCGGGGTCCAGGCGCTGGAGGAAGCCGTGGGCGGTTTCCTCGCTGCGGCAAACGCCGACCCGCGATTGTCCCGCGTCTTCACGTTCTTCAATACCCGCACTCCGCGCGTCTATGCTGACATCGATCGTACCAAGGCGCAGATGCTCAACGTCTCGACCGACCGGCTTCTCGAGACGCTCGAGATTTACGTCGGCTCGGCCTACGTGAACGACTTTAATTTCCTCGGTCGGACATATCGCGTCACGGCACAGGCGGACGAGCAGTTCCGCAAGCGGCCCGAAGATATCCTCGAGCTGCGGACCCGCTCCGAAAACGGCGCGATGGTCCCGCTCGGCACCGTCGCATCGCTCGAGGACACGACAGGTCCGCACCGGCAACCGCGCTACAACCTGTTCACCGCCGCCGAGGTGCTTGGCTCGCCGACGCCGGGAACCTCGACTGGCGAAGCCCTCGCCGCCGTCGAAGGGATTGCGGCCCGGGTTCTGCCGGACGGCGTTTCGTTCGAATGGACGGAGCTGGCGCTTCAGCAAAAGCTCGCCGGCGATGGGGGCATGTTTGTTTTCCTCCTCGCTGTGATGTTCGTCTTTCTCGTCCTCGCCGGTTTGTACGAGAGTTGGCTGCTGCCGCTCGCGGTCATCCTCATCGTCCCGATGTGCATTCTTGCAGCCATGCTCGGCATCAACGTGCGCGGCCTCGATAACAACATCCTCGTCCAGGTCGGGTTGATCGTGCTCGTCGCGCTCGCCGCCAAGAACGCGATCCTGATCGTTGAGTTTGCGCGGCAGGCGGAAGACGAGGGCGCAAATGCTGTCGATGCAGCGGTCGAGGCCGCGCGGGTGCGCCTGCGGGCGATCCTCATGACCTCGCTCGCATTTATCCTGGGCGTCGTGCCGCTCATGCTCGCCACCGGTGCGGGCGCCGAGATGCGTCAGTCGCTCGGCACGACGGTGTTTTCAGGCATGCTTGGCGTCACGATTGCAGGCCTCGTCTTCACCCCGATCTTTTATGTGGTCTGCCGTTGGCTCGGCGGCGCGCGATGGGGAAAGACCGGCGACAAGGCGGGTACGCCGAATGAGAGTGCCTCTGTGGATGCAAGTGGCAGCGTTGGCCCTCCGCGCGCAGATGCACCAGCGCCAGCAGAATGACGCCGAGCGAGGCTGTGGCGCCCTACTCCGCCGAGCACCGCTAACCGTTCGTCGACGTCGTTTCCTGAGCCGGAGCGGACGATCCGCCGCGCATCGACGCGTGTAGGCAGGTCGTAAAGATCATGATGCCGCTCCCGCCTAGTCCGCGGTGGCTCATCATACCGACATTCCAGACCACGGATCCTGCCATGGCTTCTTTCGCCGCGCTCCTCGCCGCCGCTTCCCTCGGCGCCATGCTGTTTTTCTCGGCGGTCGTCACCCCGACGATGTTCACGACCCTGAAAGCCGACGCGGCCGGCCTTTTTCTGCGTCGGGTTTTTCCGCGATACTTCCTTGTGAACGGCGCGCTCGCCGGGATCGCGGCTGCGCTGGCCGCCGCAGCATCTGCAGCCACACCGGCTATTCTCATGGCCGTCGGCGCCGTGATCCTCCTTGCATCCCGCCAGTTTGTCGTGCCGATCATCAATGAGGCCCGTGACGCGGCCGACGCCGGCGATGCTGCCGCGAAAAAGCGTTTTGACGCGTGGCATACCGGTTCTGTCGTCGCCAACCTCGTGGAGATGGCGCTGCTTGCCGGTGCAATCTATCTGCTGCTGGCGTGAGGGCGGTCACGTCGCCGCGGCGCTTGGCGACGCGGCGACATGCGTTTGCCGGGCTGCCGGTCCCCGGCCAGGCGCTTGCTCAAGCAGATCGGGTCACGCCGATGGAGTGCGAGCCGTTGAAGCGCACAATCGATATGTCGGCGCCTCCAGGTTTCCGTGTCAGTGCGAGACGCTCTGTCAGTCCTGCAGAAGTCGGCGTCGCAGGCGCTGGTGCCGCCCACGTGATGGCCTCCTTTGGACCCCCGTATCAGCCCTGATCAGAGCCCCAGTCTCAGCCCCAATAACAGCCCTTGTTTGAACACAAAAACAGAGCCAGTTTGCGCCCGTTCAAACGGGGTGCGGTGACGAACCCGCGGGGCGATGCGCAGTGGTGCGGCTGCGGGTTGCCCGGCGCATCGCAAGGGGCATGATCGAATGCAGTTCATAAACCTCGGGCTGCTGGTTGGCGCGGTCGACGTCTCCTCGATCGGCACGACGGCCGGCAGCAACGTGTCGATGATCGCGCTGTTCATGCAGGCGCACATCGTCGTGAAGGTCGTGATGGTCGGCCTTCTGCTCGCGTCGATCTGGTCCTGGGCGGTGATCGTGGAGAAGGTGATCACCTTCCGGTCTGCCCGCCGTGCGGCTGATCGGTTTGAGCAGATGTTCTGGTCCGGTCAATCGCTCGAAGATCTCTATGCCGCAATGGCGCATCAGCGAACGCAGGCGATGGGCTCCATGTTCGTAGCCGCGATGCGCGAATGGAAGCGGACCGTCGAAGGCAGTCCAAAGTCATTTCGCGGCATCCAGCTTCGCGTCGAGAAGGTCATGGAT
>JBCBJG010000217.1:0-5736 GCA_038523655.1 Pseudomonadota bacterium | reverse complement strand
GATGGGGAAGCGGGCGGTCTTCCATGTCAGTCAAACACGTTAGCTCGGCACGTTCGTCGGGCACACTCGTCGGGCACGGCAGGTGCCAGCCATGCGCGGCATGCCTTCGACGGCCCTAGTCGATCTCTTCCGGAGGCGGACCTTTGCGCCGCTTCAGCGCTTCCGCGATCAGTGCATCACTCATGACGAGTTTGGCGTGGTCGATCAGCGCGAAGGAAAACCCGAGGGTGATCGGGCCTTCCCCTACGTCGGTCGCCAAGCGGACCTCGCCGTCCTCGATCCCTTCGAGCGTGCCGCGAAATCGCTTGCGCCCGTCGATCGCTTCACGTGCCTCGAGTCGGATCTCATATCCCTGCCAATCGCTGAAATCTGACGGCCTGACCAGCGGGCGATCGATCCCGGGCGAGGATACCTCGAGCTGGTAGCTTCCCGGGACAGGATCGTAGGTGTCGAGCAGCGGCGAGATTGCGCGGGAGATTTCCGCGCAGTCCTCGACGGTGATTTCGCGGGTCGCGACGTCCGCCATGATCTGCAGCGTTCCCCCATCGCGGCCAGACTGGACAACGCGGACGAGCCGATATCCGAGGCTTTCAATCACCGGCTCGACGAGATCAGCGACCTGCCGCGCAACGCCCACTTCACGCGACAGCCGCGCCGTCGCGTGCTCCGGTGGCGCAGCGGGTGCATCGATTGCCCGTTCTTCGGGCGGCATGGCATCGGGCGTCGGCGCAGAGGTCACGCGCTTTGGCTCCTGCGAGGCGTTAGCTGGTTGGCGGCCGGATGGTTGCGATCGGCCAACAAAAAAGAGCGGGCCCCGGGGGACCCACTCTCATGATCAGATCAGAGTGTTGACGCCTACATAGGCCGGACGGCGCGTTCGTGCAACACCTGTCGGCGCGTTTGCGAGGGGCCCAGCAAACGTCTCGCCTCGCAGGTAGAATACCCGCCAAGCCGCCGCCGGTCCCGCTCAGCGCGGCGCGAGCACCATGATCATCTGCCGGCCTTCCATCTTGGGTTCGGCCTCGACCTTGGCCCGCTCGCCAACGTCGTCACGCACCTTGTGCAGCAGTTCGAGACCGAGGTTCTGGTGCGCCATCTCGCGGCCGCGAAAACGCATCGTCACTTTGACCTTGTCACCCTGCTCGAAGAACTTTTCCATCGACCGCATTTTCACGTCGTAGTCGTGGGTGTCGATGTTGGGGCGCATCTTGATTTCCTTCACTTCGAAGGTCTTCTGCTTCTTGCGCGCCTCGTTGGCCTTCTTCTGGGCCTGATACTTGTGCTTGCCGTAGTCCATGATCTTACAGACCGGTGGCTCGGCGTTCGGCGAAATTTCCACGAGATCGAGGCCGGCGTCCTGAGCTTGCGCGATCGCGTCTGCGCGCGGAGTGGCTCCGACGTTGGTGCCTTCGTCGTCAATGAGTTGCACCGTCTCGGCGGTGATATCCTCGTTGGTCTTCGGGCCCTTGTTTTCGCGTTCGGGCATGAAGCGTCTTGGTCGGCGTGGAATCGCTTAGTCTCCTCTTTTGTTACGTGGGATCCGCTTGGTCGCGGACAGCGCGGATATACGGGTGGGCAGCGGGTGTGACAAGGCGCGCCGGGCTCCGCTCCGCGCCCGTGCTCGGTTTTACCCGTGGTGTGTGCCATCCGGGTTAAAGGCTGCGGCGAGCCCGGTTCCGAGCAGGCGATCATATTCCGCCAGTGTTTCACGTTGCATGCGAGCAAGTGTGAAATGATCGAGGACGCGGGCACGGCACCGCTCGGCGATCGCGTCACGTTCCTGCAGGGTCAGTCGGAGGGCGGCATTAATCCGGTCCGCCATCGCTGAAGCATCCCCCGGCGGATAGAGCCAACCGGTGCGTCCGGCATCGTCGTCCGTCGCCAACGTGTCCGACACCGCACCGGCGTCGGCCGAGATGACCGGGCAGCCCATCGCCTGGCTTTCGATCGCCACATAGCTGAACGTCTCCGGCCGTACCGAGCCGATCACGGAAGCATGGGCCACCGCGAACGCTGCAGGCATGTCGGTGCAATTTCCGACGAGGCGGATGCGCGACGGATCGGTGGTCTGCGCAATCAGCTCGTCAAGGCGCCGGCGGTAGTCGGCCCGGCCAAGGTCATCGCCAGCGATCACGATCACCGCATCCGCGTGCTCAGCGAAAATCTTGTCGGCGGCGGCGATGACCACGTCGTGCCCCTTCAGCGAGACCAGGCGACCTGCGGAGAGAATAATGCGTTGGTCAGCGGTGACGCCCCATGCCGCGCGGACGGCATTGGCCCGTTTCGCATTGATGCATGCGGGGTCGAACGTCGTCGGGTCGATCCCGAGCCAGATGCGCTTGAGCTTCGCCGGATCGATCGGGTGGCGGGCGCGCACGTGCTCGACCGTGAACCGCGACGACGCAAGGCAGACGTCCCCCTTCGTCATGACGGCATTGTACGCGCGCTTGCCCGGGAACCCCTCACTGTAGGCACCGTGATAATTCATCACGAGAGGGAATGGGCGATGCCGGCGCGCGAGAACCGCGAGCCAGCCCGGCACTCGGCTGCCGACGTGGACGAGGTCGACGCGCTCGCGGTCAATAAGCTTCGCGAGTGCACGGGCGCGGGCCGGCCATGCGAACCAGTTTTTTGCCGCAGCATCGAAGGGGATGTGCTCACCGCCGAGCGCGTTGAGGTCTGCCAGCAGAGCACCCGGGCCGCTGGCGACGAGGGGGCGGGCACCGGCTCGCGTGATCGCATCGACCATCCGCAGCGTGTAGAACTCGACGCCGCCAGGTTTCAGCTCGGGTACGATGTGCAGCACAGTCGTCATCGTCAGCCTCGGCGGGCGGCCCGCCGGGCCACCGAATTCTATCGGGACCGGGCGGGTGAGCGGAAACGGGATCGAGCCGACCGGTGCCGGATGGCGCGATGTGGCAAATGTCAGCGGGGATGACAACGATGACGGTTTCCGATCCGGGGCATGTCACACCGACATTCCTGACCGTTGGAAGCGGGACGGCGGCACGGCGGATCGCGTGCCGACATGTCCCGGCGAAGGGTACCGGCGACGGTCAGCGCCCTGCCGTTCTTTGGTTGAGCGGGTTCAACTCCACGATGGACGGGACGAAAGTGTCCGCGCTCGCCGCGCATCTTACGGCCCTTGGCGTTGGCATGACGCGGTTCGACTATTCCGGCCACGGCTTGTCGGACGGTCGCTTCGAAGACGGCACGATTTCCGGTTGGCTCGAAGAAACGGAAGCGGTCGTCGACCGGTTCGGGGACGGGCCGCTCGTGGTCGTCGGCTCAAGCATGGGCGGGTGGCTGGCGTTGCTGCTTGCACTCGAAGACCGGGGAGAGCTTGGAGACCGGGGCGCCCGGGGAGACCGGGCTGACCGGATCGCCGGGCTCGTTCTGATTGCGCCGGCATGGGATATGACCGAGCGGCTGATGTGGGCGTCGATGCCGGATGATGTGCGGGCGACGGTCGAGGCTAACGGTGTGTGGCACCGCCCATCGCGCTACGGCGACGACGATTATCCGATTACGCGCCGGCTGATCGAGGACGGACGGCGGCATCTGTTGCCCGCGCCGCCCATCCCGCTTCGCTGCCCCGTCACCATCCTGCACAGCCTCGACGACCCCGATGTGCCGGCTGCAGGTAGCATCACCCTCGCCGAGCGGATCGGATCGGACGATGTGGAACTCCAGCTCGTGAAGGGCGCTGGGCATCGCCTGTCGCGTGCGGAGGATATTACCCGCCTGATCGAGGTGGTGGACCGGCACCTGGCGCGCTGACAGGTGCCCGACGCCTGGCAGCTCGCAAGCTTTCGCGTCGCGATCCGTTTTACCGCACCCAGCTTGTCGTCAGCGAGGTGAACCCCTACGCTCTCCGCAGTCTCCGCACGAGACGGAGATCGAAAACTTTAGGGGAACGACCTCATGAAGCCTTTCTCACTCTTCGCGGCCGCAGCACTTGCCGGGACGTTGGCGGTAGCCAGCTACGCCGAAGCGCAAGCCCCCAAATTCTTCCGGATCGGCACCGGTGGCGCCGGCGGAACCTATTTCCCGATTGGCGGAACAATCGCCAACGGTATTTCCGCTCCTCCCGGTGCACGGGCGTGTGACAAGGGTGGCCAGTGCGGTGTGCCCGGCCTGATCGCGATCGCGCAGTCGACGACGGCATCGGTCTTCAACAATCAGGCAGTGCAGAACGGTGAGTTGGAAGCCGGGCTCGCAGCCGCCGACGTGACGCGCTCGATGTTCCTCGGCGAGGGCAAGTTCGAGGGAAAGAAACATCCGAAGCTGCGGGTTATCGCAAACCTCTATCCGGAAGATCTGCACCTCGTGCTGCCGGCGGGGAAGACGATCAACAGCCTCGCCGACCTCAAGGGCAAGCGGGTCGGGATCGCACAGGCGGGCTCCGGGACGCAGGTGGCCGTGCTCCAGATGCTCGATGCATGGGGCGTCAACCGCGACAACATCGATGAAGCGGAACTGAACAACTCGCAAAGCGCGGAGCGCCTCGCCGACGGTCAGCTTGATGCGTACTTCTATGCTGCCGGTTGGCCGGTCGCCGCGATGGTTCAGCTCTCCAACACCAAGGGCATGAACCTTCACTCGTTCTCGGATGAGGATCTCAAGAAGATCAACGGCATCATCCCTGCCTACATCCCGTCAAAAATTCCGGGCGGTGTGTACAAAGGGATCGACAGCGAGGTGAAGACGCCCGCGGTCAGTGCGCTGCTCGTCGTCTCTGCGGACCAGTCGGAAGAGCTCGTCTACGGCATCACGAAGGCGCTTTGGAACAGCAACACGCGAAAGCTGCTCGACAACGGGCACGCCAAAGGCAAACAGATCACGCCGGATACGGCGCTAAGCGGCGTTGCCGAACTGGGCGTGCCGCTGCACCCCGGCGCGGAGAAGTTCTACAAGGAAGCCGGGCTTCTGAAGTGAGGCTTGTGATGCGGCAATCGCGAATGAGCGGGCGCCGTCGACGATGATACTGCGCGGCGCTCCGGGATGCCCCGGGGCGCCGTTTTCTTATCTCAGGGAGGGAAACTCATGGCAACGACCGGTCCGGCAGCAGGTGCCGCGGCAGCCGAACAGCTGCGCGATGACGACACCCTCTCCGCCGAAGAACTCAAGGCAATCGAAGAGAAGTACGACGAGGGGCAAAAAACTCGCGCGGTGACGCCGGTTGCCGGACTGTTGCTGCGCGCGGTCGCGCTTACATTCGCGATCTACCACTACCTGACCGCCGGGTTCGGCCTGCCCGTCGATCACTGGCATATGGGCTTTCACCTCGCCGGACTTTTCATCCTTATTTACGCGTTTTTCCCGCTGGTGCGCCGCGAAGGTGCCTTCGACATGAAGCCGGGGGGACTGCGCCTCGGCAATATCCCCGTCTACGATATCGCCGCTATGGTGCTCGGGATCGCAAGCGCGCTCTATCTCGGCTTCGCATGGCACGGCGTGCCCGCGCTCGGGATCGAGGAACAGACGTTCCGGATGGGCAACCCGAACATCTACGACATGGTGTTCGGCGTGATCCTCATCATCCTGACGCTTGACATTGCGCGGCGGACGCTCGGCTGGGTGTTGCCGCTGATCATCTGCTTTTTCATCTGCTACGCGCTGTTCGGGCCGTACTTTTCCGGCATTCTGCAGCACCCGGGCGTGAAATTCCGGACGTTCGTTTCGTCGATGTACTTCCCGCAGGAGGGTATCTTCGGCGTGACGTTGTGGGTCGTC
>JBCBJG010000216.1:0-5761 GCA_038523655.1 Pseudomonadota bacterium | reverse complement strand
CGGGTTCCGGAGGCGGGCACCACGCGCGTGCTTGGCGTCGGGCGGGCACTCGGCACCCACCGCGCCGTCGCCCGCCCGCTCAATGCCGAGTGCCCGCCCGACGCCAAGCACGCGCGTGGTGCCCGCCTCCGGAACCCGCGCAGGCGAGACCCGGCTTTCACCGCCCGGGGCACATCGTTCATCCGGGCGAGACGATGAGTGAGGCATTGCGCCCGAGCGGAGACGTCGATCGGCTGAAGACGCTGCTGTTCCGCAGTGAACAGGAAGCAATCGAAGATCTCCGCGAACGCATCCACGACCATCACGAGCGGATCGGTTCCGATGCGGTTATGCAGCGGAGCGTTACGCGGGTCCTTGCAGGCTCGCTGAAGGATGCGCGGGTTCGTCAGCATCAGCAGGTCGCCGACGCAATCGCGCCGATCCTCGTCGAGGGGATGAAGCGGGAAATCCGCAATTCCCGCGACGAAATGGTGGATGCGCTCTACCCGATCCTGGGACGGTTGGTGTCCGCGTACGTCTCGGCCGCCGTCGCAGACACGATGGCGGCCACCAATCACCGGCTCGAATCCGGGCTGACGGGGCGCTTTCTTTATCTCCGCGCGAAGGCGATGCTGACCGGGCAGTCGTATGCCGCCTTGCGGCTTGCTGACCGCACGGCTTTCGCGATCCGCGAAGTGATGTTGATCCGGCGCGGCGCCGGGACATTGATCGATCATATCGTCCTCGACGCGGGGCCTGGCATGCCCGCCGCGGAGCCCGCGCAGAAGACCGCTGAGGCGGTGGGGAAGGGCCAGCTCGGGGAGGTCAACGGCGCTGACAGTACGCTGGTCAGCGGAGTGGTCGCGGCAATTCACGACTTCGCGCAGGACGCCTTTGCCAAGCGGAACGCCAGCCTGCGCTCCGTCGATATGGGCGGGCAGACAATTTATCTCCGCGCAACGTCAGGGTTGATCCTCGCGGTGATCGGTGAAGGCCGCGCGCGGCGGAAGTTCGAACGCGCGCTGGACCGCGAACTCGTGATGCTGCTCGAAGAGCGGGCCGACGACATCGCCAAGCTCGACGCAGAGGGCACGACGCGGGGGCCGAAAATTCTCCCCGCCGTGGCTGAGCGGTTGACGACGCTTCAATTGGAGACAGCGCGCGGGCGTCCCATCCTTGCGTTCCTGTTCTTCGGATTGATCGCTGCTGCAATCGCCGGCTGGCTCGGAATGGTCGGGCTCGATGCGTACCGCACCGCTAATTTGCGGGCGGATGTGGAACGCGTGATCGCGGAGGATAAGGCGCTCGCAGGTTATCCGCTCGAAGTGGCGATCGACGACGCGCGCGCCAGCGTGCAAGTCCGCGGGTTCGTGCCATCGAAGGCGGTCGGTGATGCGCTGCGCGATCGGCTCGAGGTGGTGACCGACGGGGTGCCGGTTGCCGCAGAATTTACGCCGGTGCCGTCGACGAGCGGGCTTGCCGAGCGGATCGGCGAGGCGGAGGCGCTTCTTGGCTCCGTACGCACCGGACTGGATACCCGCGCCGGCGGACAGGACGTTGCGCGCTTGCGCCAGCAACTCGATGACGTGGCGCAGGCGCTCGCCGCGCTTGAAGCCGAGACGGCGGATGTTCGCAGCCGGACGTCGGGAGTGGACGACGCCCTGGACAAACGCGTTGCAGCACTCGAGGCAGCGCCGAGCGGGCTCGATCCGTTGACGGCTTTCACGCTACAGCGGGGAATATTCTTCTCGAGCGACACGACATACCGCGATGCGGCCAAGGCCCGCGAGACCCTGCGTCGGCTCGCGGAACTCCTCGGCACGCAGGAGCGCATTCGCATCGTGGGCTATGCAGACCAGCGCGGGCAGGCAGCGCGCAACGCGGCCTTGGCGCTCAATCGGGCACGGACCGTGGCGGATGATCTTGCCGCACTCGGCGTTGCGCGCAGCCGGATCGTGGTGGTGGAGCGGGCGGACGAGCGGCTGCTCTCGCCGGACAGCGGGCCCGAAAGCGGCAACCGCCGCGTCGAGTTCGAGCGGGTCCTCGCCGGCGAGTAGGGCGGTGCTTGCGCGGAAAATCATGCTGCTCGGTGACATTGCGGTCGGCAAGACGTCGCTCGCGCGGCGTCTCGCTTTTGGTCGGTTCGACAGCGACTACCGTGCGACCCTCGGTGTGGAGATTTATTCGGCTGATGTTCCGGCCTGTGATGGCCGAGGGGAAGACCTGCGCCTGTCGATCTGGGACCTTGATGGGGATCTGAGCGACAGCCTCGCGGCTCACAGCTACATCCGAGGTGCCGCCGGTGCACTCATCGTGGCGGATGCTGCCCGTCCGGCAACGCTTGCGCGCCTCGCGCCGCTCTCACGCATGTTCCGCGAAGCAATGGTGGGTCGTCCTGTCCGGCATGTGATCAACAAGAGCGACCTCATCAGCGAGGCGGCGCGCACTGCGCTTATCGACGAGGGTGCGCTCAGTGATCTGGAGCCCGCTCCGGTGCTGACATCGGCCCTGTCGGGAGAAAATGTCGTCGATGCGTTTCACACGCTCGCGGGTGACATTCTGGACATCGGCGCATGAGTGACGTGCCGTCAGAAGATGCCGCGATGCACGATGCCGCTGTGCAAGATGTCTCAATGGCGGATGGGGCGGGTGGCATGCATGCCTCCCTCTGCGCTTTTCTTGACAGTCTGTTCGCGCGCGGGCTCGTCGGCGTGGCGTTCGCGGATGAGGACTTCATCGTGCGGGATACCCACGGCGCACTGGTCTCCTGGATGTCCGCGGGTACGTGTCTCACGCAGGATGTTGCGCCATTCATCGGGCTGGAAGACGCGCTGTTTGCGCTCCGCGATGAGCATCGACCGCCGCTGGTGCATGCAAACGTGGGGCTACCGCAGGTGGATGGGCTCGATGGCAAGTGTTCGCTTCAAGTGTTCTGGTCAACGGAGATAAACGCGGCGGGCACGACGAACGGTCTGGCTTCTGTGGAGGGTGATCAGGGCGCCTACGCAGTGATCGTTCATCGGCTCGGCGCGCAGCCGGAGTTCGAAGCGGATCTCGCTCGCCAGGTTCGGGGGCGGCGATTGGCGGAGGAAAAGATCTCTGCGCTGACCCGGGACCTCGGTCGATCGCAGGATATGCTCACGACCCTCGCGGACCGCGCCCCGGTCGCGCTCGCGATCGAGGATCGAGACGGCGCGCGGATGTTCGCGTCTCGGCTCTGGGTGCAGTGGTTCGGGGATGCGTCCAGTGACATGCTCATCGCGGATGCAGAACGGTCGGTGATCGAAGAAGACGATGGTGATCGTGCGCCGCTGCCTCGAGGAACAACGGTCCTGCACCGCCGCGATGTCGGGCCTCGGGGCGAGGTGGACTACGGCCGGCCAGCCCTGCCACGCGTCGCGCTTGCAAGATCGCCTGACGTGGGCGCGGTCGCCCACGGCGACGGTCGCTCCGTGTCGGCGGCGGCGGATGTTGATGGCTGGTTGTCGGCGCTCGAGGCAGCACACGCGGAGCGATCACACCTGTGTCGTCTCGCAAGCGATCTCGACGCCTACACGCGCCTGATTGCCCACGATCTGCGCAGCCCGCTCGCGGAAGCGTCCCACGTGCTGCTCGGCGGTGGCGATACCTCCGCGGCGCAGCAAGCGATCGCGCGCGGGCTCTCGCTGGTCGAGACGTTGCTCGAGTATGCGCATACGGGTCTGCGGGCGGGACCGACGGGAGAGGTCGATCTGGCGGCGCTCGCTGATGCGGTCGGGCGCGAGGCGTCAAGCGGCACCTGCATACGGGTGGAACGGCTCGGGGAGTGGCCAACCGCGGCCGTTGCGTTGGCGCCTTTCGACACGGTGCTGCGCAATCTCGTCGGCAACGCGGTGCGCCACCATGATCGGGCCGTGGGGCGTGTCGAGCTGCGGTGCGCGCATGAGGCGGCCGGATGGTTGCGGATCGAGGTTACCGACGACGGGCCCGGCATTGCCCGCGCGCGCCATGCGACGCTTTTCGCCGATCGGCTGGATCGCGGCCAGGGCGACCAAGGCGGTGAGGGCGACCAACGCGGCGAGGGCGACCAAGGCGGTGAGGGCGACCAAGACGGCGAGGCCAATCAAAACGGCGAGGGCAGTGCGGTTCCGGCAGAGCGATCCACCGGCGGCCTGGGGCTCGGGTTCGTACGGCGCATGCTTGATGCGGTCGGCGGGTCGATCGTGCTGGAGAGTAACCCGCCTGAGGTCCGCGGCAGCCGGTTTGTCGTGCGTTGGCCAATCGCGCGGTGAGGTTGGCATGGTGTCGGCGGCTTGGGCGAACGGCGTTTAACGCTCGCGTCTCTCGCGTCTTTCGGGGGGTGCGAAATGTCCAACCACGTCGCATCCCGTGATGGCGAAGTGTCGCCCGAGACTGTAGCGTGCGGCGGATGACCCACGCCGCGGCAGCTGCAACTCCTCCGAACGTCTCGGCATCGCCGAGTGCGCCGGCGTTCTACGTCATCGACGATCTGTCGGCGGATCGCCATGTCGCCCAGTCCGCCATCGAGATCGCCGGTCACTCCGCGCGCGGGTTCAGTGGCGGTGCGCAGTTGCTCGATGCGCTGAGCGGTCTTGCGCCCGGCGTCTTTCTCGTCGACCTGATGATGCCTGACGTCGACGGTGCCGCGGTGCTCGATGCCGTCACCCGTCGTGACGCTGGCGATGTGGTGCTGATGATGTCTGCACACGCGGATATCGCCGCCGCCGTCGGAGCCATCCGGCGCGGCGCGCATGATTTTCTTCTCAAGCCGCTTGATATGACGGAGGCCACTGAAACGCTGGCGCGGGCAGTGTCGTTGTTTACGTCGCGGCAGGAGGCAGAGCGGATCGAGGCCTCGGTTCGTGACATCGTCACGTCGATCACGCCGAAGGAAATGCTGGTGCTGCGGCACCTGCTCGCCGGTAAGCGCAACAAGACGATCGCCTTCGAACTCGGCGTCAGCGAGCGCACGATCGAGGTTCATCGCGCCCGGCTGATCAAGCGGTCAAACTCGGGGACGTTTGCCGGGCTGATTGCATTCGCCGTGCGCGCGGGGATCGCGCCTGCCGAAGACTAGGTAGTTTCGCAGCGCGATCATCGCGTTGGGCGTTGGAACTGCGGGCATCGCGGCAGCGGAGACAGGCGAACATGCGACAGCTGACCCATCGGATTTGAACTAATTTTTCTCCACAACTTTCGCGCGCCTTGCACCACGTTCGAATGCGCACGTGTTTTCATAAAATTGAATGTCGTGGTTTCAGCGACCTCACATAGCTGGCGCGTAGTGTCCGCCCCATCGAATTCTGATCGGGTGGGACCGGACGATGACGACATATCACGGCACGAATGGCGACGACCGCATCAACGCATGGCGGCGCAACGACACGATCTACGGCTATGACGGCGACGACACGCTCTATGGCAACAATGGCGACGACGTCATCTACGGCGGTGAGGGGAATGATTTCCTGGCCGGCGGACGTGGGACGGACGCGCTCTACGGCGGGGCTGGCGACGATACCCTGACCGAGCAGACCGACAATGCCAGTGATGACCTCTTTCACGGTGGTGAGGGGAACGACACGTTTCTGATTGCCGGCAACGTGCTCGATCACTTCGATTATCACATCGATCTAGCCGCCGAGACGGACCAGTACGGCAATCGCTACGTCGAGATCGAGAACATCATCTCGGGCACGGGAGAAGACATTCTCTCCGGCGATGATGAGGACAACTATCTCCACGGCGGTGACGGCGACGACGTGCTGAACGGGCGCGACGG
>JBCBJG010000215.1:0-5799 GCA_038523655.1 Pseudomonadota bacterium | reverse complement strand
TGTTCACGCTCTACGGGCGGGCCCGCGGCGCCTTCAAAGACCCGAATGTGCTCGGCGCTTTTCTCTCCGCAACGGTCGTCATGGCCGCGCATCTCTGTTTCATCAGCCGCGGTCTTGTGCGCGCGTGCTACGCCCTCGCCGTCGCGCTTATCTTGATCGGCTTGCTGCTCAGCTTTTCGCGTAGTGCCTGGCTGACGGCGTTCGCTGCAGCCGCGCTTTATGCGTATCTCGTCGTGCTGGTGGAGCCGACGAACCGGCGGCGTTTGTGGTTTCTCTCCTTGATCGTGATGGGAGCGCTCACCGCTATCGTGCTCCTTGTCGGGGCATTGCAGATCTCCGGAGTGGGTTCGCTTCTGAGTGAGCGGGCGACGTTCTCGCAATCGCATGATGCCGGGCCGGAGGGGCGCTTCGGCGGACAGCTCAAAGCGCTGCAGCTCATTTTCGAATACCCGCTCGGGATCGGCGCACTCGAGTTCCGGCCGCGTTATCACCACGAGGAACCGCACAACGTCTTCCTGTCGATGTTCCTGAACGCGGGATGGCCGGGAGGGCTGATTTTTACGGCGCTGCTGCTTGGCACCGCGGTCTACGCGTTCCGCTCGGTCACGCGGCCAAGCCCGTGGCAGGACCTCTTCATCGTGTTTTATGCCGGGTACATCGCCACGCTGATCGGCGGCCTCGTGGTCGATTCTGACCACTGGCGACATCTCTTCATCTTCATGGGACTGGTCTGGGGTTTTTCGCTCGCGCCTCGACGGCAGGCGTTGTTGCCTGCGGGATTACCGCATTCGGTACGCGGCCCGTCTGCCTGACGGCACTCGGTCAGCCGTCAGCAAGGTTCACGACGATCCATGAGAGCCAGAACACACGCCGCCGTCTGCACGGGCTCGCACACCGCCGCCAGCGTGAGTGTCGTCACTGCCTATGGTGAGAGCTGGAACGACGGGATTTGCTGACCCGGGAGCGGTTCGGCCGCAGCGATGAGCACTGACACACCGTCCCGACCGTAGATGTCGGCCCGGAAGTGCGCCATGCCTGCATCGCTCGCCCATGCCGTCACGTAGGCGAAGGTGACCGGCACGTTTTTCGCGAAACGCACATCGACGGCCACGCCGTCGTTGAACACGCTGTCCACGCGACGGTCATCCCATTCCGCTTCCTCGGCAGCGAGCCATTTCACGAGATCCGTGATCCGCTGCACGCGAACGCACCCGGCACTGAAGGCACGCGTGCTGGAATTGAACAGGTTCTTCGTCGGGGTGTCGTGGAGATAAACGATCTCGCTGTTCGGCATGTTCACGCGCACGAGCCCGAGCGCATTTTTCTCGCCCGGGTCCTGGCGGAACTTAAAGCCGCGACCGGCAGCGGTGCGCCAATCGATCGTCGCCGGGTCGATTTCGTTGCCGCCCCACTTGTCCAGAACACGGATGCCCTGGTCACGCAGGTAGTTCGGTTTTTTTATGATGGTCGGGATCAGATCGCGGTTGGCGATGCTGTCCGGCACGCGCCAGAAGGGAAAGAAATTCAGCCCTTTGATGCTCGCGTGAATGGCAGGTGTCTGGGTCGTCGGCTTGCCCACGATCACCTTGCTCGCCAGTTCGAGCCGGTCGCCGCGGACGGCCTGCAGCTCGTACGACGGCGCGTTGACGAGCACATACCGGTCATTCCCCGCCGCCCGGTTCTTCGCGACGTGGTCGAGCAGACTGCGCAGCCGGGTCAGGTTGAGGCGGAGTTGGCCGAGGCGTACCTGCGCGCTCACGTTCAACGCGCGGAGCGTGCGACGGTCGACAACACCTTTTGGTCGGATGCCGTGGCGGATTTGGAAGCGCTGAAGGCCCTCGCGTACGCCGCGGTCAAAGGTCGTCGGCGCGTTCGTGCGGTGCGGTTGCATGTCACCGGACATCACCAGGCGGCGACGGAGCATCGTGACGCGATCGTCGGTCACGCCTTCGCGCATCCACCGGCCTTTAACCGCGGGGATTTCTTTCCAGCCGCCCTGGCTGACGATGCGCTGATATCGATTGATGGCGCGGCTCATCGCGTAGGCCGTGTCTTCGCTCACGAGCGGTTGGCTGGAGGTAAGCGCATCATCGAGGCGCACGTCTGCGAGACAGCGCTTCGCGCGGTCGGCCTTGGTCTTTTTCGCCGGCTCGGCGGCACCGCGGTTGAACGATGGCCATCCACCGTTCCAGACCTCTTCGTTTCCGTCCCACTGCGCGGTTGCCGGGCTCGCGACCGCGGCCACAAGCGCGATCGTTGCCGCTGCCACCAGCACCGGCCGAGCTGCGTCGCCAGTTGCTGGGCCAGATTGAGCGGTTATGCGCGCGTGAGGCTTCATTGGGCGGGTCCTGCAGAATTCGGCGTTTCGGAGCGGACGATGGTGCTTCAACTGGGCGGCTTCGGCGTCGGGTAACCTCGTGACAGCGAACGCGTGTGGCACTGCACGTATGCGCACCCGACTGGACGTCAATGGCAACTTTGGGGCACGCGGGACGAAAGCAGGACGGCGATGCAACGCTTCAGAGTGAGCCCGCGCATAACAGCCACAGCGTCGCGCGAATACCACGCCTGCCGGCAGCGGCGGAACATCAACGACAAGGTGTAAGCTGGTCACCACGCTCGCGGACGATGAAATGGTCGGAGCGAGAGGATTTGAACCTCCGACCCCCGGTCCCCCAGACCGGTGCGCTAACCGGGCTGCGCCACGCTCCGACTTGGCTCGACGTTCTGCGCTTTGCGCATCGTGCCCAACCGCGAGTGGCATAACACGTTCTTGGAGACCATGCAGCCCTCTCGTCGAGGTGCAAAAGGGTCGGCTCAACCGCTGGTCGCGTCAGCCTTCGGTTGTATCGGCGTTTGGCGTAGCCAGGTCGGTAACGGTTGTCAGGTCGGTGAGCGCGTCTGCCGGCGGTATCCATTCGTCCGTGGCGGCGAATGTCGCTCGCCCAGGTATTCCGTCACCGGCGAAACTTTCTGCGATCGTGTCAGCACCCGAGGAGCTGTCGCCTTCGGCCATCGTCTCTCCCTCGCCGTCAGCAAAGGCTGCGGCGACCGACGCACCGCTCGAGCTGATGAAACCGTCCCCGCTCTGTAAGGCGATGATTTCGGCGATGTCGGGTTCCGATGTCTGACGGGCGAAAGCCTCTGCTTCCGCAAACACGAGGGTGTCGCTGGAGAGGACCGTTGGGCTCGCGGACGCGCCCGCATCTTCGTTCGTCGGTGATCCAGGCTGTCGCGCGCCACCGTCCGCCAATGGTGTAACGTGCTCCGTTACGGGCACGGCACCTGGCAGTGAAGAACCTGCATCGCCGATCGCGTCCAGACCGTCGAAGCTTCCGGCTGCGGCGAATGTGAATCTGTCGGTGGCCGACACGCCGGCCGCATCGGCAACAGTCAGACCAGGCAATCCGGCCGTCGGGGCGACCTGCGCAGGCTCAGGCGAGACGGACGGACTCTGCAACGGGTTCTGTATCGGGTCCTGCTCCGGGTGCATGCTTGCGCGCGCGGTATTCATAGCTTCCGCGGCGCCCGTCACTGAAGTAGTCTCCGAAGGCGCATCGACCGCCGTGCGATCTGCGATATCCGCCCAACCGTTTGCTGCGCCCGGCGCGCTCAACCCATTCGCTAGAGCAAGTTCTTCGGCCGATGCTTCATCGAACGCGGTCGCCATGGAGGCGATGGACGCTGAAGTCGACGTCCAGAGCGCTGCATGCAGCGGTAGGCCTGCGCGCGGGTCGCTCGCCGCGGCACGGTCTTGGCGGTCCAATTCACCTGACAGGTTGTTTGGCCCGTACGTCGACAATTGAGACGATCACACTCCACTCGTGACCCTGCGCGCATCCCTGCACGCCTTGGCTATGCACGCTGTACACGGAAAGCCGCATCGACGAAACGGAGCAGCAACCGACCTGCATCATCATCGCATCACAAGGTGAATGCACCGCGGGTATGCCAGCCACGCCGCGCGTCGCGCCGCGACCGGCAACGGTGCACTTAGTCGGCCGCGCCGCCCGCCTTTGCACGCTGCTTCGCGTTGTAGCGATTGACCTTCTCACGCACCACGTTGCTCGGGCGGAAAATAATGACACGCCGCGGCGTGATCACCTTCTCCTCGCCGGTCCGCGGATTGCGGCCCATGCGCTCGCTCTTCTCGCGTACGCCGAACGATCCAAACGACGATAGCTTCACGGTTTCCCCTTTTTCGAGCGTCGAGGCGATCTCGCCGAGAACCATCTCGACGATATCCTGCGCTTCATGTCGGGGGATCGACGCACGCCTGACAACCGCATCTGCAAGGTCCGCGCGCGTCAACGTCTTGTTACCCATACTGCCCTCCAGCACCAAACGCGCGGACGCTAGATCAGCAGCCTTCTGACTGCAACGTCACTTGCGGCAAACCGCTGAAATTACAGCCGGTTTTCGGAACGCGCAGGCGCACGGGCCACACTTATTGAGGTGTGCAGCGCACGCACAATCGCTTCGCGGTGCAGCATCGACGCGGGCTGAAATCTTGCCCGTCGCAGGGTGACAACAATCACGGCCGGAGCATGCCCGCGCTTGCGCGCGTTCACCAACGCAGCAGCACGGCGCCCCACGTGAAACCGCCGCCCATCGCTTCCAGCATCACGAGGTCACCCTCCTTCAACCGACCGTCCTCGATCGCGGCGTTCAGCGCGAGCGGGATAGACGCCGCGGAGGTATTTGCGTGGCAATCCACCGTGAGGATCACTTTTTCCTCCGGAATTCCGAGCTTCGATGCGATGCCGTCGACGATCCGCCGATTGGCCTGATGGGGCACGAACCAGTCTATTTCCTCCGCGGTCACGTTGGTGTCGACCAAGACCTCCTCGATCACCGTCGACATCTTGCTGACAGCGTGGCGGAACACTTCGCGCCCGTTCATGCGCAGAAAACCGATCGTCTTGGTGGAGGAGGGGCCACCATCGACATAGAGCTTGTCGCGATACCGGCCATCGGCGTGCAGTCTGGAGGAGAGAATTCCACGATCGTTGATCGTGCCAGGCAGTGGCTGCGCCTCGATGACGACGGCGCCGGCGCCATCACCGAACAGGACGCAGGTCCCCCGATCGTCCCAATCCATGATCCGGGAGAAGGTTTCAGAGCCGACGACGAGTGCGCGCCGATACGCTCCCCCGCGCAACATCGCATCGGCAGTCGAGAGCGCGTAGACGAAGCCGGAGCATACCGCCTGCATGTCGAAGGCGGCTGCGTTGCGGTCGAGATTAAGTTCGTCCTGAACCGTCACGGCGGTCGCGGGGAATGTCTGGTCCGCCGTCGACGTGGCGAGCACGACAAGGTCGATCTGCTCCGGATCGATACCGGAGCGCACGATTGCCTGACGGCCAGCGGCAACAGCGAGGGTGCCCGTCGTCTCGCCGTCGGAAGCGATGTACCGCTGCGTGATGCCGGTGCGTTCGCGAATCCATTCGTCGGAGGTGTCGATGCTCTTGGCGAGCTCGGCATTCGACACGCAGCGGGCTGGCAGGCTCGCGCCGCATCCGCGCACGACCGAACGGATTACAGCCATAACATATCCCTTGGCGTCTTGGGAGAAAAACTCAGGAAGCAGCCGCGGCGACGGGGCGTCGCGGCGCGGAGGCACTGTCGCCGCCGGCACGCTTTGGCGCAGGATCAGGCGGCGCATCGCCCCGCTCGTCGTCGTCGTTGTCGTCGCTGTTGTTATTGGTGTCGTCGTTGCTGCCGTTGCTTCTGCCAGTCGCATAGTCGGCGGAGGCGTGCGCGTCGGTTGGCCCACCCGCATCGCGATCGCCTGATCCG
>JBCBJG010000214.1:0-5816 GCA_038523655.1 Pseudomonadota bacterium | reverse complement strand
TTCGACCTTCTCGAAGTCGTCGAAGTCACGCCGGTCGACAAGGTGACCTACGCACCGGACCACCCGCAGATGCGGGACGGCGAAGGTAACGCGGTTGCCATTGGCAAGTGCAACCCGGGCGCCTGATCGCCTGAGGACCTGGCGGGGCGGTCAGGGAGGGCCGCCCCGTTTTCATCCGCTTGTGCGACGACGCACCCCGAAGCCGAGGTCCCGAGAACGGGACGGCTGGCGGGGGAGCGACGGGGATTACGTAAATGGAAGCCATCGTTCTTCAGGTTCTGAACGGCCTCGATAAGGGCTCCGCCTATGCGCTGATCGCGCTCGGGCTCACGCTCATTTTCGGGACGCTCGGCGTCGTCAACTTTGCGCACGGCGCACTCTTCATGATCGGCGCATTCTGCGCGGTCACGCTCAGCCGGCTGCTCACGCTTTCGCGGACAGTCATCGATGAGACCAGGACGGACTTCCTTGGCAATCCGCTCAAGGTCGACGTCCCGTATTTGCAAGACTTCTTCGGGCAGGCGACGGCGCAGGCGATCATCGACTGGTCGGTGCCGATATCGATCCTCTTCGCGATCCCCGTCATGATGCTCGTGGGCGTGGTGATGGAGCGCGGGTTAATCCGCCACTTCTACAAGCGCCCGCACGCAGATCAGATTCTCGTCACGTTCGGACTCGCGATCGTTCTGCAGGAAATCATCAAGTATTTTTACGGGGCCAACCCGATCCCGACGCCGGCGCCGGTCGCATTCGCGGGGTCGTTCGACTTCGGCGCGATGCTCGGGTTTGCCGAGAACACGATTATCTATCCCTACTGGCGACTGCTGTACTTCGTCTTCGCCGGGGTGATCATCGGCGCGGTGTTCGCCTTCCTGCAATTCACGACTTTCGGGATGGTCGTGCGGGCAGGCATGGCGGACCGCGAGACGGTTGGTTTGCTTGGGATCAACATCGACAAGCGATTTACGATCATGTTCGGGCTGGCGGCTGCCGTCGCCGGGCTCGCCGGGGTCATGTACACGCCGATCAATTCACCGAACTATCACATGGGGATGGATTTCCTCGTGCTTAGTTTCGTGGTCGTCGTGGTCGGCGGAATGGGGTCGCTCGGCGGCGCGGTGCTTGCCGGTTTCCTGCTCGGGGTGCTCGAGAGTTTCGCGTCGATGGGCGCGGTTCTCGAATGGCTGCCCGGTATCAATCAGATCATCCTGTACCTTGTGGCGATCATCGTCCTGCTCACCCGCCCGCGCGGGTTGATGGGACGCGCCGGTGTGATGGAGGATTAAGCTATGCTCGGTCTCAACCAGGGTGACATCCGCCTGCTTTTGCTGGTGGCCGTCATTACGATCCTCGCGCCATTCTTCCTCAATCCGTTCCCGGTCGACAGCGGTCTCGCGCAGTTCAATGCGGGCTATCCGGACCTCATGCAGCGCTTTGTGATCTTCGGGATCTTCGCGATCGGGTTCAACATCCTCTTCGGGCTCACCGGGTACCTGTCGTTTGGGCATGCCGCGTTTCTGGGTGTCGGCTCCTATGCCGCGATCTGGATGATGAAGCTGCTGACGATGAATATTGTCCCGGCCGTTCTGTTCTCGATCGTGCTTGCGGGTATCTTCAGCCTCGTCGTCGGTTTTATCGCGCTTCGTCGATCGGGAATTTATTTCTCGATCCTGACGCTCGCGTTCGCACAAATGCTCTACGCGGTCGCGTACTCTGATCTGATCGGGCGCTGGCTCGGCATCAACCTCACGGGCGGTGAGACGGGTCTGCAGCCGAAGACGACCGACGCGCGGGTGCTCGATACCGCGCTGGGGCCAGGCGAATTGCCGAAGGCAAACCTATTCGGGTTCGATATGACGGCGACGCACATCGTGCAGGTCGGCGGCTGGGAGTTCACGTTCAACGTCGGCTACTATGTGGCCGCCTTGCTCATGCTCGTCAGCTTTTACATCGCGATCAGAATTTTCCGCTCACCGTTCGGTCTTATGCTGCGGGCCGTGAAGTCCAATCAGAACCGTCTGGGCTACACCGGGATCAGCACCCGGCCATATACGCTCGCCGCGTTCGTGATCTCGGGCATGTATGCCGGGCTCGCCGGCGGGCTGATGGTCGCGATGGACACCCAGGTCGGTGCCGAGCGGATGTTCTGGACGGCGTCCGGTGAGGTCGTGCTGATGACGATCCTCGGTGGGGTCGGCACGCTGATCGGGCCGGTGCTCGGCGCCGGACTAATCAAGTACATGGAAAATATCCTCTCCAAGATCAATTCGAAGATCCTCGAGGGTTGGTTCTCGTGGCTGCCGGACGGGCTCTCGGATGCGGTGGTTGCGGTCATCTATCCGTTCGTCGGCAAGGGCTGGCATCTGACGCTCGGCCTGTTGTTCATGCTGATCGTGATTTTCCTCCCCGGTGGTCTGATGCAGGGCATCTCACGGGTCGGGCAGATGTTCGCCGGCAAGGGTGATCGTCGCGATGATGAGCCGCGCGGTGCTGTTGCCGCCCCGGCGGAATAGGAGACGCTTATGGCTGTTCAGGAAACCATCTCGGACGAGGCCGGGCGTACCTTCGAGCGCGGCACGCCGAACACGGTTCTGCACATTAACGACGTGCACAAGAGCTTCGCCGGGTTGCACGCGCTTTCCGACGTCGACCTCGACGTGCGGGAGGGCGAGACGCATGCGATCATCGGGCCGAATGGCGCGGGGAAATCGACACTACTCAACGTCTGCGTCGGACGGCTGAAACCCGACAGCGGTGCCGTGACGTTCGACGGAGAAATTCTCACCGGCAAGACACCGCACGAGATCAATCAGCTCGGCGTCGCCCGGGTGTTCCAGACTCCGGAAGTGTTCCCGGACCTCAGCGTGATCGAGAATGTGATGGTGCCGGCGCTCTCGTCACGCGACGGGCAGTTCATGCTCAATCCGTTCTCGATCATGTTTCGCGAGTCGGCGATACGGGACGAAGCCGAGGCGGTCCTCAAAAGCGTGGGGCTTCAGGCACAGCTCACCGACCTCGCGTCGACTATGTCGCGTGGAGACAAACGCCGCCTGGAGCTGGCCATGGGGCTTATCCAGCACCCGCGTTTATTGCTCCTCGATGAGCCGACTGCGGGCATGGCGCGTCACGACACGAACGCGACCATCGACCTGCTGAAGCAGATCAAGGAACGCGGGATGACGAAGGTCATCATCGAGCACGATATGCATGTGGTCTTCTCGCTCGCCGACCGGATCAGCGTGCTGGCTGGTGGGCGGATCATCGCGCAGGGCACGCCGGCCGAGGTGAAGAACAATCCGAAGGTCAAGGAAGCTTATCTCGGGGAAGAAGAGGTATGAAAACCATGAACGACATGCCGGCGGAAACGGCTGTCACGCCGGCCGCGTCTCCTCCTCTCGCACCGGTTGCGGCCAACGGTGCCGCGCTCGCTGCGGACCCGGCCTCTACCTACTTCGCCGTGCGTGGGCTCAACGCCTACTACGGGGATAGTTACGTCGTTCAGGACGTGTCGTTCGACGTGAACGAGGGCGAGATTCTCGCGATGCTCGGGCGTAACGGCGCGGGCAAAACCTCCACGTTGCGAGCGATCGCGCGGGCCGACGAACCGCTGTTGCGCTCCGGCGAAGTTTGGATGAGTGGGGTGGCGCTGCACGAAGCGAAGTCCTACGAGGCCGCCGATGCCGGCATCCAGCTCGTACCGGAAGACCGTCGCATCATTCCCGGTCTGACGGTGGAAGAAAATCTTACGCTCGCGACGATCTCAGGTGGCTCAGGTTGGGAACTCGAGCGTATTTTCGCACTGTTTCCGCGGCTCAAGGAGCGGCGTCGCCAGGAAGGCACCACGCTTTCGGGCGGCGAACAGCAGATGCTTGCGATCTCTCGGGCGCTGTCGCGGGACCTTAAACTCTTGCTGCTCGATGAGCCGTACGAAGGGCTTGCGCCGGTCGTGCGCCACGATATCGAGAAGGCACTGCTTGAAGTGCGTAGCGCGGGGATCACAACGGTTATCGTGGAGCAGAATGCCGTGGCCGCGCTGAAGCTGGCAGACCGGGCACTGATCCTCGATACCGGTGAGGTCGCCTTTGTGGGAAGCGCGCAGGAAGTGCTTGATGACGAAGCGCTGCGCCATGAGTATCTCGCGATCTAACGGGCCGCGTCTGTGTCTCCCTGAGGGGGATGAGATGCTCCGTTTGTTCGTCTCGGTCGGAAATGCCGAACGCTTGGATCGCCCGATTGGGCTCCTTGCGTCGGGCGAGGTGAACTAGGCGCGGTAAGCGAGGTCGTGTTTGCCAGCGCGACGACAAGGCATGCGGGTTACAGCGCCCAGCCGCCGTCGATGATGAACGTCTGGCCGGTGACGAAACGCGCGTCGTCACTTGCGAGATAGACGACCAGTTCGGCGACTTCTTCCGGTGTCCCGAAGCGCCCAGCCGGTTGTCGCGAGACGAAGAATTTGCGCGCCTCCTCCGGGTCATCGAAAGCGGCCATCCGATCGTTCAGCGATGGCGTGTCGATGGTGCCGGGGCAGACGGCGTTGCAGCGGATGCCGTCGGCAATAAAGTCCGCGGCAACCGATTTTGTCAGTCCGATCACCGCGCCCTTGGTCGCGCTGTAGACGCAACGGCTCGGGCTTCCTTTGATGCTCGATGCCACGGACGCCATGTTCACGATCGCGCCGCCGCCTGCATCGAGCATTGCCGGCATGAACGCCCGGATCATTCGGATGTGCGCGCGCAGATTGATATCGAGCGAGCGGTCGAACGCATCGTCGTCCACGTCGAGCACCGTGCCGACGTGCACATAGCCGGAGCAGTTGAACAGGATGTCCGGCGTGTCGGTGGCGTTCGCAAGATCTGTGATGCCGGTGGCATCGCGGACGTCGAGCACGGCGGTTTCGACCACCGGATTTGCTTTTGCAAGCGCGTCGAGTGCTGCGCCGTCGATGTCGGTCGCGAGTACCGCCGCACCTTCGCGGGCCATGGCGAGCGCGCAGGCGCGGCCAATCCCAGCGCCGGCCGCCGTCATGACCACCCGCTTGCCGGCGAGGCGTCCTATCGGCGCATCCATATATTTTCCTCCATCCATGCGGGCGTGCCGTGAAGCGCGGCGCGAGCGGCTATCGACGCGCGCGTCTAATGCGCGGATAAGCGCGTGATGCTTAGGACAGGTCAAGCACCGCGAGGGTGGAAAGCGCGATGATGGAACGGTGGGCGGATCTTACCGGTGATGACATCGCTGCGCGCGCGGGCGATGCGGTTGTTCTGCTTCCACTGGCGGCGATCGAAGCGCACGGGCCGCATCTGCCCGTCGGCACGGATGCGCGGATTGCGGACGGGCTACTCGATGCGACGGCTGCGCTGGTCGACGCTTCGATCGACGTTCTGCGTTTGCCGATACTTTGGCTGGGCGTGTCACCGGAGCATGCCGGGCATGGTGGAACGCTGTCGCAGCCCGCGTCGTCGTGGATTGAGACGGTTCTCACGGTCCTCGGCGGGCTGGCAGCGCAGGGCGTGCGGAAGGTCGTCCTCTTTGCCACCCACGGCGGGAATATTGCTCCGTCTCGGACGGCCGCGATGGAGGCGCGGCACCGTACCGGAATGCTCGTGGTCGCGGTGCACTGGCAGGAGTTTGGATGGCCGGTGGCACTCGAACAGGCATCGAGCAGCGGACTGCCATCTTCCCGGGATGCACGCCGCGATGTGCATGGCGGCTGGGTGGAGACGTCGATCATGCAGGCGATCGACGCGACGGCTGTCGCCAAGACGCCGCCGGGGCCTGCGCATCGTTCACCGCCGGCCAAGGCGCTGTTTCCGGAA
>JBCBJG010000213.1:0-5847 GCA_038523655.1 Pseudomonadota bacterium | reverse complement strand
CTCGAGGAGCACTTCGCGGAAGTGCTGGTGCCGATGGAAGAGGTGATCGAGGTCCGCAAAGGCAAGAAGGTCAACGCGGAGAAAAAGTTCTTCCCGGGCTACGTGCTCGTGAAAATGAAGATGACGAACCAGGCCTACCACCTGATCAAGGGCACGCCGAAGGTGACGGGCTTTCTCGGCGCGGACAACAAGCCGATGCCGATCAGCAATGACGAGGCAAGCCGCATCCTCAATCAGGTGCAGGACGGTGTCGAGCGGCCGCGCCCGTCGGTGCTGTACGAAGTTGGCGAGCAGGTGAAGGTCTCAGACGGCCCCTTCGCGTCGTTCAACGGCCACGTCGAGGAAGTCGACGAGGAACGCGCGCGCTTGAAGGTAGCCGTATCGATTTTCGGTCGGGAAACCCCGGTCGAGCTGGAATTCGGGCAGGTGGAAAAGCTTTAGGCGCTGCCGACCCCGATAGCGGTGTGGGAGGAACGCGCGCGAGCCAGGCGCGTCGACCGGACCACGCCACCCACTAACCGGCGCCCGATGGCGCCAGATGATGGACGCGACATATGGCGAAGAAAATCCAAGGCTACCTGAAGCTTCAGGTACCGGCAGGTTCCGCGACACCCTCCCCGCCGATCGGGCCAGCGCTCGGTCAGCGCGGCATTAACATTATGGAGTTCTGCAAGGCGTTCAACGCGGCGAGCGACCAGATTGAAAAGGGCGCGCCCGTCCCGGTGACGATCACGATCTTCCAGGACAAGTCGTTCACCTTCGAGATGAAGACGCCGCCTGCGTCCTACCTGCTGCTGCAGGCAGCCGGCATCAACAAAGGCAGCCAGACGCCAGGTAAGGCCGGTGCCGGCGCTGTGACCGATGCGCAGCTCGCCGAAATCGCAACGACCAAGATGAAAGACCTGAACACGACAGATCTGGAACAGGCGAAGAAAATTATCGCGGGCTCGGCCCGGTCGATGGGTCTCGAGGTTCAGGGGTAAGCGCGATGGCAAAACAGGGAAAAAAATCCGCCGAGGCGCGCGCCAAGGTGGACCGGAACAAGACCTACGATCTCGAAGAGGCGGTCAAGCTGGTCAAGGAGACCAAGTCCGCGAAGTTCGACGAGACGGTCGAGATCGCGCTCAACCTCGGCGTTGACCCACGCCACGCCGATCAGGTCGTCCGCGGCGTCTGCACGTTGCCGAACGGCACGGGTCGCACGGTCCGCGTCGCGGTGTTCGCACGGGACGCGAAAGCGGACGAAGCGCGGGAAGCTGGCGCTGACATCGTGGGCGCCGAGGACCTCGCCGATGAGATCCAGAAGGGCAACATCAACTTCGACCGCTGCATCGCGACGCCGGATATGATGCCGCTCGTTGGTCGCCTGGGTAAGGTGCTCGGCCCTCGCGGCATGATGCCGAACCCGAAGGTCGGAACCGTCACGCCCAACGTCGGCGAAGCGGTCAAATCGGCAAAAGGCGGCGCGGTCGAATTCCGGGTCGAGAAAGCCGGGATCATTCACGCGGGCGTCGGCAAGTCGAGCTTCGACGAGGGGGCGCTGGTCGAAAACATCAAGGCGTTCACCGACGCGGTCATGAAGGCCAAGCCGTCCGGCGCGAAGGGGACCTACCTGAAGCGGATGGCGGTCTCATCGACGATGGGCCCCGGTATTAAGGTAGAGCCGACGACGGCCATTTCCGGCTGATCGGTCTGGTGGCTGATTTGCCGGGTGGCTGATTTGCCGAGTGGCTGATCAGTCTTGTGGCTGATTGCTTAAGAGCCGGGCGGTGACCCGGACATGACGAATTCCACTGCGCGTCCCTTGTGGCGCGCGGCGGCGAGGTCGGCACCGGTACTCCGGCGCTGGCTGACCTGTCCGAGAATGCAGGTGGTGGCGAACCAATTGTCTCGCTGCCCTAAGCCCGGGTTTCGGGGGCCTGCATGAGACGGGAGCAGACAGTTCGACGGCGCGCGCATTTCTCCGCGGGCCACGCCGGGCAGGCAGACGCGCTGCCGATCCGGATGACGGGATGTTTGAACCTTTCGGGGCGGTCCGCGCGTGACCGGTCGGCCCCGGGGCAGGTTTGGGAGCGTCGCTTCGGCGCCCCGGACCGACGATCGCAGCCGGCGTGCCGGCATGTCGGTCGCGACGTTCGGAAACGCAGGATCGGGTCTCCCCCGGCCCGGCGGTGACGGAGCGGCAGGATGCAATCCGTGGCGGGTCCGGTCTCGGGCCGCGCTACAACGAGGAGAGAGCAAGTGGACCGCGCTGAAAAGCATGAGTTCGTCAAGGCGCTCAACGGCACGTTCAACGATGCCGGCGTCATTGTCGTCGCTCAGAACGCCGGTTTGACGGTGGCGGAATTCACCGACTTGCGCACCCGCATGAAAGAAGCGGGCGCAAGCGTGAAGGTCGCGAAGAACCGTCTCGCCAAACTCGCTCTGAAGGACACCCCGTCCGAAAGCATCGGTGACCTGTTCACCGGGCCGACGTGTGTCGTCACCTCGGATGATCCCGTTTCTGGTCCGAAGATCGCGGTCGAATTCGCGAAGAAGAACGAGAAACTGATCATTCTCGGTGGCGCCATGCAGGACATGGTGCTCGACGAAGCCGGCGTAAAATCGCTGGCTGCCCTGCCGTCGCTCGACGAGCTGCGCGGCACGATCGTCGGGCTCCTTCAGGCACCGGCCGGCAAGATCGCCCGCCTGCTGAACGAACCAGGCGGCCAGCTCGCCCGGGTCGTGCAGGCCAAGGCAGACGCCGGCTGACACCCATCATCGGCACCTGCACCCGCACCCGCGGGGCTTGTGTCGCGAAAGAACACAACCAAATTCTAGAGAGTCACGAACATGGCAAACCTCGAACAGATCGTAGACGACCTTTCCGCCCTCACCGTCATGGAAGCCGCTGAGCTCTCCAAGATGCTCGAGGACAAGTGGGGCGTCTCAGCTGCCGCTCCGGTCGCGATGGCCGCACCTGGTGCCGCTGGTGGCGCAGCGGAAGCTGCTGAAGAGAAGACGGAATTCGACGTCATTCTTCAGGCCGCAGGCGACAAGAAGATCAACGTCATCAAGGAAGTCCGCGCCATCACCGGCCTCGGGCTGAAAGAGGCGAAGGATCTCGTCGAAGCCGGCGGCAAAGCCGTGAAGGAAGGCGCATCGAAGGACGAAGCCGAAGAAATCAAGAAGAAGCTCGAGGAAGCCGGCGCGACCGTCGAGGTCAAGTAAGGCTTGCACGTGCGCCCGGGGCCGCATTGCGGTCCTGGGCGTGCGCGACGCGCCCCGCGAAGCAGACGGCGAGGTGGCGGGTCGGACGGTTTTTCAAGGCATCGCATGCGGTGCCTTGATGAGCTGTCCCCGAGACGACCGGAGCGAGGATCGGCACCCTCGCGGCGCATCCGGTTCGTGCGGCGAAGAGGCAGCCCAGACGGCGACGTCGCCGTCGGCAGCACTGGCAACGAGGACACCCCATGGGCGAGACGTTTATCGGGCGCAAGCGCGTGCGGAAGAAATTCGGCAGCATTTCGGAAGTGGCCGAGATGCCGAACCTGATCCAGGTTCAAAAACGCTCCTATGACGATTTCCTGATGGCCGACGACCCCGAGACGTCGACCGGCGACCACGGTCTGGAAGCGGTCTTCCGTTCGGTCTTCCCGATCACCGACTTTTCCGAACGTGCGCGGCTCGAATTCGTTTCCTACGAGTTCGAAGAGCCGAAGTACGACATCGAGGAATGCCAGCAGCGCGACATCACGTATGCGGCGCCGTTGAAGGTCACCATCCGCCTCATCGTCTTCGACGTGAACGAGGAGACGGGGGCCAAGTCGGTCAAGGACATCAAGGAGCAGGATGTCTACATGGGCGACATCCCGTTCATGACCGACAACGGGACCTTCATCATCAATGGCACCGAGCGGGTCATTGTCTCGCAGATGCACCGCTCGCCGGGCGTCTTTTTCCACCACGACAAGGGTCGCACACACTCGTCGGGCAAGCTGCTTTTCGCGGCGCGCATCATCCCGTATCGCGGCTCGTGGCTCGATTTCGAATTCGACCCGAAAGACATCGTCCACGTCCGCATCGACCGGAAGCGCAAGCTGCCGGTGACGGCGCTGCTCTACGCGCTCGACATGGATGAGGAGGAAATCCTCGGCGAGTTCTACGACATGATCCCGATCACGGCGGCGAAAGACGGATGGAAAATTCCGTACGACGCAGAGCGCTGGCGCGGTGTGACGCCGGCGAGTGATCTCGTCGACGCCAAGTCCGGCGAAGTCGTCATGGAAGCCGGCAAGAAAGTCACCGCGCGTGGCGCCCGCAAGCTGGCGGACGAAGGTCTTAAGGATCTGCTGATCCCCGATGAGGACCTGATCACGCGTTATCTCGGTGAAGACCTCGTCAACATGAAGACGGGCGAGATCTGGGGCGAGGCCGGCCAGGAGATCGACCAGGAGCTGCTCGACAAGCTCCGCGAGGTGAAGGCGAAATCCTTCAACATCCTCGATATCGATCACGTGAACACCGGCGCGTTCATCCGCAACACGCTCGCCGTCGACAAGGCGACGAACATCGACGAGGCGCTCGTCGACATTTACCGCGTGATGCGCCCGGGTGAGCCGCCGACGCCGGAGGCGAGCCGTGCGCTGTTCAACGGGCTGTTCTTCGACGCCGAGCGCTACGACCTTTCCGCCGTCGGCCGGGTGAAAATGAACACCCGCCTCGATCTCGAGACGGAAGACACGCTGCGTACGCTGCGCAAGGAAGACATCCTCGCGGTCGTGAAAACCCTCGTCGACCTGCGCGACGGCAAGGGCGATGTCGACGACATCGACAACCTCGGTAACCGTCGGGTCCGCTCGGTCGGTGAGCTGCTGGAGAACCAGTACCGCGTCGGCCTTCTGCGGATGGAGCGTGCGATTAAGGAGCGGATGTCGTCCGTCGATATCGACACGGTGATGCCGCACGACCTGATCAACGCAAAGCCGGCATCTGCAGCCGTGAAGGAGTTCTTCGGCTCCTCGCAGCTCTCGCAGTTCATGGACCAGACGAACCCGCTCTCCGAGATCACCCACAAGCGCCGCCTCTCGGCGCTTGGCCCAGGTGGTCTGACGCGTGAGCGTGCCGGCTTTGAAGTGCGGGACGTGCACCCGACCCATTACGGCCGGATCTGCCCGATCGAGACGCCGGAAGGCCCGAACATCGGCCTGATCAACTCGCTCGCGACGTTCGCACAGGTGAACAAGTACGGCTTTATCGAAAGCCCGTACGCCAAGATCAAGGACGGAAAGCTCTCCGGCGAGGTGAAATACCTCTCCGCGATGGAGGAAAATCGCTACTACATCGCGCAGGCGAACGCCGAGCTCGATGCGTCGGGCAAGTTCGTCAATGACATGGTCAACGTGCGCTATGCCGGCGATACGATGCTGCTGCCGGCTGATCAGGTCGACTATATGGACGTGTCGCCCAAGCAGCTCGTCTCGGTCGCGGCCGCCCTCATTCCGTTCCTCGAGAACGACGACGCCAACCGCGCACTGATGGGCTCAAACATGCAGCGCCAGGCCGTGCCGCTCGTCAAAGCGGAGGCCCCGCTCGTCGGCACTGGCATGGAAGCGGTCGTCGCGCGGGATTCCGGTGCTGCCATCGCGGCACGTCGCACGGGCGTGATCGACCAGGTCGATGCAACCCGGATCGTCGTGCGGGCAACGGAGGAAAATGATCCCTCCAAGCCCTCGGTCGACATCTACAACCTGCGCAAGTTCCAGCGCTCGAACCAGAACACCTGCATCAACCAGCGCCCGCTGGTGAAGGTGGGTGATCGCGTCGGCGCGGGTGACATCATCGCGGACGGCCCCTCGACCGACCTCG
>JBCBJG010000212.1:0-5869 GCA_038523655.1 Pseudomonadota bacterium | reverse complement strand
TCGACCCGGTAGCCGAGGAACCGCGCCCGACTCTCCTCATCTCGGATCGCGACAAGCACCTGGCCGAAGGTCGACGACACCATGAACCGTGCGACGACGTACGTCAGCGCAAGCGCCGCGATGGACAACGCAAAGAGTGCAGCCCGCGTTTCCTGCGCCTGGATGTTGAAGCCCGCGATATCCTTGAAATCGGTCAGCCCGTTGTTTCCGCCAAACCCCATCTCGTTGCGGAAAAACGCCAGCAGCAGCGCATACGTCAGCGCCTGCGTGATGATGGAGAGATAAACTCCCGTTACCCGAGAGCGAAAAGCGAACCAGCCGAAGACAAAGGCGAGCACGCCCGGCACCGCGACGATCATCAGGCACGCAAACGCAAGGCTATCGAACCCGTACCAAAACCACGGCAATTCCTTCCAGTTCAGGAACACCATGAAGTCCGGCAGAATTGGATCGGCATAGACGCCTCGCGTCCCGATCTGCCGCATCAGATACATGCCCATCGCATACCCGCCGAGCGCGAAGAACGCGGCGTGGCCGAGGGAGAGGATTCCGCAGTATCCCCAGACAAGATCGAGCGCGACGGCAAGGATTGCGTAGCAGGCATACTTGCCGAACAGCGGCACCAGATAGTCGGGCACATGGAAGGGCGAGCTTTCCGGCAGCATGAGATTGGCGACCGGAACCCCCACCGCCAACGCGGTGAGTAGCAGGAGAAAAACGATACTTCCGACGTTGCCGAGCGCTGTGAACAGCGCGCGGGTGATCATGCCTCGACCGCCCGGCCCTTGAGCGCGAACAGACCGCGCGGGCGCTTCTGAATGAACAGGATGATCGCCACGAGAATAAGGATTTTCGCGAGCACCGCGCCGGTCCACGGCTCCATCAGCTTGTTGCCGATCCCGAGCGCGAGCGCCGAGACGAGCGTACCCCAGAGGTTACCGACCCCGCCGAACACCACGACCATAAAGCTGTCGACGATGTAACTCTGCCCGAGGTTCGGCGAGACGTTATCGATCTGGCTGAGCGCGACGCCGGCGATCCCCGCAATCCCCGAGCCGAGCCCGAACGTCATCGCGTCCACATATCGGGTATTGATCCCCATCGATGCGGCCATCCGACGGTTCTGCGTGACCGCCCGCATGTGCAGACCGAGCTTGCTGGCCTTCAGGACGAGCAGCAGCAGCGCGAACACAACCAGCGCAAAGACGATAATCCAGAGCCGGCCGTAGGTGATTTCCAGCCCGTAGAACTCGAAGCCACCCGCCATGAACGACGGTGCGCCGACATCGCGGTTGGTCGGCCCGTAGATCGTGCGCACCGCCTGCTGAAGGATAAGGCTCACGCCCCACGTCGCGAGGAGCGTCTCGAGCGGGCGTCCATAGAGAAACCGGATGATGCCACGCTCGATCGCGATGCCGACCAGCCCGGCAACCAGAAATGCCGCAGGGATCGCGACGAGGAGAGAAAAGTCGAACGCCTCCGGCGCAAACATCCGGAACGCTTCCTGAACAGTGAACGTCGTGTACGCGCCGAGCATGACCATCTCGCCATGCGCCATGTTGATCACTCCCATCACACCAAACGTGATGGCCAGCCCGACCGCCGCGAGCAGCAGGACGGAGCCTAGCGACAGCCCGTACCAGACGTTCTGCAGGGCCGCGACCACCTGTAAGCGGGTCTCGATCGACGCAAGCGCCTCCTGCGCCGCGGTTGCGAGCGCGGCATCCGGTGCAGCGACCTGTTGCCGGATCAACGCCGCCGCCGATTGATCCCCCCGTTGCCGCAGCGTCTCGATCGCGGAGATTTTATCGCCAGCTGCTGCTTTCGGATCAGCGAGCGCGAGTTCGGCGAGGGTTTCGGCAAAAACAATGCGAACTGCCTCATCTTTCTCATTCTCGAGCAGCGTCTTGAGGGCTGGCTGCAGTTGGGTGTTTCCTGCCCGTGCAACCGCCTCCGCCGCCTTGATACGGACGGCGGGATCGCTCGCCCTGAGCTGCAGTGTGCCGAGCGCCGACTTGATCGCATTGCGCACGCGGTTGTTCACCCGGACAGATTTCGCGCCCGCCGGTCGCGCTTCGAGCCGTGCACCGGTGCGCAGATCGAAATGATCCCGACCCTTCCGGTAAGCCGCCGCGCTGCTTTCTGCGTTGATGTAAACCCGCCGCTTGCTGAGCGCAGCGAGCGCGTCAGCCGCATGATCAACGCCTGACGCGGCAATTTCCTCCGCACCGGCGATCGTGCTTTTGAACGATCCGGCGGCGAACAGCGTGATTGCTCGCTCGATCGCCGCGTCAGCGCCATCCGCATCCGTCGCGCTGACAGATGTGGCCGCTTCCTCCGCGACCGCGGACGAAAAGGACGAACCAAAAAAAACAAGTATGCCAACGAGCGCTACGAACAGGCGACAATCGCAGAGCAACCAGTGGAAGGTCATACGTGTCATCGTCGCCGGCTGCCCCTCACACCCCGATTGATGCAAAGCATAAACTCCGCACCGACGTCTTTCGTGGCGGGCAGTGCGTCCAGCGCACACCCGCCACAAATTTTCTCGTAAACCGCACGCCGCGCTTATGCGCCGAAGATGCGGTCCGTCATCCGGCCTCGCCGATTACGCGCCCCCGCACGTATTGGCGACGGTGTCGAAGTTCCCACACTTCTTGTCCTTCCAGTCGGAAACGAGGTTTTTCGACTTGGGAAGAAAATCGGACCACGCATCCCCGGCGACGAGACCATCGGTTTTGGAGACGACGTCGAACTGCCCGTCTTCGAGGATTTCGCCGATGAGCACGGGCTTCGTGATGTGGTGGTTCGCAAGCATCTTCGACGTGCCACCCGTCAGGTTCGGCGCCTCGATGCCGACAAGCGCATCGATCACCTTGTCGGGATCGGTAGTGCCGGCTTTCTCGACTGCCTTCACCCACATGTTGAAGCCGATGTAGTGCGCCTCCATCGGGTCGTTGGTGACCCGCTTGGGATCGCCGGTGAACCCTTTCCACTTCTCGATGAATGCGGCGTTCTCCGGCGTGTCGACGGACTGGAAGTAGTTCCACGCAGCGAGGTGCCCGACAAGGTTGGTCGTATCGATGCCGGCAAGTTCTTCCTCACCGACTGAGAATGCGACGACGGGAATATCCGTCGCCTCGACGCCCTGGTTCGACAGCTCTTTGTAGAACGGGACGTTGGCATCACCGTTGATGGTCGAGACCACCGCGGTCTTCTTGCCTGCCGAGCCGAACTTTTTAATGTCCGCCACGATCGTCTGCCAATCCGAGTGACCGAACGGCGTGTAGTTAATCATGATGTCTTCGGCCGCGACGCCTTTCGCCTTGAGGTAGGCCTCGAGGATCTTGTTCGTCGTGCGCGGATAGACATAGTCGGTGCCGGCGAGGACCCAGCGCTTCACCGATCCCCCGTCTTCGCTCATCAGGTAATCGACGGCCGGGATCGCCTGCTGGTTCGGTGCGGCGCCCGTGTAGAACACGTTGCGCTCGCTTTCTTCTCCCTCGTACTGGACGGGGTAGAACAAGATCGAATTAAGCTCCTTGAACACCGGCAGCACGGATTTCCGCGAGACCGACGTCCAGCACCCGAACACTGCCGAGACCTTGCTCTGCGAAATCAGCTCGCGCGCCTTCTCGGCGAACAGCGGCCAGTTCGACGCCGGATCGACAACCACCGCCTCCAGCTTCTTGCCGAGCAGACCACCCTTTTTGTTCTGCTCCTCGATGAGCATAAGCATGACGTCTTTGAGCGTCGTCTCACTGATCGCCATCGTGCCGGACAGCGAATGCAGAACGCCGACCTTGATCGTGCCGTCGGCAGCGCGCACGGCGCCGATGCCGGCCATACTCATCGCGGCAGCTGCCGCAGCGGACTGCATCAGAGTCCGTCTTGTAAGGGACATGGATTTCTCCAACCAGGAATTGCTTGTACCACGCTGCAACGCAGCAAGCCCTGTGCCACTTGGTAAATGAACGGTTACGAAGCTTTTACAGCGTTGTTTTTGCTTGCCTAATTACGCATGACAGCACCGCGAGTTGCGGTGCATCGCAGCAAAAGCTGGCGCATCGGCATGCAATCGACTGCACAAAGCTTATGCAGTTCAGCCATCTGCGCAGAAAAGGAGCATCGAAGCGCACCGGTCGCAGGCAACCGTGGTCGCGCAGTAATCCGTGCAATGAGCGACACGCGCGCTGGCACATCGGCCGTGACCACCCATCGGCGGCCATGCTAGCCGGGGTAGGCCCGCTTGCGGGTCGGGGTTGCTTGCACCACACGGCGGCCTCGGGCCCCGCGCGTTCGCGCGCGGGGTCGCCTCGCTCAACCATGTGACGAACGATTGGTTGCCCAACGCTGCCGACAACCTAGGTCGCGCGGGCCGCGTCCGCAGCGCAGGTCGGGCAACGACCGTGTAACTCGACGACAGCTTTCTCCAGCGCGAATTGCGAGCGCTTGGCTGTGGCTCTCAGCGCGTTCGTCAGCGTCGCGTCGGCGATCTCATCCACCCGCTTGCACGCCGAGCAGATCATGAACACGGTATGCGAATGCGCGGCACACCCGTCGGTCCGGCAGGCAACAAACGCATTGAGCGTCTCGAGGCGGTGCACCATGCCCCGTTCGATCAGATGCTCGAGCGACCGGTAGACCTGCGGCGGGGAGCGGAGCCCATCGTCACGAAGCCGGTCGAGGATCGCATAAGCCGTGAGCGGCACCTCCACCTGCTCGAGCAGGTCGAACACAAGCGTCTGGTTTTTCGTGAGCGCTGAAGCAGACATGCCCGGAATATATCACGCGCGGTCGTCGTCTGGGAAACGGCAGATGGAACTTCATCTAACGTGACACACATACTGCCAGCCAAGCGCTTGGCCAGTTAGGCGCTTGGCCAGTTAGGCGCTTGGCCAGTCAGGCAACCTGCGAGCCAGTCAGGCACCTGCGAGCCAGTCGCCACGCTAGCCGGTCGCCTTGCCAGAAAGGCACCCGCCAGAAAGATAACCACCCAGTCAGGCACGCGTCCGGGATCGCTCAAAGAGAGGTCGGACAACCAGACCGATGCAGAATGCAACGAGGCTCGCCACCACGATGCTTGGCCCGGACGGGGTATCAAGCATCAGCGAGCCCTGCAGCCCGCACACCACGCTCACCACACCAATCCCCGCTGCGATACCCGCCATCTGCTCCGGCGAGCGCGCGAAGAAGCGGGCACCCGCCGCCGGAATGATCAAAAGGGCTGTGATCAACAGGACGCCGACAACCTTGATCGACAACGCGACCACGATCGCCAGCAGCAACGTGAACACCAGCGTTACCCGATCCGGCGCGAGGCCTTCTGCGGCTGCGAGATCCCGGTTGATCGTTGAGGCGAGCAGCGGCGTCCAGATCCAGACGAGCGCGCCAACCACGCCCAGCCCACCAAGCCAGATCACCGCGATATCGGTCCGCGTGACTGCCAGAATGTCGCCGAACAGGAATCCCATTAGATCAACCCGCACCCACGTCATCGACGCCAACACGACCAGCCCGATCGCGAGCGATCCGTGGGACAAGAGCCCCAGCAGCGCGTCAGACGGTAATCCTCCGCGCTTCTGCAGTGCCAACAGAGCAAGCGACAGGACGACAGCCGCCGCGAGGATCGAAACCGTCAGATTGATCGAGAGCAGCAATCCGAGCGCAATGCCAAGCAGTGCGGCGTGGGCAAGCGTGTCACCGAAGTAGGACAACCGCCGCCATACCACCACGCACCCGAGCGGACCGGCAGCCAACGCGACGCCGACCCCCGCAACGATCGCGCGGATGAAAAAGTCATCCAGCATCACGCATCCGATCGCGCGCGACGTCGCGCGGCGCGCCCCGAAGCGTTTTCTAGAGCCTT
>JBCBJG010000211.1:0-5914 GCA_038523655.1 Pseudomonadota bacterium | reverse complement strand
TTTCGGTTTTTATGGTCGGCAAGCCCGACCTCTGTTGCGAGGCGAGGTGCCATGCGCCGCGACGATGTGATGCCAAGCCGCGGCGAAGCAGAGGCGCCGCGCGCCAAAATCGACGCCAACGCCCCGAAGGCCGACGTCGACGGGTTCGAGGCCGACAGCGCAATAGCAAGCGACACGCAAAACGCCCAAGGTATTTTCTTCCTCGTTGTCGGCATCGCTGTGTTCTCGCTGCAGGACATCCTGATCAAGCAGCTCAGCTCGACTTACTCGGTGCACCAGATCGTCTTGTTGCGCAGCCTGGTGTCGATCCCGTTCCTGCTGTTGGTCATGCGCTTTTCGCGTGGTCCCAAGCGCCTCACGACCAGCCGCCCGCTGCTGCATGTCCTTCGCGGTGCGATGCTGTTCGTCGCGTACACGAGTTTTTATCTCGCGCTGGCCGCAATGGCGCTCGCCGATGCAGTGGCGATCGCGTTTTCCGCGCCGCTGATCATTACGGTCCTGTCGGTGATCTTCTTTGCCGAGAAGGTTGGTGTGAAACGCTGGGCCGCGATCGGCGTCGGCTACCTCGGTGTGATTATCATCGCACGTCCGGGCACCGGTGTGTTCGAGCCGGCCGCCCTGCTCGCGGTGCTCTGCGCGCTGACCTACGGAGCGTCGCAGGTGATGGCGCGCTATCTGGGGCGCGAGGACAGCGGCGGGCAGATGGCGCTCTATGTGAGTGTGATCTACACGTTGATTTCCGGCGGTCTTTACTTCGTGCTCGGGGATGGCGGCTGGATGACGCCCGGCAGCCACCCGAGCCTCGCCTTCCTGCTGCGGGCGTGGACCATGCCGACCCCGATCGATCTAGCTGCGATGCTCGCGCTCGGCATCATCTCCGGCATCGGCATGTATTGCCTGTCGGAAGCCTATCGACGCGGTGAGGCGAGCGTGGTCACACCGTTCGAATACACCGGGCTGATCTGGGCCACGCTGTTCGGCTTTCTCATCTTCGCGGAGATACCGTCGTGGTCGACCGTTCTCGGAATGGCGCTGATCGTGCTGGCCGGCCTCGGCGTGATCTATCGCGAGAACCGGCGGGACCGGCCGATCGTGACCCGCCGCGGTCGACTGCGTTTGCGCTCAGGCCTGTAGTTGCGATCGGCTGACCGATCCGGTATGCAGCGGCCATCAGCGGTCTGGCAGGGCATGCCAAGGCCGCTTTCTACGCGATGGCGTCGGCCCGTCATACGGGCGCGACGCTTTTTCTTATGGAGTGACGCGAAATGCCCAAACTGAAAACCAAGAGCGGCGCGAAAAAGCGCTTCAAGGTAACGGCGAGCGGGAAGGTCAAATGCCAGGCGGCCGGCAAGCGGCACGGCATGATCAAGCGGACGAACAAGTTCATCCGTAATGCGCGCGGCATGATGGTGCTGAGCGACGCCGACACCAAGATCGTGAAGAAGTTTCTGCCGTACCAGCGCTAACGCGACGGCACCTCTTCACATTCCCTCTGAACTGACGATTTTGGAGCTCCGCTCATGTCTCGTGTGAAACGCGGCGTCACCACGCACGCCCGCCACCGCAAGGTTATCAAGGCTGCCAAAGGCTATTACGGCCGCCGCAAGAATACGTTCCGCGCTGCCAATCAGGCCGTCGAAAAGGCTGGGCAGTACGCCTACCGCGACCGCAAGGCGCGCAAACGAAACTTCCGTGCGCTCTGGATCCAGCGCATTAATGCTGCCGCACGCGAGCACGGCACGACGTATGGCCGATTTATTCACGGGCTCGGCAAAGCGGGCGTCGAGATTGACCGCAAGGTCCTCGCCGACCTCGCCGTTCACGAGCCGGCGGCCTTCAAAGCGCTCGTGGAGCAGGCGACGGCGGCCGCATCTGCCTAACGGCTGGGCTGTTTCGCCAAGAGACCGGCTGGGCTAGCGCCAACTGAGCTGCGCTGCCTGCGATGGCGACCAGAGGCCATAGGCAGGTGGCTACGCTGCTCGGCTATCGCTTTGGTCGTCGCACAACCGGCGCAACCAAATGCGTGACCGGCCATGTCCCCGACATCGCGCAGTGTCCAGTTCTGATCGCCAGATCGCTTTGCGCCCAGGTCGCGGGCCTGAAGGGTCGTAGAACGTGCGATCAGGGTCTGGCATTTAAGGGCGCTGACCGCGCGTCGCGCCTCTGATCCAACACCGGCCATAACCGGAGTTCATCCATGTCCGAGACCGTCGACGTCGATGCGCTGGAGCGCGACCTTACCGCCGAACTTGCGGCCGCGAACACGCTTGCCGAGCTCGAGACATTCCGCATCGATGCACTCGGCAAGAAGGGGCGGATTTCCGCACTGATGAAAACGCTCGGCGGCTTGGCTCCGGACGAGCGCAAGGTCTTCGGGCAGACGGTCAACGGGCTCAAGCAGCGCGTGAGTGAGGCGCTCGATGCGCGCAAGGCCGATCTCGGACGCGCCGAGCTGGCAGAACGGCTCGCACGCGAACGGGAAGATATTACGCTCCCCGTGTTGCCCGGGCCGGAACGTGAGGGCCGCATCCATCCGATCAGCCAGGTCTACGACGAGCTGACGGAGATTTTCGCGGACATGGGCTTCTCGGTTGCCGAGGGCCCGGATATCGAGACAACAGAAAAAAACTTCGATCAGTTGAATATCCCGCCGCACCATCCCGCGCGACAGGAAATGGATACCTTTTACCTCCGCGGATCGGAGCCATCGGCCGGTGGTGATGAGAGCGCGCGCAAAGTCCTGCGCACGCACACCTCACCCGTCCAGGTGCGCACGATGGAAAGCCAGCTGCCGCCGATCCGGATCATTGCACCGGGCAGGGTCTACCGGTCAGACAGCGATCAGACGCACACGCCGATGTTTCATCAGGTGGAAGGGCTCGTGATCGACGAGGCGACGCATATGGGGCACCTCAAGTGGGTGCTCGAGGAGTTCTGCAAGGCGTTTTTCGAAGTCGATAGCGTGCGGATGAAATTTCGTGCGTCACACTTCCCGTTCACCGAGCCGTCGATGGAGGTCGACATCGGCTATGCGAAGGTCGGTGACGCGGTCCAGATCGGCGAGGGCGACAAGTGGATGGAAATCCTCGGGTGCGGGATGGTGCATCCGCAGGTGCTACGCAACGTCGGCTACGATCCGGACAAGGTGCAGGGTTTCGCGTTCGGCGTCGGGATCGACCGGATTGCGATGCTGAAATACGGGATGCCGGATCTGCGGGCGTTTTTCTCCGGTGATATGCGCTGGTTGCGGCACTACGGGTTCCTGCCGACCGACATGCCGAGCCTTGCTCGGGGGCTGTCGTCATGAAGTTCACACTCGACTGGTTGAAAGATCATCTTGAGACCGATGCGGGGGTCGAGCAGATCCGCGAGACGCTGGATCGCGTCGGGCTCGAAGTGGAGGGGATCGAAAACCCCTCCGAACGGCTCGGTGATTTCGTGATCGCTGTCGTCGAGGACGCCGAGAAACATCCGAACGCAGACAAGCTGCGCGTCTGCCGGGTGAATGACGGTTCGGCCGTGCATCAGGTCGTTTGCGGTGCGCCGAACGCGCGCAAGGGGCTGGTCGGCGTGTTCGCCCGCCCCGGTACGTACGTGCCCGGCATCGATATGACGCTCGCAAAGGCCAAGATCCGCGATGTCGAATCGTTCGGCATGTTGTGTTCGGAGCGCGAGCTGGAACTGAGCGATGAGCACGACGGGATCATCGATCTCGACACAGAACTCGGTGCGCGGATCGGTGAGCGCTTCGTCGATGTGATGGGGCTGGGCGATCCGGTCTTCGATATCGCGATCACGCCGAACCGGCCGGATGCGCTCGGCGTGCGGGGCATCGCGCGGGATCTAGCGGCGGCTGGACTCGGGAAGCTCAAGCCGGAATTCACCGGCGTCGACGGTGACGACGGTTTCGATAGTCCGGTGCGCATTGCACTTGCGTTCGATGATGCGGAGCAGGCCGCCTGCCGCGTTTTTGCGGGACGGCTGGTGCGCGGGGTCACGAACGGACCTTCGGCGCCGTGGATGCAGAAGCGCCTGCGTGCGATCGGGCTGCGGCCGATCAATGCGCTGGTCGATATCACGAACTACGTCTCGTACGACCGCGCGCGTCCGCTCCATGCGTATGACGCCGACAAGCTGACGGGGACTATCCACGCTCGCATGGGACGCGAGGGAGAAGAATTCCTCGCACTCGACGGCAAAACGTACGCTGTCGATACCGATATGTGCGTGATTGCCGATGACAGCGGTGCGATCGCGCTCGGCGGCGTGATGGGGGGAGAGACGACAGGTTCCGGCGAAGACACGACGAACGTGCTGGTCGAGTCTGCATGGTTCGATCCGGTCGCGACCGCCACGGCAGGCCGCAAAGCCGGCATCCATTCCGACGCGCGCTATCGTTTCGAACGGGGCGTCGATCCCGCGTCGGCGGTGCTCGGAACGGATCTGGCCGCCCACTACATCCGCGAGATGTGCGGCGGGGAAATCAGCCGTCTCGAGATCGCTGGTGAGCCACCGATCAGCGCGCTCGATATCGCATTCGACGTCGATCTCATCGAAAAGCTGACGGGTCTCGCTGTGAAACCGGCGGACGCCAAACGCATCCTTGGCGATCTCGGGTTCGAGGTCAGCGACAAGGGTGGCAAGCTGGATGTCAAAGTGCCGACATGGCGGCCGGATGTTCACGGCCCGGCCGACTTGGTCGAGGAAGTCATCCGCATCGTCGGGATCGACACGGTGCCGTCCGTCGCGCTGCCGTCCCTCGAAGGTGTGGCGCGCCCGGTGATGACGCCTCGTCAAGTGCGCATGCGCCGCGCCCGGCGGGCGCTTGCAGCACGCGGACTGGTTGAAGCGGTGACGTGGTCGTTTATTTATCCGTCAATTGCCGCGCATTTCGGCGGAGGCGCCGAATCCCTCACGGTCGCGAACCCAATCTCCGCAGACCTCTCGGTGATGCGCCCAAGCCTGCTGCCGGGGCTGATTGAAGCAGCGCGGCGCAATGTCGATCGCGGGCTTGGAGACAGCGCCATGTTTGAGGTTGGTCAGGTCTATCTGGATGATACGCCGGAGGGGCAGAAGACCGCGGTGGCCGGGGTTCGCGTCGGTCATGCCGTGCGCCCGGGAGCTGAGCGGCACTGGTCCGGCAGCGCGTCGCCGGTCACCGCGTTCGATGCAAAGGCAGATGCCGCTGCTGCGTTGGCCGCAGCCGGGCTCGATCCCGCGAAAGTGCAGGTTGCGCGCTCGAGCGTCGACCATTTTCATCCCGGGCGGGCCGGCACCTTCCAGCTCGGCCCGAAAAACCAGATCTGCCATTTCGGCGTCGTGCACCCGAGCGTCACGTCGGCGCTTGATATCGACCGCGATGTCGTCGCGTTCGAGTTGATCCTCGAGGCGATCCCGGATGCGAAACGTAAATCTGTCAGCCGGCCGGCACTGGAACTCGCTGATCTGCAGCCGGTCCGCCGGGACTTCGCGTTTGTCGTCGACGAAGATGTCGCCGCGGGCGATCTGGTGCGAGCCGCACAGGGCGCAGAGAAAAAACTGATCACGGGTGTCGAGCTGTTCGATGTGTTCGACGGCGCCGGCGTCGGCGAGGGAAAGAAATCGCTCGCGATCGAGGTGACGCTTCAGCCAACCGGCGCGCCACTCACGGATGACGCGATCGATGCGGTATCCAAAAGGGTCGTTGCGCAGGTGAAAAAAGCCGTCGGCGGAGAAATTCGTGGCTCGTAACGTGGCGTTGCCGGCGCTCAACTCGCTCTAGCGCGCACCGCTCGTTCTTCGGCGCATGCGCCCAATCGCTCGACCTCACTGCCCGCTCGAGGTCACCGCAACGCTTGCCTCACGGGCGATCCGGGGGCGCGCGCGTTCTTCACCCGCAAGGTCGGCGAGCAGTACATCGGCTAGCGGCGCGGCG
>JBCBJG010000210.1:0-5943 GCA_038523655.1 Pseudomonadota bacterium | reverse complement strand
TGTTGCGCGGGCGTTTCGGCGGCGTTTGCACGGTCTGCGTCGGGGTATCGATCCGGAAGCCGCCGCGGCCTGCTTCCTTGGCGGCATAAAGCGCTGCATCGGCACGGCGCAAAGCCTCTTCGGCCGAGGTGCCGTCCGCCGGAACCAGCGCAACGCCGATCGTCGCGCCGACCTGGACGCGGGCCGCGCGTGTGCGGATCGGCTCCTGCAGCGCATGGCACAGCCGCGAAAGGCGATCGGGCAAGCGCGAGCGGTCGCGGATCGGACTTTGCAGAACGACGAATTCGTCTCCCCCGAGGCGCGCGACCGTGTCCGTATCGCGCACCTGACTGCGAATACGCTCCGCGATGATGCGCAGCACTTCGTCGCCCGTCTCGTGACCATACGTATCGTTGATCGGTTTGAAGCGGTCGAGGTCGAGCATCAGCACGCAGACGTGTTCCGGGCCGCGGAGCGCTTCGAGCGCCGCGACCAGATCGGCCATCAGCGCTGCCCGATTGATCAAGCCCGTCAGCGGATCCCGGATCGCGTGGAAGGTCACCTCCGCTTCCTCGCGCAACCGTTCGGTGATGTCCTCATGGGTCGACAGCCAACAGCCGTCGTGCGTCGGTTGCTGCACGATCATCAGTGAACGGCCGTCGTTGAGGTCCTGAATACGAACCCGACGGCGTTTCACGTTGCGCAGCCATTCACGCCGGTAAGCTGCCGCACCGGCTGCGCCATAGACGCCCTTTTCGATCCGAAGCGCCAGGATCTCGCGCAGCGTCTGCCCCGGGCGGATTTCGGTTGGGTCGAGCTGGTAGAGGCGGGCATACTGCGCGTTCGAATGAATGAGGGTCTGCGACGCATCGAAGACGGCATACCCTTGGCCGTCGGTCCGCTTGGCCATCGCATAGCGGCGCTCCAGCAGGCCGACATCGCGGGGGAGATGGTCGTCCAGCCGTCCGGGTGGTTCGGTTGCTGGCGAGGTCTGTGCGACTGGCGCGTTCGCGCGCGGGATGGCGGGGCGATTTTCGGGACGCGTGGTTTTCATGCAAGTGACCCTGACGGAGAGATTTGGCTCCCTCTCTACATGCGCGCAATAGTTGTATTATTGGTGAACGCTTTGTATTCAAGTTGGTATGGCCGCGCCGCTGCTCGTCGTTCCGTGAAGCGGATCGCAGGACAATTCTTCGCCGCGTTCGCGATCGGGGTCTCGACGATGTGTTCGATGGCTGGAGGCGCGACAGCCTGCGGAGATACGATGGACTGCGTGCTTGATGGGCGGACCTATCGCATCCTCATGCCACCGACAAAGGGGCTAACGACCTCTCCGGGCGCGATCGTTTTCATGCACGGGTGGCGGGGGAGCGCTGCCGGGATCATGCGCAACCAGGGGTTGCGAACGCTCGCGTCCGAGCTCGGTGTTGCGCTTGTCGCGGTCAAGAGCGCCGGGCCGGGGTGGGATCTGCCGAATTCGCCGGGAAGAGGGCCGGGGCGGGCAGTCGAGTTCTTCGATCGGCTGTTGCCGCACCTCGCGTCCGCGCACGGCATCGACCGGCGCCGCATCATCGCGAGCGGCTTTTCGGCGGGCGGTATGGTGGTGTGGGAACTCACCTGTCGGCGCCCGCGCATGTTCGCCGGGTTCGCGCCGATCGCCGGCACATTCTGGGCGCCGGTCCCGCGCGACTGTCGCGAGCCACGGCCACCGATCGTGCATATTCACGGCACGTCTGATCAGGTCGTGCCGATTGCCGGGAGACCGATCGGGCCCGGCAGGCAGGGAGATGTCCGGGAGGCGATTGCGATGGCCGCGCAGCTCGCCGTCGCGCCCGAGCGGCGGGCGGCTGTTGCCTCGCTACCGGGCGAACCTGCCGGACTGACCTGCACTGAGCAGGGCAATCAACCACGCGCGACGCTCCTGCTTTGCCTGCATGCGGGAGGACATCGCCTCGACGCACGTCATCTGCGCCATGCGTGGCGGGTTTTCGAGGCTTCCGGCGCACTCAAGTGATCGCCAACCCGCCGCTGGCCTCGGCAGAGTTGCAACTCGCGGCGAGCGCGCGGCGAATCGCTTGGGAGAAAAACTCCCGCAGGTGTTAGGGAAACGTAAACCTTAACCAATCACAACTTTGCCCCAGTGTGCCCCGCAAACCGCCACCGTGCTTCGCGATGGAACCGGTTCGCGAGGGGAGTACCGCTGCACGTTGCGGCGGATGAGTACGGTAGCGTAATGTGGTGTAGGCGGTTCAGGCGTCGGCGGATCGGCGCGGTATCTGTTGCGTCGATGGTCGCGGGGCTCTGCTTCGTCGTGCCGCTCATGACGAATGGTGTGTCGAATGTCGCGCAGGCTGCGCCGGTCTCGCGCGCGTCTACGACCCCGTTTTTACGGACCCTCGTTGCGCCACGCGCGCGGGGTAAGGCTGTCCCCTTCATCATCGGTCTACCGAAAAAGGTCCGCTACAGCGCATATGCGTTGAGCAACCCGAACCGGGTCGTGGTCGATCTGCCGGCGATGGCGATCGATCTGCCGCTCGCAAGCGCTTTTAAGTCCTCGCCGCTCATCGGTCGCTTCCACTATGGCTTGCTCTATGAGGGCAAGGCGCGGCTGATCATCGAGACGAAAAAGCCGGTCCGTGTCTCAGCCAAGTTCGGCCCCGGGCCGGGTGGACGCGGCGCTGACCTCAAGCTGAACATCGTTGCGAAGCCGGCGGGCAAGAGTGCGTTCACGCGCAAGCCGCGGCGGCTCGGTGGGCCAGCGCTCAACCGGCTTGCGAAGGAAGACCGGCCGCTAATCGTCGTCGATGCAGGGCACGGTGGGCATGACACCGGCGCGGTGAAGAATGGCATTCGCGAAAAGGACATGGTGCTCGCGTTCGCGTTGAAACTGCGCGACCGGCTTCTGAAGTCGGGAAAGTATCGGGTGAAGATGACGCGGGATCGCGATGTGTTCGTGAAGCTTCGTCGTCGCGCCCAGATCGCGCGGAAAGCCCGGGCTGACCTTTTTATCTCCGTGCACGCGGACTACGTGCCGGCAAAATGGAAGAACGTGCGCGGCGCGACGTTCTACACGCTCAAGCGCTCGACCGCCTCGAAGCTTGCCCGCAGTGCACCGAAAAAGGTGAACGTCGCGAGTGTGCGGCGTAACGGCAAGACGTCGGACAGCGCCGTGATGAACATTCTGTCGGACCTCGAAACCCGCTGGGTGAAGGGGACGAAAAAGCGCTCGGAAATTTTTGCGGCAGCGCTGCGGGAGTACATGGGCGATGCGACGAAGCTTCGGCCGACGCCGCACCGCACGGCGAACTTTGCGGTGCTCAAGTCTGCGAGCGTGCCATCCGTCCTGATCGAGCTCGCGTACGTATCGAACAAGCAAGACGCGAAGCTGCTGAAATCGAATTCGTGGCGTTCGAAGACGACGGAAGCGCTGGTGAAGGCCGTCGACAATTATTTCTCCGACAGCACAGTGCGGCTGCCGTTCTAGGCGGTGCTGCGTGCGGTCGACGCGTCTGGGCGTCGTCCGGGTTGCGGTCGACGTCGCTCAATCATGGTTGCGAGAGACGCGGCCGCGCAGCCGTTTGGTCGCGCTCCGGTGCGATTTTTCCTCCAGCCGCCGACGTTTGGCTGCAGCTGAGGGGCGTGTGGCGATCCGTGGCTTCGGCGGTATCGCGGCCTCGCGCAACAGCGCGGCCAGCCGCGCCCGGGCATGACGACGGTTCTGCTCCTGTGTGCGCGCGCTGCTTGCGTGGATGATGATCTCGCCGGCCTTGGTGGCGCGTTTGCCGGCGAGGGTGAGCGCGCGGCGCGCGATGGTCGTCGGCAGAACGGATGAGCCGGCCGCGTCGAAGCGGAGTTGAACGGCGGTCGCAACCTTGTTCACGTTCTGGCCGCCGGGGCCGCCTGCGTGCACGAAGGATTCGTGCAGTTCCGCATCCGGGATCGTCAGCGTGGCAGTGATGCGGAGCGGCACGACGGTCCCCGTCTATTCGGCTGCCTGCTGGACGCGCGACGGGGTTGCGGGTACGCGCGCGGCGATCACGCCGATCGCTGCGTCCACGCCGCCTTTTCCGTGCGGGATCGCGAGGGCCGTCAGCGCGGCTTCGATCACGCCGAGGGCCCCGAGGATTGCGGGCGCGTTCACGTGGCCCATGTGCGCGATGCGGAAACCGCGGCCGGACAGCTCGCCGATCGCGATGCCGAGCACCACGCCGCACATCTCCCGCGCGTATTCGAGGATCGGCGCCGCAGAGATGTCGTCGCGCAGCCGCACGAGCGTGACGCTGTCGGCACGCGCAGCCGGGTCCGTTACGTTGAAGGAGAGCGCGCCGCCTTGCGACCAGCACTCGACGGCAGCGTGGACGGCTTCGGCCAGGATTGCATGGCGTTGCCACGTGGCGTCGAGCCCTTCCGCGAACAGTAGATCGAGCGCGCGGTCGAGCGCAAACATCAGATGCTCCGGCATGGTGCCGCAGTACTTTTGATAATGCTCCCCGCCGTCGCGGAACTCCCAGTCCCAGTACGGGGTGACGAGATCGGCGTTGCGGCGGGCGGCCTTCGCCTTTGGGCCGGCGGCGCAGAAGGCGAGACCCGGCGGCGTCATCAAACCTTTCTGCGACCCCGCGACCGTCACGTCGACGCCCCAGGCGTCCATGCGGTACTCCATGCAGCCGAGCGAGGCGATGGTGTCGACGCAGAACAGGGCGCTTGCCCCGGCGCGGTCGATCGCGTCGCGCAAAGCCCGTATGTCGTTCACAACACCGGTTGCCGTATCGATCTGGACAACGAGGATGGCCCGGTAAAAGTCGGGCGCGACAGTGCGCAGGTGTGCTTCGACCGCAGCCGGGTTGACGGCGTCTTCGTGGGCGCAGGGCACCACATCCATCGTGACGCCGAGTTTTTCCGCCATTTCGCCCCACCCGCGCGCGAAGCGACCGCTCTCCAGCACCAGGACGCGGTCGCCGCGCGACAGCGTGTTCGTGAGGGCCGCTTCCCAGGCGCCGTGGCCATTGGAGGCGTAGATGTAGACATCACCGGTTGTAAGAAACACGTCTTTGAGCCGCGCCAGGGTGCGGATCGTGAGGTCGATCATTTCGCCGGCATAGATGTCGCGCGCCGGTTGGTGCATCGCGTTGAGCACGGTATCGGGAACCGTGGTCGGGCCAGGGATGGCGAGGAATTCACGGCCGTGTCGAACGGTCATGGCGTGGTCCTGTCGGGCTCTGCGGTGTGGCTTCATACGAAGGTCGCGCAAACCGAACGAGGGTGCAAGCGGCGCGGCGTCGCCCATCGATATCGCGCGCTTGGATGCCGCGTTTGCTGGTGAGGCGCACGCCTCGTTGGACCCGCGACGCACCTGCCGGGAGCGCGTTCTCCGTCTCGGCTCGTACGTTTCTCGCCGTGCGAACAAACGTACTGCGGCTCAGGCGCGGACGCGGCTCTTGGTCGGGTCGAAGTGCGGAAACTTCACGATCCGCGCAGGAATGCGCTTGGCATGGCCATCGAGCTTGCCGATCTCGACCTCAGTGCCTTCGTCGGCGTGCGCGATGTCGACCCGCGCAAGGGCGATGTTTTTCTTCAGGATCGGTGAGCGCATTCCGCTCGTCACCTCACCGATCTGCGCGCGGGCGGCGATCGAACTTCCTGCAATGTGCACGCAATCGCCGTGGCCCACGGCGTCCTGCGCATCGATGTCGAGCCCGACGAGCCGACGTTGGGGATTTTCTTTCCGCCGGATCAACGCGTCGCGGCCGATGAAGTCGTCTTCTTTCGATTTGAGTGGGACGGTGAAGCCGATACCCGCCTCGAACGGGTCGGTCTGATCACAGAATTCGTAGCCTGCGAAAATCAGCCCGGCCTCGATCCGCACCATGTCGAGGGCATTCAACCCGAGTGGTTTCATGCCGTGCGGTTCGCCCGCCTCCCAGACGGCGTCGAACACCTCCATCGCGTGCTTGGGATGGCAAT
>JBCBJG010000209.1:0-5946 GCA_038523655.1 Pseudomonadota bacterium | reverse complement strand
CATGATCGGGCACAAGTTCGGTGAGTTCTCGCCGACGCGGACGTACTACGGCCACGCGGCCGACAAGAAAGCCAAGCGGCGCTGAGGACCTGGACGATGGGCAAGCAGAAACGCGAACGCACGCTCAAGGACAACGAGGCGCAAGCCGTCCTGCGCAACGTGCGTATTTCGCCGCAGAAATTGAACCTTGTTGCCGAGACGATCCGCGGCATGCCGGTTGAAAAGGCAATCGCCTCGCTTCGGTTCTCGCGCAAGCGGATTGCGGGCGACGTGCGCAAGGTGGTCGAGAGCGCGGTCTCGAACGCGGAAAATAATCACAACCTCGACGTCGACAGTCTGGTCGTCGCCGAGGCCCACGTCGGCAAGAGCATGGTCATGAAGCGCTGGAAAGCCCGCGCACGTGGCCGCATCGGCCGCATCCAGAAACCGTTCTCGCATCTCACGGTCGTGGTCCGTGAGATTGAGGAAAGCGACGCCGAAGGGGCGAAGTAGTCATGGGTCAGAAAGTCAACCCGATCGGCCTGCGCCTCGGGATCAACCGCACGGCCGACAGCCGCTGGTATGCCGACAAGCACAGCTACGGCGATCTGCTGCATGAAGACATGCGCATCCGTGACGAGATCATGAAGATGCGCCGTGCTGCTGGGATCTCGAAGGTCGTGATCGAGCGTCCGCACAAGAAGTGCCGGATCACGATCCACTCGGCGCGACCCGGCCTGCTGATCGGCAAGAAGGGCTCCGACATCGACACACTGCGCAAGCGGCTCTCGCGGTTCACGGAAAGCGAGGTGTTCCTGAACATCACCGAGATCCGTAAGCCGGAAGTCGACGCCACGCTGGTTGCGGAGAATATTGCGCAACAGCTCGAACGTCGCGTGGCGTTTCGCCGGGCGATGAAACGTGCTGTGCAATCCGCCATGCGCCTCGGCGCACTCGGTATCCGCATCAATTGCGGCGGCCGGCTCGGTGGCGCAGAGATTGCGCGGGTCGAGTGGTACCGTGAAGGCCGCGTGCCACTGCACACCCTGCGCGCCGACATCGATTACGGGACAGCCCTCGGCTCGACCGCGTACGGCATCATCGGCATCAAGGTCTGGATCTTCAAAGGCGAGATCATGGAGCACGATCCGATGGCCCACGATAACCGCCGGAACGAAGCACAGACGACCGGCGGTCCGGGTGGGGGGCGCCCGCGTCGCCAGGACCGTGACAGTGGAGCGCCGGCCGGGCGCTGACCGCCGAACGGCAGAGAGCACACGAATGGCGGCGGTGGTCGCCGGGTCGCGCCAGCGCGATCGATGAACAACCGGGACGAACGAGATGCTGCAACCAAAGCGCACCAAATTCCGCAAGATGCACAAGGGCCGCATCAAGGGTGCCGCCAAGGGTGGGACCGAGCTCAACTTCGGCTCGTTCGGCCTCAAGGCATTGGAGCCTGAGCGGGTAACCGCGCGGCAGATCGAAGCCGCACGTCGCGCCATGACGCGGCAGATGAAGCGTGTCGGCCGCGTCTGGATCCGGATTTTCCCGGATGTGCCGGTGACGAAAAAGCCGACGGAAGTCCGCATGGGTAAGGGCAAGGGCTCGGTCGAATACTGGGCGGCCAAGGTCAAACCAGGGCGCATCATGTTCGAGATCGACGGCGTATCCGAGCCGGTGGCGCGCCAGGCGCTTCTGCTCGCGGCCGCCAAGCTGCCGATCAAGACACGGATCGTGAAGCGGTTGGGCGACTAACGAGGTGCTGCTTTAGCCGGCGGACGAGGCGCCGGCCGGCTCAGCTTATGATGCCCGGCGACGAAGGCCGGTGAGAGAACCGCTCGACCGGGATCGAGGAACACGACGATGAAGATTGCAGAAATCCGGGACCTGACCCCCGACCAGCTCGACGACAAGCTCGTGGCGCTCAAGAAGGAGCAGTTCAACCTGCGCTTCCAGACCGCGACCGGGCAGCTCGAGAACACGGCGCGCATCCGTGAGGTGCGCCGCACGATTGCGAAGGTGAAGACCGTCGCCAAGCAGCGCAAGTCCGGCGAGAGCGCCGGTGGAAAAGCTGGTGATGCCGGCGCCGGCGATGCGAGCTGACGGAGCGAAACAGACACAGGGCGAAGCGCCCTTCCGCGAGATCGGCGCCATGCAGCCGATCGCGAAAGACTGATTGGGAAGAAAAATGCCGAAGCGAATTCTCCAGGGTGTCGTGGTCTCCGACAAGAACGACAAAACCGTCGTCGTGAAGGTCGAGCGCCGCTTTACGCACCCGCTCTACAAGAAGGTCGTGCGTCGCTCGAAGCGGTATCAGGCGCATGACGAGAGCAACGCGATCAAGGTTGGGGAGCAGGTTCGCATCGTCGAATGCGCACCGATATCGAAGAACAAGCGCTGGACCATCCTGAGCGATGAAGCGGCCGCGGGCTGACGATCAAGACGGTGCGCCTCGAAAGGGCACGGACTTGCGCCCCGTCTACGCGCGGGCGCTGAACAGACAACACTGAGCCAGGACCGCCGTGCGCGCCGGTCGGGCGACGAAGCAGACGGTTTGGAAGAGGCAGGCACGATGATCCAGGACGAGACAAACCTCGACGTCGCCGACAACTCGGGCGCGCGGCGCGTGCAGTGCATCAAGGTGCTCGGCGGATCGAAGCGCAAGTATGCGTCGGTCGGTGACATCATCGTGGTGAGCGTGAAGGAAGCTATTCCGCGCGGGCGGGTGAAAAAAGGCCAGGTCATGAAGGCGGTCGTGGTGCGTACGGCCTCCGGTGTACGCCGCGCCGATGGCAGCCTGATCCGCTTCGACCGCAACGCGGCAGTCCTGATCAACAACAACAACGAGCCGATCGGCACGCGCATTTTCGGTCCCGTGACCCGTGAACTGCGCGGCAAGAAGCACATGAAGATCGTCTCGCTCGCGCCGGAGGTACTGTGATGGCCGCGACCAAGCTCAAGATCCGTAAAGACGACCGCGTCGTCGTGCTTGCCGGCAAGGACAAGGGCAAAAAGGGCGTCGTCCTGAAGGTGATGCCGAAGGAGAATAAAGCGCTCGTCCAGGGTGTGAATCTGACGGTGAAACACCAGCGCCAGACGGCCCAGCAGGAAGCTGGCCGCATTCAGCGCGAGGCGCCGATCCACATTTCGAACCTCGCGCACGAGGACCCGAAGGACGGACAACCAACCCGCGTCGGCTTCAAGGTGACGGACGACGGCAAGAAGGTGCGCTTCGCCAAGCGCTCGGGAGAGACCATCGATGGCTAGTGCCAATGGATATGTGCCTCGGCTTCGTCAGCAGTACGACGATGCCATTCGTGGGCAGATGACCGAGCAGTTCGGGTACAAGAACCCGATGCAGGTGCCCAAGCTCGAGAAAATCGTGCTGAACATGGGCGTCGGCGGCGCCGTCAACGATCGCAAGAAGGTCGAGGCCGCGGTCAATGACATGACGCTGATCGCCGGGCAGAAGCCGGTGACGACGAAAGCGCGTAAGTCGATCGCGACGTTCAAGCTGCGCGACGGCATGGCGATTGGCTGCAAGGTCACGCTGCGCCGCCAGCGCATGTACGAATTTCTCGACCGCCTGGTCACGATCGCGCTCCCGCGGGTGAAAGACTTCCGCGGCCTCAACCCGAAAAGCTTCGACGGGCGTGGGAACTACGCGATGGGCATCAAGGAGCACATCGTCTTCCCGGAGATCGACTACGACAAGGTCGACGAGATCCTCGGCATGGACGTGATCATCTGCACGAGCGCGGAATCCGACGACGAAGCGCGGGCGCTGCTGCGTGCCTTTAATTTCCCATTCACCGGCGAGGCCCAGGAGCAGGCCTGACCGCCTGCCCCGCCCCGAAATTTACGCCTCGAGGAGACCCCATGGCTAAGAAGAGTGCCGTCGAAAAGAACAAGCGTCGCCGCAAGTTGACGAAGCAGTTCGCCGGCAAACGCGCCGCGCTTAAGGCGACGTTGAAGGATGAGAACACATCGCGCGAAGAGCGCTTTAAGGCGAGCCTCAAGCTTGCCGAGCTCCCGCGCGACAGCTCTAAGACACGGATCCGTAACCGCTGCGATCTGACCGGTCGCCCACGCGGCTACTATCGCAAACTGAAATTGTCGCGCATCGCGCTGCGCGAGTTGACGTCGCAGGGCATGCTGCCCGGCATGGTCAAGTCGAGCTGGTAAGGGAGCACCGATATGCCCGTTTCCGATCCGATCGGCGATATGCTGACCCGCATCCGCAATGCGCAGATGCGGCGCAAGGACAAGGTCAGCACGCCTGCCTCCAAAATGCGTGCTCGCGTTCTCGACGTACTCGCGTCGGAAGGCTACATCCGCGGCTACAGCGAAATCACAGTGAAGGGCGCTCAGCCTGAACTCGAGATCGAGCTGAAGTATCACAATGGCGAGCCGGTCATTAAATCTCTGCGCCGGGTGTCGAAGCCCGGCCGCCGGGTGTATTCGCCGGTCAAGGATATCCCGACGGTGATGAACGGCCTTGGCGTCTCGATCCTGTCGACGCCGAAGGGCGTGATGTCAGATACCCAGGCGCGCGAAGAGCGGGTCGGTGGCGAGGTGATCTGCAGCATCTTCTAGCGCGCGAGAACCTACGCGCTGCGGAATGCCGCGAGTGATTGGTGTGCCGACCACGCAGTCGGACGGAGAGGAAGAAAAATGTCCCGGATCGGCAAGAAGCCCGTTCATATCCCGTCCGGTGTCGAGGCGAACGTCTCGGGCCGCACGGTGAAGGTGAAAGGGCCGAAAGGTCAGCTCGAGATCACGTTGGTCGACGACGTGAACGTGGCAATGGGTGACGACGGCATCACCATCGAGCCGAAGAACCAGTCGAAGCGCGCGCGCTCCATGTGGGGCATGTCGCGCACGCTGGTGCAGAACCTGGTCACGGGCGTGACCGACGGGTTCTCGAAAACGCTTGAGATCAATGGCGTTGGCTACCGCGCGCAGATGCAGGGCTCGAACCTGCAGTTGCAACTTGGCCTGAGCCATGAAGTGCTGCACCCGATCCCGCAGGACCTCGACGTCAAGGTGACCAAGCCGACCGAGATCATCGTCACGGGCATCGAGAAGCAGCGAGTCGGCCAGTTCTGCGCCGAGGTGCGCAGCTACCGGCCGCCGGAGCCTTACAAAGGCAAAGGGATCAAGTACGCGGATGAATTTATCTTCCGTAAAGAAGGCAAAAAGAAGTAGCTCGGCGCAGCGTGGTTGCCTCCGGACGGGCGGGCGACACGCGAACCGACAACGCAGCAGAGAACGCAATGGCTTCGCTCAAGAAACAGAACGATGCGCGCAAGGCGCGGGTCCGCCGCCAGCTCGCGAGGGCGCGTAACGGTCGCCCCCGGCTGTCGGTATTTCGCTCCTCGCAGCATATCTATGCGCAGGTGATCGACGACGCGAACGGCCACACGGTCGCGTCCGCCTCAACGCTGGACGCCGACGTGAAGTCTAAGGTCAAGACCGGCGCGACGGTCGATGCCGCAAGCGAGGTCGGCAAGCTTATCGCGTCGCGGGCGTCGAGCGCCGGTGTCACCGAGGTCGTGTTCGATCGCGGCGCATACATCTATCATGGCCGTGTCAAAGCGTTGGCGGATGCCGCGCGTGACGGCGGCCTGAAATTCTAGGAAGGGGATCGGCGTGGCACGCAGTCCGGAACGTGGAGGCGGTCGTCGTGGCGATCGCGGCGGTCGCAACCGCGAGGAACAGAGCGAGTTCGAAGACAAGCTCGTTCACATCAACCGCGTCGCCAAGGTGGTGAAAGGCGGTCGTCGCTTCGGCTTCGCGGCACTTGTCGTGATTGGCGACAAGAAGGGCCGCGTCGGCTTCGGTAAGGGCAAGGCCCGCGAAGTGCCGGAAGCTATCCGTAAGGCCAGCGAAGCCGCAAAACGCGCGTTGATCAAAGTGCCGCTGCGCGAAGGCCGCACGCTCCACCATGACGTGACGGGTCGCCAT
>JBCBJG010000208.1:0-6001 GCA_038523655.1 Pseudomonadota bacterium | reverse complement strand
AGCCGGACTGGGACCGAACGGAATATTTTCTCCTGTTCGGCGTTGCAGAAGATCATGCGTCCAACCCGATCAAGATGGGGCTCGGAAAGCTTAAGGAACGCGGCGTCAAGGTGACGGCGATCAACCCGGTGCGCTCCGGCTATGGCGCGATTGCGGATGAGTGGGTGGGGATCAAGCCCGGCACGGACGGGCTGTTCGTCGCCGCGCTGATCCACGAGCTATTCGAGATGCGCGCGATCGATCTCGATTACCTCGTGCGCTACACGAACGCGCCGTGGCTGGTCATCCAGTCGCAAGGTTCGGCAGACGATGGCCTGTTCGCGCGTGACGAGGAGGGAAATCCGCTCGTCCACGACACGTCGACGGATGCACTCGCGAGCGGCCTTCTGGCAGATGTAAAACCGTCGCTCAGCGGTGAGTTCGAGCTCGCAGACGGGCGTCGGGCTGTCCCGGTGTTCCAGCTTCTGGCAGAGCGGTTCGGCAGCGGGGCGTATGCACCTGACCGGGTTGCAGCGCAGACAGGCCTCGAGGCTGACGTCATTCGTCGGATCGCGCGCGAACTGGCCGAGGCGGCGTTCGAGAAGGAAGTTGTTCTCGACATCCCATGGACGGACTGGGCGGGGCGGCGTCACGAGAAGATGATCGGCCGGCCGGTCAGCATGCACGCGATGCGGGGGATCTCGGCGCACTCGAACGGATTCAATACCTGCCGACTGATCCACCTGCTGCAGATCATTCTGGGCTCGATCGATTGCCCGGGCGGTTTCCGGTATAAACCTCCCTTCCCGAAGGCGATCCCGCCGCACCTGAAACCAGCAGGAAAGCTCGGCTCGGTGCAGCCGGATACGCCGCTCGCCGGCGCGCCCCTCGGGTTTGTCGAAGGCCCCGAGGATTTGCTGGTCGACGAAGCGGGAGACCCCCTTCGCATCGACAAGGCGTACTCGTGGGACGCGCCTGTCGCGGCTCACGGCCTGATGCACATGGTGCTCAACAACGCCGCGAAGCAGGACCCGTACGGCCTCGACGTGCTGTTCATGTACATGGCGAACATGAGCTGGAATTCGTCGATGAACGTGCAGGGGGTGCTGGATTATCTCACCGCCAAAGACGACAACGGCGATTATAAAATCCCGAAAATCATCTACTCGGACGCATATTTCTCCGAGATGGTACCGTATGCCGACCTGATCCTGCCGGACACCACCTACCTTGAGCGTTGGGACTGTATATCGCTCCTCGACCGTCCGATCTCGGAGCCGGATGGCCCTGCTGATTCCATTCGCCAACCGGTGGTGAAGCCTGATCGGGACGTGCGCCCGTTCCAGGATGTGCTGATCGATCTCGGCGGCCGGCTCGGGCTTCCGGGCTTCACCAATGAGGATGGCAGCGCGAAGTATCCGGGCGGGTATCCGGATTACATCGTCAACCACGAGCGCACGCCGGGCGTCGGGCCGCTCGCCGGCTGGCGCGGCGAAGACGGCTCCCAGTACGGCAAGGGCGCCGTCAATCCGGACCAACTCGAGCGCTATATCGAGAATGGTTGCTTCAACACGCACCACCTGCCGGACGGGCAGCGGTTCTTCAAGCACGCAAACGCGGACTATCTGGAATGGGCGAAGTCGGTCGGCTTCATCGGGTCGACCGAGCCGATTGTCTTCCAGTTGTACAGTGAGCCGCTCCAGAAATTCCGGCTCGCAGCGCAAGGGCACGGTGACATCCAGCCACCGGATCACCACCGGCGACGGATCGACATGTTTTTCGACCCGCTTCCGTTCTGGTACGCGCCGTTCGAGGGAGCGATGCTCGAAGACGGAGATTATCCACTCCACGCGATCACTCAGCGCCCGATGCACATGTACCACTCTTGGGGCTCCCAGAACGCGTGGCTCCGCCAGATTACCGCGCAGAACAAGCTGTTCATGAACCGCGAGATGGCGAAGGAGCTGGAAATCCGGGACGACGATTGGGTCTGGATTTACAGCCACATCGGACGGGTGAAGGCACAGGTCGCGCTGATGGAGGGGGTTAATTCCTCGACCGTCTGGACCTGGAACGCGATCGGCAAGCGAAAGGGCGCTTGGGCGCTTGACGACGATGCGCCCGAAGCGACGCGTGGCTTTTTGTTGAACCATCTGATCAGTGAGTTGCTGCCGGAGCGGGATGGCGGCTACCGCTATTCAAACAGCGATCCGATCACCGGGCAGGCGGCGTGGTACGACTTGCGCGTGCGGATCGAAAAGGCGGACGGGGATACGGCGGATGAGTCGCTTCCAAGGTTTGAGCCACTGCGTCGGCCGAATGCGCCGGTGACGCCCGACACGCTCACGTTCGGCTCCCAGTTCCGCGAGGGCGCACAATGACCTCGTTGCCCCAGACGACGGAGAAAAAACTTGGCCTCGTCATCGACCTCGATACGTGTGTCGGATGCCAGGCGTGTGTGACGTCGTGCAAGGAGTGGAACACGGGCGGCTACTCCGCGCCGCTGAGTGACCAGGACCCCTACGGCGCCGACCCGCACGGGACGTGGCTTAATCGCGTGCACGCGTACGAGATCGGCGAAGGCGCGCGCAGTCAGGCGGTGCACTTCCCGCGCTCGTGCCTGCATTGTGAAGAGCCGGACTGCGTGACGGTGTGCCCGACCGGTGCCTCGTATAAGCGCGCGGAAGACGGGATCGTCCTCGTCAATCCCGATACCTGCATCGGCTGCAAGCTCTGCTCGTGGGCGTGCCCGTATGGTGCGCGCGAGTACGACTACGAGGTTGGCGTGATGCGGAAATGCACGCTGTGCGTCGATCGCATCTACAACGAAAATCTCCCCGAGGAGGATCGGGTGCCGGCATGTGTGCGGGCATGCCCGACCGGTGCCCGCCATTTCGGCGACACGGGTGATCCGGAGAGCGATGTCTCGAAATTGGTTGCCGAGCGGGGCGGTTATGACCTGATGCCGGAGATGGGCTACAAGCCGCAGAATAAATATCTCCCGCCGCGCCCGCGCCAGAACATGAAGCCGGCGGCGCCGGTCGAAGAGGCGCAACGCGCGCCGACGACTGCAGGGAGCGCGCTCGAACGGTTATTCTCGTGGGCAGACCAGCAGCTTTCGCGCTAAGCCTGACGCTCTACAACTCGTCTCTGCGCGGTTACGTGCGCATCGGAACGTCCCTATGCATCCTGCCTACTCGGTCATTTTCTTCACCACGGCGTCGGGCGCCGGTTACGGCCTGCTCTGTCTGATTGCGGGTGCCATTCTGTTTGACGCAGTGCCGCGCTCGACCAGCTTCGGGCTTGTGGTGTTCGCACTTGCCCTGGGTTTGGTCACGGCAGGCCTGCTGTCTTCCACCGCGCACCTCGGTCGTCCTGAGCGGGCGTGGCGTGCGTTTTCGCAGTGGCGCACCTCGTGGCTGTCGCGCGAGGGTGTGATGGCGGTCATCACCTACGTGCCGGCAGGGTTGCTCGCCCTATCGTGGTCGTTCGGCGGTGGGGGCGACAGCGCGACGGCGCTCGAGCGGGTGCTTGCCGTCCTCGCCATTCTCGGTTCGCTCGTGACGCTCTATTGCACCGGCATGATCTACGCATCACTGAAGACCATCCGCCACTGGCACCTCGGCATCGTGCCGATCAACTACATCATCTTCGGTGTGATGACGGGAGCCATTGCGTTCCTTTTCCTCCTCAACCTCTTCGGTGTTGCTGGTGAGGGATATGTCTGGGTGACATCGCTGTTGATCGCGGTCGGCCTGGTGGCGAAGTTCCTCTACTGGACAAAGGTCGATGCGGCCCCGCCGGTAAGTACGGCCGGTAACGCGACCGGTCTCGGGCATCTTGGTAAGGTGCGTCCGTTCGAGGCGGCGCATGCGCGACGCAACTTCGTGATGCGGGAGATGGGCTACACCGTTGCGCGCAAACACGTTGCGCGCCTGCGGAACATTGTTTTCCTCCTCGCATTCGGTCTGCCGTTGCTTGGCGTGCTGCTCGGCCTCGTGGGCGGCACGATCGCGGCGCTGTTCGGGTCGTTCTTTGCGCTCGTCACCGCCGCAGTCGGGATCTTCGTCGAACGCTGGCTGTTTTTCGCCGAAGCGGAACACGTCGTGACCACGTACTACGGTGCCGAAGCCGCCTGATGCGCCACGGCGGTCAGATCCTGATTGACCAATTGCGCGCGCAGCAGTGCGACACGATCTTCTGCGTGCCGGGCGAGAGTTTTCTTGCGGCGCTCGATGGCCTGCATGACGCAAACGACATCACGACCGTGGTGTGCCGTCAGGAAGGCGGCGCCGCGATCATGGCCGAGGCCGATGGCAAGCTGACGGGCCGGCCGGGCGTCGTGTTCGTCACGCGCGGCCCGGGTGCCACCAACGCATCGATCGGCGTTCACATCGCGCGTCAGGATTCGACGCCGCTTGTCATGTTCGTCGGGTTGCCTGCGCGCGACATGGAGCAGCGAGAAGCGTTCCAGGAGTTCGATCTCGAGGCCGTGTTCGGGGGGCTCGCGAAGTCCGTCGAAGTGATCCGCCAGACCGCCCGCATTCCCGAGGTTGTGAGCCGCGCGTTTCATGCTGCGGTGAATGGCCGGCCGGGACCTGTTGTCGTGGGCCTGCCCGAGGACATGCTGAGCGGGGCGGCGGACTGCGATGACGTGCCGGAAGCGGTCATCGCCGAGACATGCGCGCCACCGCAGACGATCGATCGGATCATCGATGGGCTCAGCCAGGCGAAGCGGCCGCTCGTCATCGTCGGCGGACCCGGGTGGTGCGAGCAAACGCGGGCTGCTGCCGAAGCCTTCGCGGCGCAATCTGATCTACCGATTGCCGCGTCGTTCCGTTGTCAGGACTACATCGACAACGCGCACCCTAACTATGTCGGTCATGTGGGCATCGGCGTCGAGGCGGCGCTCGGCGATGCGGTGCGGAATGCGGATTATCTAATTGTTGTCGGCGCTCGGCTCGGGGAGATGACGACGGGCGGGTACAAATTGGTGCGCCCACCGCTCGCGACGCAACAGCTTGTGCATGTCTATCCGGATGTCGGTGAGATCGGCCGGGTGTATCGCCCTGCCATCGGTGTCGCCGCGTCATCGCGTGCGTTTTTCTCCGCTTTGGCGACGCGGCAGTTGCCGGCGTCCCCGGGGTGGGGCGGTCACCGTGCGGCGCTGCGGGAGGCGTACGAGGCGTTTCGCGCTCCGGTCGCTACGCCCGGTGCCATCCGGCTCGAGGATATCGTGCTGACGTTGGATGATTTGTTCGACCCGGGAGCCATCGTCGCCAACGGTGCCGGCAACTACACCGCATGGGTGCATCGTTATCGCGGGTATCGGCAGTACCGCACGCAGCTTGCGCCGACGGCGGGAGCGATGGGGTACGGGGTGCCGGCTGCGATCGCGGCGGCGCTGCGGTACGATGGTCGCCAGGTCGTCGCCTTTGCCGGCGACGGATGTTTCCTCATGAACGGGCAGGAGCTCGCGACTGCGGCGCAGTACGGGGTGCGGCTGCTCACCATCGTCGTGAACAACGGCATGTACGGGACGATCCGCATGCACCAGGCGCGGCAGTACCCCGGGCGGGTCCATGGCACGTCACTGTCGAACCCCGATTTTGTCGGCCTCGCCCGAGCATACGGTGGTGAGGGCGAGCATCTGAGCGACCCGCTGGAGATCCGCGCTGCGCTGAAACGAGGGCTCTCAAGCTCCGTGCCGTATCTGATCGAGGTGCCCCAGTCGCCGGACGCGATTACGCCCGCGACAACGCTCGAGGCCATCGAAGCGGTTTAACCTCTTCTTGCGCCGCGCATTGCTTCTGCAATTGTTACGAAAGTAATAATGGAAAGCTGCGGGTACGCGCGCACGCATTTACTTTTGATTATGCTTAATTATTCGGCGGGCAAGACATTAATACATTCTTGCGGTAAGACTTGGTCAACGATACAGGGCACACCGGACGCCGCAAATGAACTACCAGGGCCAAGCAGATACTCGGAGCAACCGCATCGCGCGGGTCGTTGCTCTGCT
>JBCBJG010000207.1:0-6005 GCA_038523655.1 Pseudomonadota bacterium | reverse complement strand
CCTCGCGATCTACGATCACATTGGTGGGCGAAAGCTGCTCCAGCCGACACGGAGCCTCGCGTTGAGCCGAGACCGAATCGCACGCGTGCTGGATGAGCGCTTCACGCGCGCATTCGAGTACTCCGATTGCTGGGTAGACGATGCGCGGCTCGTCGTCCTGAACGCCCGCGACGCCGCCGACCGGGGAGCGGAGATCGCGGTGCGCACGAGAGTCACTGCGGTACGGCCGCAGGAAGATGGCTGGCTGGCAGACCTCGAGGATCAGGCCGTCGGCAAGCCCTACAGTGTGGAAGCTCGCAAGGTGGGAACCCGCCACGTCAGGGCCCGGATGATTGTCAATGCGGCCGGCCCCTGGGCGGATATCGTCGCGCGCTCCGCCTTCGGGAACAATGCCACATCACGCATTCGCCTCGTGCGCGGCAGCCATATTGTCTTGCGTTATCGCCTGCCGGACGAACGTGCCTTTATTTTCCAGAATGCCGATGGCCGCGTGATGTTCGCAATTCCTTACGAGGGCACGTTCACGCTTGTCGGCACCACGGACGCCGAAACGGAAGCAGACCCGTCACAGGCGACGCCGAGTGGGGAAGAAATCGACTACCTGCTCGCAGGCATCTCGGAAAATCTCCGCACGACATTCACGCGGGCGGATGTGGCCTGGCAATTCGCCGCCGTCCGCCCTCTGCTCGACAGCGGTGAGGCGGGTGACGCGCAGGATGCCACGCGCGACTACACCCTCTCGCTCGAACATCCCCGCGGCGCTCCGCTCATGACCGTGCTAGGTGGAAAACTCACGACATACCGACGCCTCGCTGAAGCCGCGCTTGAAAAGATCGAAGCCGAGCTTGGCCCAGTCGACACCCGCAGCGCGGGCTGGACTGGAAAGGTGCAACTCCCTGGCGGCGACTTTCCGCGCGGTGGCGCCGACGCACTTGCACAGAGACTGCGGGCGGATTTTCCCTTCCTCGCCGCAGCCACATGCGAACGACTTGTCCGCAGCTATGGAACCCGCGCGTGGGATATGCTCGGCGCAGCAACGTCATGCGAAGACCTCGGCACGCACTTTGGCGCGGGCCTCACCGCACGCGAGATCGAGTTTCTCCAGCGCACGGAGTTCGCCCAAACGGCCGAAGACATCCTCTGGCGGCGCACGAAATGCGGGCTGCACATGACCGCTGAGGAACGCGATCGGGTTGCAGACCATCTCGGCGAAGTGGCAGCACCTCCAACCGCGGCCGGAGGATAATACAGCTATGGCCCGTCACGTCCTCGCCATTGATCAGGGCACGACCTCGACCCGGTCGATCATCTTCGATGCCGACCTGACACCGATCGCCTCCGCGCAACAGGAGTTCCCGCAGCACTTCCCCCATGAAGGGCACGTCGAGCACGCGCCAGCCGATCTTTGGCGGACCGTCCGCGAGACGATCCATCAGGCTATGAACAACGCCGATCTTGCCGCCAGCGACATCGCCGCGATCGGCATCACCAACCAGCGCGAGACCACGCTGCTCTGGGACCGCCGGACCGGCGCACCACTCGCGCCGGCGATTGTCTGGCAGGATCGGCGCACTGCCGAGACCTGCGCTGCCATGCGCGCCGCCGGCCACGAGGCGCTGATCACATCACGCACCGGGCTTCTGCTCGATCCGTATTTCTCCGCAACAAAACTTGCTTGGCTGATCGACACGATCCCGGGTGCGCGCGAACGCGCGGTCCGCGGCGACCTCGCGTTCGGCACGGTCGACACGTTCCTCGTCTGGAAGCTCACGGACGGCCGGGCGCATGTCACCGATGCGACCAATGCCGCGCGGACCATGCTGTTCGATATCCACCGCCAGCGCTGGGACGACGATCTGCTCGCCGTCTTCGACATCCCGCGTGCTGTACTTCCGCAGGTGCATGACACCAACGCAAACTTCGGCACGACGGCCCGCGACGTCCTCGGTGCGGAGATCCCCATCCGTGCGGTTGCAGGCGATCAGCAGGCCGCCGCGATGGGTCAGGCGTGCTTTGCGTTGGGCGAGACGAAGGCGACCTTCGGTACCGGCGCTTTTATTCTCTCCCATACAGGGACAACCGCAGTCACGTCGCAGAACCGATTGCTCACGACCGTCGCCGCGCGCATTGATGGGCAGACGACATACGCGCTCGAGGGGTCGATCTTTGTCGCGGGCGCCGCCGCGCAATGGCTGCGCGACAACCTCGGCATTATCGCCGCTGCCGATGAAATTGATGTGCTTGCGATCGAGGCGGATGCCAACGACCCGACGGACGGCGATGTATTTTTCGTCCCCGCATTTACCGGCCTCGGCGCACCACACTGGGATCCGGAGGCGCGTGGCGCAATTTTCGGTCTCACCCGGGCAACGGGCCGCGCCGATCTTTCACGCGCCGCACTCGAGAGCGTCGCGCTACAAACCGCCGACCTCATGCGCGCGATCACCGCCGATCACGCGGCGTCCGATGCCACGGGAGCGATATCCGCGCCGGTGCTGCGCGTGGACGGGGGGATGGTCGCATCGGATTGGACCATGCAGCGCTTGGCCGATCTTCTCGACGCGCCGGTGGACCGCCCGGCGTATCTCGAGACGACGGCGCTCGGAGTCGCATGGCTGGCCGGTGCAGGTGTTGGGCTTTATCCGGGGCCGACCGAGTTTGCCGCCAACTGGCGCGCCGAGCGGCAGTTCACACCCATGCGCGCAACGGCGTGGAGAGACCAGCGGTTCGCCGGATGGAACGATGCAGTCGCACGCGTCCGCTCACAAACCCAGACGGGCCAGGGCGGTCCCACCGCATGACGGACACCGCACGCATCACATCGACCGAGATCACCATCGAGGCACCGGCCGGCCCGCTTGTCGCAACGGTGTGGGATACGCCGTCAACGCCACACGCGCCGACGACGACCGCCGCAGAGCGCGAGACCATCGTTCTGGTGCACGGCATGAAGGACACGGGACATGCGTGGCGCCGGGTGGCTGAAGCGCTGGCGCCGACGTATCGCGTGATCGCGCCTGATCTGCGCGGGCATGGCGCCAGTCCGTGGTCGGCCGATCGACTTTACGCGATGTCGGGATTTGTCGCCGACCTGAACGCGCTAGTCACAGCCGTGTCCGCGAAACCGGTCATGCTCGTTGCCCACTCCCTTGGCGGCAACATCGCCTTACGCTTCGCCGCCGCGAGATCCGACATCGTGCATGCGCTCGTGGTCGTCGAAGGGATTGGCCCAAGCCCCTCAAAAGCCGGGGAGGAAGAAAAATCGTCGGCGGCTGAACGCCAGCGAGACTGGCTTGCGCGGCATGCATGCCTCGCACACACGGCACCGCGCCCGGTCTCTGACGCAAGCGCGGCAGCCGACATTTTGCAGAAAGCGAACCCGGCACTCGACCGCCCGCTCGCGTTGACGATGGCCCACCGCGCAACCCGCGTTATCGACGTTGCTCACGGGACAACGCGGGTCTGGGCGCACGACCCGGCACTCGGCGCAATAATTCCGGAGGATTATTCACACACGAGAAAAATGGAGATGTTCGGCGAGATCACCTGCCCGGTGCTGCTGGTCTATGGCGGGGCATCGTGGGCCTCGAACCCGGCCGACGACGGAAGGCTCGCACACTTCCGCGACGCTGACCTGGTCGTGATGCCATCCGCGGGTCACTGGCCGCATCACGACGACGCGCCAGCCTTTACCGCCTGTGTCCGGCGCTTCCTTGAACGGACATCTGCCTAAAATCGGCGCCGGTACGCGCGGGCGCGAGCACGACAGTGACACCCAGCGGATTTTACTCCGCAGCAACCGTACGCGGCCGCTCCGTCGACCGCCCCAGTGCCGTGTTCCACAGCCAGCGGAACGCCCCCCCGATATCGCCGCCGATGCCAACAATAGCCGGGATCAGAACGAGCACGAGGATCGTCGCCGTCCCGAGCCCGAACACCAATGTCACGGCCATCGGCTTGAGGAACTCCGCCTGGCGACTGGTCTCGAAAAGCAACGGCACCAGCCCGCCAATCGTCGTCAACGACGTCAGCAACACCGCGCGCAGCCGGTCCTGCGACGCCCCGATCGCGGCGACGGCCAGCTCCTGCCCCTGCTTCAGCCGCGCATTGACCTGCGTCATCAGGATGATCGAGTCATTCACGAGGATCCCCGATAACCCAAGTAGGCCAAGGAGGCTGATAATGGTGAGCGGCAGTCCCAACATGTAGTGACCGACGACCGCGCCGACCAAGCCGAACGGAATGATCGACATCACCGCGAGCGGCTTTGCGTAACTCTCGAACACCCAGGCGAGGATGATAAAGATCAGCGCCAGCGCGAGATAGCCACCGAGCTGAAGATCGGCAAACGACTCGCGCCGCTCCTCGTCACGTCCCTTGAACTCGAAATCGATGCCGTACTTGCGAACGATGTCCGGCATCACCTCGGTGCGCAGCCGCTCCACGACCTTCGGCACATTGGTGACCTCGAGATCGATATCCGCGGTAACCCCAACGGTCCTTCGGCCATCGCGCCGCTGGATGATAGAAAAGCCCTGCCGCTCTGTGACGCGGACCACCTCGGAAAGCGGCACACGCTGGCCTTGCGGCGTGCGGAGATAAAGACCGTCGAGCGCCTGCCGCCCGTCACCTTCCTGTGCCTGCTGCACCCGCACGGTGATTTCTTCGTCGCCGCGCGCGAACCGCGTCGCGATCGCTCCTTCAAAGGCGTTGCGCACCTGCGTGCCGACACTCAAGCCGGTAAAGCCGAGCGCCGTTCCACGCGGCGTCAGCTCCATAACGTATTCACGCTTGCCCCACGGCAAGTCGTCCGCAATCCCGCTGACGCCCGGGAAGCCTGTGAGGGCCTGCTTCACGTCTTCGGCCGCGCGTTTCAGCACCGCAGCCGGCGCATTCTGCAAGCGCACGTCGACATCGCGGCCCGGCGGTCCAACCCGCCGCGCTGTAATTGCAAGCCGCTCAACCCCCGCAATCTTTGGCAGCGCGCGCCGAAGCTGCTTGATCACGTCTTCGCTGCGGATCGGCAGCAACTCGGTCGGTTGCAGCTGCACCGTGATCTGCGCGAGATTTTCTCCCTGACTCCGGCCAGCTTTGCCGAGTGTGGCAAACGACGTCTCGAGCGTGCGCAGTGTCGAAGGCGGACGCCCGCTCTCGGGATCGATCTCGAACGTCTCACCGTTCTCGCGCGCCAGCCGACGCGCAATGCGCTTTTCGACATCGAAGATTTTCTGCTCGACGAACGCGACAACCTTTTCCTGTTCGTCACGCGGCGTGCCAGCCCCAAAAAAGATGAGCGCGCTAACATTTTCCGGCGGTGGGGAGGGAAAGAACGCGAAGCGTACGTGGTCACCGCGGATCAGCCCGATCGACAGGAACATCGTCGCGATCGTCGCCGCCACCGTCACGTAGCGCCAGCGATACGTCAGCCCGACAAACGCCCGATACGGACCGTCACGGAAGCGGTGAAGCCCATTGTCGAACGTCCGGCGGAACCACCAGCGTTTGTCCTCGCCCCCCACCCGACCATGGCGCAAGTGCCCGGGGAGAATAAGAAAACACTCGAGCAGGCTGGCGATCAGCACGGCGACCACCACGAGCGGGATCGCCGACATGATATCGCCGAGGCGCCCCTGAATGAGGAAGATCGGCAGGAACGCTGCCTGCGTCGTCATCATTGCCGCAATCACAGGCATCAGCATCCGCGACCCACCGAGCACTGCCGCTTCGTTTGGCGGCAACCCTTGCTGCTGCAGCGTCGCGGTATGCTCGCCGACCACGATCGCATCGTCCACGATGATCCCAAGCATCATGATCAACGCGAACATCGAGATCATGTTGATGCTCTGGTCGCTGGCAAACATGACGGCGAGTGTCGCGAGGAACGCGACTGGAATACCAACCGCCGTCCAGAACGCGATGCGCCAGTCGAGGAAGATAAACAGCACGACCAACACGATTAGCAGACCCTGCAAGCCGTTCTTGACGAGAATGCCGAGGCGCTGCTG
>JBCBJG010000206.1:0-6012 GCA_038523655.1 Pseudomonadota bacterium | reverse complement strand
GTCCGCGACAGCCGCCGCCTCACCGTCTCCGTCGCCCTGCGGGAAGCTGCCGAGCGCGGGGAGGATAACGCCTACACGCTGGAAGGCCCCCACCCGTTCGACGGTCTCGACATCGCCGATGTGACCGAAGCGCTCGCAAACGAATTCGGAATTCCGCGACGCAACGGCGTGCTCGTGCTCCGCGCGAATGCGGGCGGCCACGGCGCACGCGTTGGCCTGCGTCCGGGAGACGTGGTCGTCGCGGTCAACGCGCGCCGCGTGCAGCAGGCAACGGACCTGCTGCCGATCATCAACGAAACGCCACGGGTCTGGCGCATCGACGTGCGCCGTGGTCGTCGGCTGGTGCGCTACGCGGTACCTGCCAACCGGCTCTGATTACGCCGTGAGCGATCTTTTTGCGGCGGCGGGTCTTGAGGAGGGGGCACCGCGTCCGCTTGCAGACCGGTTGCGCCCGCGCAGCCTCGAAGACGTCGTTGGCCAGGCGCACATCGTGGGCGAGGGCGGCACGCTGCGGCGGATGCTCGATGCCGGCCGGCTGTCGAGCATCATCCTTTGGGGCCCGCCCGGCAGCGGCAAGACAACGATCGCCCGCCTGCTTGCGGATACCGGCGATCTGGCGTTCGAACAGCTCTCGGCAATTTTCTCCGGTGTAAAGGACTTGCGCGCCGCTTTTGACCGCGCGCGCGCGATGCGCGCCCAGGGCCGCGGCACGCTGCTGTTCGTCGACGAGATCCACCGCTTCAATCGTGCCCAGCAGGACAGTTTTCTTCCCCACATGGAAGACGGCACGATCACGCTCGTCGGTGCGACGACGGAAAATCCGTCCTTCGAGCTGAATGCCGCCGTGCTCTCGCGTGCAACCGTGCTCACGCTCGCCCGGCTAGACGATACCGCGATGGAGGAGCTGCTTACGCGCGCAGAAGCCGTCGAAGATCGAGCGCTGCCGCTCGACGAGACCGCCCGGGCCACGCTGCGTGGCATGGCGGACGGCGATGGTCGCGCGCTGCTCAACATCGCGGAGGACGTCTTCGCGACAACGATGGATCACGAGGGTCCACCGCTCGATGCCGCAGCGCTCACGGAACGCGTGCAGCGCCGCGCGCCGATCTACGACAAGTCTCGCGAGGGGCACTACAACCTCATCAGCGCGCTGCATAAGTCGGTCCGCGGCTCAGACCCGGATGCTGCGCTCTACTGGCTGATGCGCATGTTGGCCGGGGGCGAAGACCCGATGTATCTAGCCCGCCGCCTCGTACGAATGGCCGTCGAGGACATCGGGCTCGCCGATCCGCAGGCACTGTCGCAGAGCGTCGCCGCCAAGGACGCCTTTGAGCTGCTCGGCAGCCCGGAAGGGGACCTCGCACTCGCCCAGGCAACGATCTATCTGGCGACCGCGCCGAAATCGAACGCGGGCTACGTCGCTTACAAGGCAGCGCGCCGTGTCGCGAACGATGCAGGCTCGCTGCCGCCGCCGAAGATCATTCTGAACGCAGCGACGGGGCTGCTCGCCGATGAAGGCTACGGCGATGGATACATCTATGACCACGATGCGCCGGATGCGTTCTCAGGCCAGAATTATTTCCCCGATGCCATGGACCGCCCGACCTTCTACGATCCGCCAGATCGGGGCTTCGAGCGTGAACTCCGCAAACGGCTGACATACTGGGCGGGCCTGCGTGAGACGCGCGGCCCCGCGGGCGGGAAAAGCCGCGGCACAGACGAGGGCGACAGCTAGCCACGACCCCGCTGGCACGGTGCGGCAGCCCACTGCCGGCCATATGAGTTTCGAGGGGAGCCAGTGCGATGGGCCGCTGCGGAGCCTAACTGTTCGACGCGAAGCAAACCTCAGCGCTCGACGCAACGCCATCCTCACTGCTTGTCGTACGGGGGGCCTGTTCCGCGCCCGCCAAACCGGTTACGGACCACCACGTCCCGCGTGCACCGTCATGCCACGAACGGCTGCAACAGTGCGCGCAGACTGCCCCGTCAAAGCGAGCTGCCGATGGCGAACCCTACCTTCCGCGATCTCTGGAACGTGCACCCGACCAACCGGTCAAACCAGCTTCCATGCCGCCGCGAGACCGGTGTCCCGTCCTATGCAAACCAGTGCGCGATCCGCCTCGGGGAATGCCTGCGCCGTGCCGGTGTCCCACCCCGCGCGATCTCGGGCGGACCGACCTGCGGCGTGCATCCCCGCGAGACCATGCATTTCATCCGCGCGCAGGCCTTTGCCGACGGCCTCGCCCGCGCAAATCTCCCCTGGCTCGGCGATACGGAAAAGCTCACCGGCGAAAAACCGGCGCAGTTCGCGCGGGAGCTCTTCGGGCGCAAGGGAATAATCTTCCTCAAGGACTACTGGGCCCGCTCCGGCGAGCGTGGCACCGGCCGCGCGACCGGCGATCACATCGACCTTTTCAATGGCTACCGGACAACGGCGAGCTGGCTGATGGAGTACTTCTCCTGGCTCGGCTACTACGGCGGCTACGCCGGCTCGAAGGAAATCTGGTTCTGGGAGGTCGAATGAAGGTCATCATCGCCGTGCTTGGCGCGTTCGCTTGCGCCGTGCTGTCCGCGCTCTTTCTCGCGCCGATGGCGGCTGACTGGTACACCGCGCGCTCGGAATTCCAGAGCCCCGATGAGTTCGAGGAGACCTACATGCTGATCTACTTCGTCACGATCGGCGCCGGGCTGCTTTTCGGCTACGTCGTCGGCCGGATCGTCGGTGGCAAGGTAGCGCCCGGATGACCAGATGGACCAATCGGTGCGCGCCACACCCGCGCGCCCCGCATCCGCGCGGCCCACACCCACGCAGCCCCCACCGGGCATCGTCGACGTGTTGAAGCTGACGCTCTTTGCTGCAGCCGGCGGCGCGATCGGCGCGGCACTGCGGTTCCTCGTCGGTGCGGCGACGACCCGGATGTTCGGCATCGGGTTTCCGTGGGGCACGCTGACCGTGAACGTGCTCGGCAGCCTGGGCATGGGCCTACTGATCGGGCTGCTCGCGACCCGCGGCGGGGACGCGGCGCTGCGCACGTTCCTAGCAATCGGCATCCTCGGCGGCTTTACGACCTTCTCGGCCTTCTCGCTGGACGTCGTCACCCTCCTGGAACGTCGGGCGACCGGCGCGGCCGCGGGGTATGTCGCCGCTTCCGTGACGCTGTCGGTCGCCGGACTGATGCTCGGGCTCTGGCTTGCCCGCCCGGATGGCGCACGATGAGCGAGGATCGGCCGTGGGACGTTCACGACGGCGCAGCGCGGGCGGATGCGCGCAACCCTGCTGGCGCCACCGGCGCAGTGGCCGGCGGCGGCAACGCTGGCGTCACGCATCGTGAGGTAAGCGAGGCAGATGACGGCATGCGGCTGGATCGCTGGTTCCAGCAGCATTTTCCCTCCGTCGGGTTTGGTCGGCTGCAAAAGCTTCTGCGCACAGGCCAGATCCGCGTGGAGGGTAGCCGCGCGAAACCCAGCACCCGGATCGCAGCGGGTCAGTCGATCCGCGTTCCGCCGCTGCCGAACCCTGCCACCGGTGAGGGTGGCGAAAAACCTCGCCAGCGTGGACGGACATCGATCGAGACCACGGCGGCTGAACGCGCCGAACTGCGCAGCCTCATTCTATACGAAGACGAGGATGTGCTTGCGCTCGACAAACCGGCCGGCCTCGCCGTGCAGGGCGGCGCGGGCACCCAGCGTCACCTCGACGGGATGCTCGATGCACTGCGCCTCGGCGCGCCTGAAGCGCCGCGCCTCGTGCATCGGCTCGACCGCGACACCAGCGGCGTGCTGCTGCTGGCCCGCAACCGCAAGGTTGCCGCCGAGCTGTCCCGCATGCTCCAGCGTCGCGAAGCGGAAAAGCTCTACTGGGCTCTCGTGATCGGTGCACCGCGCCCGTCCGAGGGAATTATCGATGCGCCGCTCGTCAAGAAAGGCTGCGACGGCCGCGAACGCATGCACGTCGCCGAGGCCGATGAAGCCGGTCAGCCTGCGCGCACGATCTACGAGACGCTGGAGCAGGCCGGTGGCCGGTTGGCGTGGCTCGCGCTGCAGCCGGTCACTGGACGCACCCACCAGATCCGCGCCCACTGCGCCGCACTCGGCCATGCCATTGTGGGGGATGGAAAGTATGGCGGCGCCCCCGCGCATCCGGGCCAGCCGATTGCTCGCCAGCTCCACCTGCACGCCCGCGCGCTCAGGCTGCCTCACCCCCGGCGTGGCACGATCGATGTACAAGCGCCCCTTCCACCCCATATGGCGGGTACCTGGCGCTTCCTCGATCTCGATACGGAGCGCGCACCAGCCTTCCTCGATGCCGACAAGGAGCAGCGAACGTGACCGAGCCCGTCCTCGTGATCTTTGACTGCGATGGCACACTGATCGACAGCCAGCATGTGATTTGCGCTGCGATGGACCACGCGTTTGCGGACAATGGGCTGCCGGGACCGGGGCGCGAGGCAACCCTCGAGATCGTTGGGCTGTCGCTGCCCGAGGCAATGGCGCGCTTGGCGCCCGACGCCGACGGCGATCGGGTGACCGCACTCGGTGCGAGCTACAAGGCGGCGTTCAACAAATTCCGGCAGGAGTTCGCCAACCGGGAGCCGATGTACGAAGGCGCCCGGGAAACGCTGGTAGCGCTCGATGCACTCGAGGGATGCCTGCTCGGGATCGCGACGGGAAAATCACGCCGCGGCGTTGACCATTTCCTTGCGCGTGAGGCGATGCCTGTCCGTTTCGCAACGATCCAGACGGCGGATACCGCCCGCTCGAAGCCGGATCCCGATATGCTCATGAAAGCGCTCAGCGAGACGGGTGTCTCAGCCTCCCGCGCGGTGATGATCGGCGATACGACGTACGACATGGAGATGGGCCGCGCGGCGGATGTCGCGACGATCGCGGTCACGTGGGGGTACCATGCGCCGCGGGCGCTAATGACGTCAGCCGCCGATCATATGGTCGACGATTTTACGGCGCTGCTCACGACCTTGGGCGATCTGTTTCCGGATGCGATTCCGACCTTGAGCTCCGCAGGATCACGGCCTGCCGATCTGGTGACCGGGGGCTAGGGTGTCGATTGCAGATGACGGGCGGGGCGGTGACGGCACACCGAGCCCGAAAATGTCTCCCGCGGGCGGACAGCAGCCTCCGCCTGGTCCGAAACGCATTTTCGAGACAGCCGCCGCTGCCGAAACGGACGGAGGCTTCGCGCTCGAGCTCGATGGTCGCCGCGTGCGCACGCCGGCCCGCCATGTCCTCATGGTGCCGAGCCGCGCGCTCGCCGACGCCGTCGCGGCGGAATGGAACGCGCAGGGCGAGCATGTCGATTTTCAGGCCATGCCGCTGACCCGCCTCTCAAACACCGCGCTCGACAACGTGCGCGGACGCGAGGCGACCATCGTGGAGGAAATTATCGGGTTCGCCGCAAGTGATCTGACCTGCTACCGCGCGGAACGACCCGAAAGCCTCATCGCCGCCCAGCAAAACGGTTGGGACCCGGTGCACGCCTGGATTGCTGAGCGTTTCGGCACGCGGCCCATCATTGTCGCTGGGATCATGCATGCGGATCAGCCAGCGTCATTGCTCGATGCCTTGCGCGATGTGCTCGCTGCCGCCGATCCCTTCATCCTGACCGCCACGCACAACTTCACGACGCTGACCGGCTCGGCGTTTCTTGGCGTCGGGCTTCTCGGTGCGCGGTTTTCTCCCACAGACGCGTGGGCCTGCGCACACATCGATGAAGACTGGCAGGCAGAGCGCTGGGGACACGACGCCGAAGCCGCTGCCCGCAGGCGCTATCGCGAGGGCGAATTCACCTCCGCGTACCGTTTTCTGACACTGCATAACGACCGCTGAACGCTGACACCGCACAGGCGCGCACCTGCCTGCCGTGTTTGTCGAGCCCTAACGTTTGCCTGCCAGCCTCGCGGCTTGGCGTTCGGCCTGTGTGGCGACGCCACCACATGACCAGCTCCCGCGGGCTCTTTGAGTGAGCTGCTGGGTGCCTGGCCCTGCCTGCCTGCC
>JBCBJG010000205.1:0-6048 GCA_038523655.1 Pseudomonadota bacterium | reverse complement strand
GGATTGTTCCAGCGCTTGTCGAGCTTCAGAAATGCGTCGCGGAATGGGGCTTCGAGACGGGCGGCGCGCCGGGCTGATTTCGTGAACAACGAGCGAGAGCCCGGGAGATCGTAGTTCACGCGGGTGCCGATCTTGCCCTGCGTCCGGTTTTTGCGAGCGGCGACAAGATCGTCTCGGAGTGCCTGCCAAGCGCTTTCGTCCGTCGGGACGCCGGTCGCATCCGGGTTTTGCGCAAACCAGGCGGACATCACCGGCATATTGGCGCCGAAGTCCGGGTTGTGCGCCGAGCGATACAGCATGTTTGCGATCGGCCAGACGAACGTCACGACGATGAAGAGCAGAAGCGGGGCGACGAGGGCAAAGGCGCGCAGCCGAGCCTGGCGCTGCGAGCGCAGCAGGGCTTGGCGCAGCGGGGTGCCGTCAGCCGTGGTGAGGGTCTGGTTGAGCGGGGGGGCGAGGCTTGCGGCGGTCGGCGAGCCGCCGGGTGCCGGGATTTGTCCTGCCGTCGTGTCGGTCATGGGCGCTCACACCGGTTGGATGGCGAGGTCGCAGCACCTGACGGATGCCGCGGGGTGGGACGCGCCGGCTGGCGGCGCGTCCCGATCTTTATTGCGATCTGCGGGGCAGATCCCAAGCGTTCGTGCGCCCTGCTCCGCAGGCCGCAGGGCATCAGCCTAGCTGTTCAGCCAGCTGTTGAACCGCTCGGAGAGCTCCGTGTCACGGTCCGCCCAGAACTCGAACGAGTTGACGAGCGCGTTTTTCAGGTTCGCTTCCGCCGTCGGCATCTGCGGGCCCATGTCGATCTTGCCGTCCTGGTACTTGCCGACCAGGGCGCCGGACGACTTGCGTGCCGGGCCGTAGGCGATCCACTTGGCCTGGTCCGCGAGACGCTGCGTATCCGTCGAGAACTTGATGAACTCGAGCGCCGCTTCCTTGTTCGGTGCGCCTTTCGGGATCACGAACAGGTCGAAGTCGAGGATCTGACCGTCCCAGACGATTTCGAACGGCTTGTTCTCCGCGGCGACCGCGTTAAAGATCCGGCCGTTGTACGCCGTCGACATGCTGACTTCGCCGTCGGCGAGGAGCTGCGGCGGCTGGGCGCCGGCTTCCCACCACACGATGTCGTTCTTGATCGTGTCGAGCTTCTTGAACGCGCGATCGACGCCTTCCGCGGTGCCGAGCACTTCGTACACCTTGTCGGCCGGCACGCCGTCCGCCATCAGCGCCATTTCGAGGTTGGCCTTGGCGTTCTTGCGCATGCCGCGCTTGCCCGGGAACTTCTTCGTGTCGAAGAAATCACCGATTGTGGACGGCTTGTCGCCCGAGAACTTCGTCGTGTCGTAGGCATAGACCGTCGACCAGACGATGTTGGCGACCGCACAGTCGGTCAGCGCGCCTTCGATGAAGTCGTCTTTGGCCGCGGTGCCATCCGGTGCCGCCGGCAGTCCAGACGTGTCGATCGGCTCGATCAGGCCTTCGTCGCACAAACGGATCGCGTCCGAGTATTCGACGTCAGCGACGTCGACCGTGACGTTACCGGCTTCGACCTGCGTACGGATCGGCTTGGCCGGGTTGTCAGAGTCAACCGAGTTGACCTTGACGCCGGTCTTTTCGGTGAACGGCTTGTGGTAGGCCTCGACCTGCGATTTCGTGTAGGCACCGCCCCACGACATCACGGTCACTTCCTTGGCGTGGCTACCGGCAAAGGCCGCGGTTGCCGCGAATGCGAGCCCCGCGCCCAGCACCGACGTGCTCAGCAGTTTCGTAAGTTTCATAGCGAAACAACTCCCTTCTGTTGTGCCGCCCGTTAGGGCTGACGAGTTGCCGGACGATCTGGCGATGTCCGGATTGGGTGGCGGGCCGCAGCGCCGTCCCCCGAAGATGCGGGGGGTCAGGCGGCCATCGGATCGAGGGCGCGGCAGTCCTCGGCCTTCCAGCCGATCTTGACCTCGGTGCCCTCGGCCAGGGGTACGTGTCCGGCGCTGTTCGGCACCTTCACGATGAACTCTTCGTTGCCGGCGACGGCCATGCGCGTGCGGATGTGGTCGCCGAGATAGATCAGCTCGCGGATTTCTCCGGTAAGCATGCTGTCGACCGAGCCTTCCGACGGCTCGATCTCGACCCGCTCGGGCCGCAGGGAAAGCGTCGTCGAGGCATCGCCGGGCGAGGTGTTGACGGGCTTTGCGCGCACCGTCTCGCCGGTCGTCAGTTGTACGTCGCAGACATCGCCACGCTGACCGACAACGCGGCCGTTCAGCTTGTTATTCTCACCGATGAACTGGGCGACGAAGCTGCTTTCCGGGCGCTCGTAGAGTTCGTCCGGAGAGGAAAGCTGCTGGATGACGCCGTCGTTGAACACGGCGATCCGGTCCGACATCGTCAGCGCCTCGGCCTGGTCGTGCGTCACGTATACGACGGTCACGCCGAGGTTTTCGTGGATGTGCTTGATCTCGTACTGCATCTGCTCGCGCAACTGCTTGTCGAGTGCACCGAGCGGCTCGTCCATCAACACGAGGTCAGGTTCGAACACGAGCGCGCGGGCCACGGCAACACGCTGCTGCTGACCGCCTGAGAGCTGTGCCGGGCGACGGCCCCCCATCTGCGGCAGCTCGACCATGTCGAGCGCGCGCTGCACCTTGGATTTAATCTCTCCCGACGGCACTCGACGCACCTGCAAGGGGAATGCGAGATTTTCCTCCACTGTCATATGGGGGAAAAGGGCGTAGTTTTGAAACACCATCCCGATCCCGCGTTTATGCGGCGGCACGCGGTTGATCGGTCGGTTCTTGAGGAAAATTTCGCCGTTCGTCGCGGGCTCGAAGCCAGCCAGCATCATAAGGCAGGTCGTCTTGCCGGAGCCGGACGGGCCGAGCATCGTGAGGAATTCGCCGGCGGCGATGTTGAGATTCAGATCTTTGACGACGAGTTGCTCGCCATCATAGCTTTTCTGAACTTTGACAAACCGGACATACGCGTCGTCCGGCGAGGGTGTACCCGCTGCAGAAGCCAACTTATCGACGTCTCCCCATCGGCCCAAAGAGCTGCTCCCAACACAGCTCGACAGACCTCAACATCGGTGTCGGCCGAGCGCCCTTTCCGATACGGAATCCCGGGCGGTGCCGACGGTGCTCCTCTCACCGAGCAAAACGCTAGCACGCTCTTTCAACGATGTCAGGCCATTGATTCTCCTTAATCGTCGCGGCCCGGTATGGCGGCTTCGTGGCGGAACGTCTCCCGGCATTCGCGACCGCCGCGCGTGTCGCTCGCGACGGCAACCGTGTCGCATTGTGGCGGGACGGGGCGCGCGTCACGCCTCAAAAGTCTCTGACACACGCGATCGACGCGCGTGACATTGCGCCCGCAGAGCCGCGCCACTGAGAGGCCTGCCATCTGCGAGACCTGCGCGAGGGAGGAAAACATGTCTGATCTGCCAAAGCGTGCCCGGGTCGTCATTGTCGGGCAGGGTGGCATCGTCGGGGCGTCCGTCGCGCACCATCTGATTGCGCGCGGCTGGGACGACATCGTGGGCCTCGATAAGTCGTCGATCCCCACCGACATCGGCTCGACCTCGCATGCATCCGACTTTTGCTACGCGACAGCGCACGACAACATGACGTGCCACACGACGATGTACTCCATCGACTTCTACGAGCAGCGCGGGCGCTATGAGCGCTGCGGCGGGCTGGAAGTTGCGCGGGTCGGCGACGACGAACGGATGGGCGAGTTACGGCGCAAGGTCGGCTCGGGGAAAGCGTTCGGCACCCGTGCGACGATGATCTCTGCCGCCGAGGCGAAGGACAAGTTTCCCCTTCTCGAAGAAGACCAGATCCAGGGCGCGCTCTGGGACCCGGACGCCGGGCTCGTCGTGCCACGCTCGCAGGTTGTCGCCGGCGAAATCGTGCAGGAAGCCGAGGCGACGGGAAAACTGAAAACGTTCCAGAACATGCCGGCGACCGACCTCGTGATCGAGGACGGGCATATCCGCGGCGTCGTCACGGAGAAGGGCACGATCTTGGCCGACACGGTCGTGGTGTGCGCCGGTCTCTGGGGGCGGCAGATCGCGCAGATGGCGGGCGAAGATTTGCCCGTGATGCCGGTCGACCATCCGTTGCTGTGGTTCGGCCCGTACGACGAATTCGCCGGAACCGGCAAGGACATCGGCTGGCCACTGCTCCGCGACCAAGGCAACTCGGCCTACATGCGCGATACCGGTGACCCGACCACCACCGAGGGCGGGATGATCGAGTGGGGCTATTATGAAGAGGCCGCGCCGCGGCTCTGCCACCCTGACGACATCCTGGAGAAGGAGCAGGCGCGCCTTTCCCCGTCGCAGCGCGATCTCGAGATGGACCAGATCATGGAGCCGCTCGAGCGGGCAATCGAGCTGACGCCGATCCTTGGCGAACTCGGGTTCGACGAAAAGCGCTCGTTCAACGGGCTGCTGCAGGTCACGGCCGACGGTGGGCCTTCGGTCGGTGAATCCGCACGCGTGCGCGGGCTTTGGTACGCCGTGTCAGTCTGGGTGAAGGATGCGCCGGGGACAGGCAAGTTGCTCGCCGACTGGATGACGGACGGGCGCACGGACGTGGACCATCACGGGGTCGATGTCGCGCGTTACTATCCGCATCAGCAGGAGAGCGATTACATCCACGGCCGCTGCTACGAGACCGCCTTCAAAATCTACAATCCGGCGGTCCATCAGCGCGAGCCCTACACGAAGGGCCGCAATCTCTTCCGCTCACCGTTCCATGCGCGCGAGGTCGCGGCCGGCGGGCACTTCATGGAGATTGCCGGATGGGAACGGGCGCACGGATACGCATCGAACGAAGATCTGATCGAGAAGTGGGGAGATAAAGTGCCCGACCGCCCGGCGGAGTGGGATGGTCGGCACTTCTGGCGGGTCTCGAACGCCGAGCATCTCGAGATGTCAGACGATGTGGGCATGATCAACCTGTCCCATTTCGCGATCATCGACGTCTCAGGACCAGACCATGAGGCGTTCATGGAGTTGGTCTGTGTCGCCAAGGTCGGCGGGACGACGCCGGTTGGAAAGGGCATCTACACGCACTGGCTCGACGAGACCGGCGGCGTACGTGCAGACCTCACGGTCATCAGGATGGACGATCGGTATCGCATCATCGATGGCGCCGATGCCGGGCACCGCGATCTGACATATCTGCGCCGCCTCGCCGCGGACCGGCAGTTCGACGTCATGTTGGAGAGCCGGACACGGGACTTCGGCTGCCTCGGCGTTTGGGGGCCAAACGCTCGGGCGACCGTCCAGAAAATCGCCGACGATGCCGAGGCCTGGAGCGACGAAGCTTTCCCGTTCGGCACCGTCAAGCAACTGAGAATCAAGGGCACACCGGTCAGCGCGTTCCGCATCTCATATGTCGGCGAGCAGGGCTGGGAGTTGCACTTCAAATACGACGACGGGCTCGCGCTCTGGGATGCCTTTGCAGAATTGGGCGTGCGCCCGGTCGGGATCGAAACCTACGCGAACAGTCGTCGCCTCGAAAAATCACTGCGCCTGCAGAACGCCGATTTGCTGACGGAGTACTCGCTGCTGGAGGCTGATCTGGCGCGCCCGAAGGTCAAGGCGGCCGACTTCATTGGCAAAGCAGCCTATCTTGCGCAGCGAGAGAAGGCTCAGCAGGACGCGATGCTGTGCACGCTGGTCGTTACCGATCACCACGATGCGCAGGGCACGCCACGCTTCATGGTCGGCACCTGTCCGATCCTCGATCGTGACTCGGGGGAAGTCCTCGTCGATGCCCAGGGGCGGCGGTCTTACACGACAAGTATCGCCTACGGGCCGAACGTCGGCGCCAATATCGCGCTAGGATATCTGCCCGCGAGCCACGCCGAGAAGGGGCGACAGCTCGACATCGAGTATTTCGGGGATCGGTTTCCCGTCGAAGTCGCGGCGGTTGGCTATGCGCCGCTGTTCGATACCGAAAACAAGCGGCCGAAATCATAAGGCACGGCGGCGGCGCTGCGGCGGCGTGATCTGCGTGGAGAAGTGCGCGCGGGCCGGCGGCCCCGGCT
>JBCBJG010000204.1:0-6055 GCA_038523655.1 Pseudomonadota bacterium | reverse complement strand
GCGATCGTGAAGGCGGAGAACTGGTACATCAAAGACCTGAACAGCCTGCCCGATCCGATCACCTAATCGAGCTGTTGCCGGGGCGCGGCCGCGCACCGCTGACGCACCGCACACATCGTGTTAACCTCCTATAAGCGCCTACCGGTCCCACTTGGTGCGGCGTGTGCTCCGAAAGGCGCAGCGTGTGCTCTGAGTGGCGCGGCGGTTCACTCCTGGTCATGCGGGAGCCGGGCGCACCTGCGAAGGCGAGGGGTCAGGGAATTCAATGGCGAACGATCCACTTCCTGTGACTGAGACAAGCTCGATCCGACGCGCCGTCGTGCGGCACCGTTTTGCATGGTTTGCCCGCCATGCACGTCTCGCCACAGCGCTCATGGCAGCGTTCCTCGTTAGCCTCACGGCAGCGTCGCCCCAGGCCGACGCGCGCGAAAGCTACGCGCTGATCATCGCGAACAAGACCTACCGCCATACCGGTGAGGTCCGCTTTGCCGAACGTGATGCCGCCGCGATCGAAAGCGCACTTGTGAATGTGAAGGGTGTGCGGCCGCAAAATATTTTCCGTTTCGCCGATGCGTCGGTCGGTGACCTCACGTTCCTGTTCGGCGTCGAAGGCCGCGCAGGACGCATCGCGAGCCTCGTTGATGGCGAGGACGCGCATCTTTACGTCTATTTCGCGGGGCACGGCTCCAAGCATTTCGATCAGGCATCGAAAAAATCCTCTCCATTTCTGCTCGGCGTAGATTCGCGCCCCGAAGCCCTGCCGCAGACAGCGTACGCGCTCGACACGCTGGTCGAGAGCCTCAAGCGGCTGCAGCGGGACAAGCTGACCCGCGGTCGGGTCACCCTCATTCTGGAGGCATGTTTTTCCGGTCGCTCCAACGATGGTGATCTGATCAAGAACCGGAGTGCGCCGGCATTCGGCCCCGCGGTCACGATGTCGGCCAGCCGGGAGGCGGCGGACGACCGGTTCGTGATGATGGCTGCAGCGCAAGGTGACCAGTTCGCCGTTTGGGACGATAAATGGCAGCGAAGCGTATTTACCGATGCGCTCGTCAGCGGTCTGTACGGCGAAGCGGACGACGCACGTTTCGCCGGCAACAACGATGGCAAGGTCACGCTTGGCGAGCTTAACCGCTTCGTGAAGCGGCGGATCGCGCGGCGCCTGCAGGCCGTCCAGCCGGGCGAGCGCCAGGACCCCGATATCATCGGCGGCACGCCCGACATGACCCTCGCCTCCGTTGGCGAGCAGACGTTCGAATGGCCGGATATGGTCGAGCGCCAGCACGTCGAAAAGCTCCGCGCCGCCGTGCTCCTCGCGTCGCCGGACACGAAGCAGATCACCGCTTTTCTGAAAGAGTGCCTCTACTGCCCGAAGCGCGACGAGCTGCGCACCGCCGTGCGGGAGGCGAGCCGGAAGTCCACGTTATGCACGATTGAGGAGCGTATGGCGGAGCGGATGATCACCGCCGGCGACGCAAAGGGTCTCGAGACGTTTATCTCCGTCAGCCAGTGCGCCACGGCCCGTCCAACATGGAAGAAAAAGCTCGCATCGCTCCGCTCGGCCACCGCGGTGGATACGCAGGACACCACCAACCAACCGGCAGCAGCTGCATCGCCTGAGGCGAGCGAGCGAAAACAGCGGCTGCGCGATCGCCTGAAGAAGCGGGCCAAACGGACAACCGACACGCAGTCGACTGGCGGCACGCAGTCGAATAGCGGATCGCAAAGTACAGCTGCGGCCGGTGAGACGCGCGTCGCATCGCTTCCCCCGCTCACGGCCGCTGACCGTACGCAGCCGCAACAACCGCTTCCGCTTGCAACGGCAGCCGCCGACCGGGAGCCGCTGATCTCCCCGCGGCCCACCGCTCCCAATGATCCGCCGCGCCGCGTGGCCGCGCGCACGCCCTCGACGCCTGCCGGAGGTGCTGGGACAACCTCATCGCGCCAATCCGGTACAGCACCCGTCGACGTCGTGCGGGCTGTGCAATCACAGCTCCGCCGTCACCGTTGCCTCACTGGTAAGGTCGACGGTGTCTGGGGTCGTCAGAGCACCGCGGCGCTGCGGCGGTTCCTCGAGGCGACCTATCGCTCGAAGCGTGACCTCGCACCGACCGCGAACATGCTTGCGACCATTCGCAAGACGCCGGGCCGAGCCTGTACGGCGGCATTTAAGCGGACCTGGAAGCGCCCGCAGGGCTGACTGATGCCGCCCGTACTTCATGCTCGGTCTTGGGTGTTGAGGCTGGTCCGGTAACTTAAGCTCCGGTCGGCGTATCACTCTCCAAAGCCGGTGTTCGGTTTCCGACAAGAAAGGCCACCGCACGCAATTGCATGGGGTGGCCCTCTTGGTCCGGGATGTTGGCTTCGGTTTCTGCGCGCCGGTCACGTCGAGGAGTTTAATCCTCCTCGCTTAGCCGCAGGTCACGCCTGCGATCAGGCGTTGCGGCGCAGGCCGAGCGCGGCGGCAAGCACGACGCCGTAGACGACATGTCCGGCCAGCGCGACCCACGTCAGCCGACCGAAGCCGAGGAAGGGCGGGTTGCCGGCGACAAGATGCGCCATGACGTAGAGCGCGAAAACCCAGAGCGCTACGCCGTAGATCGTGCCGACGACCACGCCCGGCATCCAAGGTGTCACGATGCGGGCAACCGGCCGCGCCACCAGCACATATCCAAGCGCATAACCGACGATGCCGGTGAACCAGTGAAGCGCATGGGCAATCGTCGGATCGTTGAGCCCGAGCGTCACGCGAAGCACCTGCCGGGCGAGCGGTACGGGCGCGAGACCCGGCCAGCCGAGCGCCGGTGCGAGATGCTGCCCGAACGCATCGAAGATCACGGTGGCGACCAATCCTGCCGCGAGAGTCCATGCCGCTGTGACGGCAAGGGAGGGCGAAGTGTGGTTGGGGGAAGTCGGGATGGTGTAAGCGGTGGCCATGACGGTGTCCTTCGGGGGCGCTGAGGGTTTGCTGTGTGTGAGCCCACCATGCGATCCGGCCGACCCCACCGCCGTGACCGGGGTCACACGTCGGCAGAAAGTCGAGGCCGTCGTTCATCCCAGCCCGATCCGGCTCAGAGCCAGAGCTAACGATCGATGTGGCGCCTGACCCAGCGCCGAGCCCTTGGCAAAACATGCCCGCACCATTCCGCGCAGTGCGAGCCCCTACGGAAAAAGGAAGCGCCCACGGACAGTGCCGGCATCACCCCCCTTGCGTCGCGGCTTTCAGATCTATAGGTTGGGAACGAAAAGCGAACATTGGGCTGCAGGCGCATCCGCTTAGTGTATGCGCAAGACGGATTTGCACGCCGCGGTGTGGATAGTCGCCCGTTAGCGTGTCCGCCCGCCCCTTTGTCTTGTAGGGTTCGCGCACATCATGGCGCGTGCGCCCGCCCCGGACGGCGTCGCAACGCACACTACGGTTCCCGACGCGCGACAGGTAGCGTCGGGCGCGTATCACAGGAGGTTCCCATGGCAGGATCGGTGAACAAGGTCATTCTCGTCGGCAATCTCGGGCAGGATCCGGAGATCAGGCAGACCCAGGATGGTCGCCCCATCGCCAATCTGAGCGTGGCAACGAGCGAGAGCTGGCGCGACAAGAACTCCGGTGAACGCCGCGAGAAGACGGAGTGGCACCGCGTCGTGATCTTCAGCGACGGGCTGTGCAAGGTCGCGGAGAATTATCTGCGCAAGGGCTCGAAGGTGTACATCGAGGGCCAGCTGCAGACCCGGAAGTGGCAGGACAAGAGCGGGCAGGACCGTTACTCGACCGAGGTCGTGCTGCAGGGCTACGGCGGCACGCTTACGATGCTCGATGGCCGCTCGAACGGTCAGGGTGCCGGCATGGACGGTGGCGGGATGAACGCTGGCGGGATGAATGCAGGCGGAATGGGCGGCGGCGGGCGCAACGCCGGCGCGATGCACGATAACGGACAGTCCGGCTACGGCGGTGGCAATTACATGCCGTCCGGCGGCGGGAACGCTGGCGGCATGGGCGGAGGCGCCGGTCAATTCGAGAAAGAACTCGACGACGAAATTCCGTTCTGAGACCTGGCAGTTGGCGCCGCGAGGTGCCCCCCTCTCACGGCGCGTTGCATCTCATCTGCGCTTGGTTGAACGTGACCCGCAGCGCGGTTTGCGATGGGCGGCTGCCGATTAAACATCGGCCGCCCCACCCCCCGCCGTCATGCCGGCGCAGGCCGATACCCACGACGGGTCTGGTCTCACCCGTCCGTCTGCGGCCCACACGCTGCTCTCTCCGCAGCCCCTCGAAGTTCGCGGCGTGCGCCACGATGACGGACCGGCGGAACGTTGGATCGCCCGTTACAGCCACTAGCCATCGCCGTCATGCTGGCGCAGGCCGGTACCCACGACGGGTCTGGTCTAACCCGTCCATCGGTGGCTCACACGCTGCTCTTTCTCCGCAGCCGCCCCCGTGGATCGCGGCGTTCACCACGATGACGGACGGAAAGAACGGTGGGGCGGTCCAACAAGGTCGCGGACGACTATGTGGAGTGGTCCTCGCTCCCAGCGCGCCACACCACACCCCGCCCCGCCCCGCCCCGCCCTCGGCATGGCACGGCGCTTGCTGCCTCTCTGGAACCCATTGGACCGGAGATGCCCCATGTCGCGGCGATTGCATGGACTGCTCGCGAACCTTTCCCTCCTCGGCGGCACATTGCTTGTGATCGCCCTGTTCGCGGAGTTCTTTTTCTTCCGCTTCATCATGGTGCCGGACGATGTCTTGCCGAACGTCACGGCGAACGGCGTGGTGCGGTATGCGCCGAACACGGTCGCGACGTTCCGCCATCCCGACGGATCGACATCGACCGCGCGCATCAACCAGCAGGGATGGAACTCCACCAAAGCGTACTACCGCGCATCGCCACCACCCGGGCGCGTGCGCATCGCGGTTGTTGGTGACAGCTATGTCCACGGCGCCTTCATCGACGTCGAAAAAGGTTTTCCGAACCTGCTCGAAGAGACCCTTAATGCCCGTAGCGTTCAGGCCGTGGAGGTGCTCCGCTTCGGGATGGATGGTGCGCCCCTCAGTCAATACCTGCACATGATGCGCCGGGAGGTGCTTGCCTATCGCCCGGACGTGATCGTTGTCCCGCTCATTCACAACGACTTCGATGAGAGCTTCCGCTTCCTGAAAACCCGGTATGCGTCGGCGTTTCTGAAGATGCGGCGCGAGGCAGACGGCTCGGTGACCGAGATCGCACCCGCGCCGTTCCGCCCGGGCCTCGCCGACGCGCTCCGCCAATCGGCCGCGTTTCGCTTTCTGTACTACGAAACCAATCTCTACCTGCATCTGAAGTCCTTCGTCAGCCGGTGGTTTTGGGGCGGCGACGAGGTCTACGAGCCGGAGTTTATTTCTTCGGCCGTCGATATCCGCAAGCTGGGCTCGAAAGACGACCTTGCATTCTACACGCTGCACATCATGCAGGAGATGAAGACGCTGGCGGAGAAAAATGGTGTTCGGTTGCTGTTCGTCATGGATGGCGTGCGTGAGGCCGTTTATGCCGGGAGCACGGCGAATGATTATGCGGTCGGCAAGCTCAACCGGATCGCACATAACACCGCCGCGAACCTCGAGCTCCCGTTCGTCGATCTGCAGACGGCGTTCGCGACGCATTACGCCCGCCACGCCAAGCGCTTTGAGTTCCCCTTCGACTGGCATTGGAATGAGCTCGGAAACCGGATCGTGGCCGACCGGATCGCCGACGCGCTGATGCAGGACCCTGCGTTTCTGACACCCCGGTCCGCCCGCCTTGCAACGGCAGGCGCCCCGTCACGCGCTGGCCGTGACGTGAGCGGCGATGCGGGCGCCCATCGAGGCAGCTTCGCCAACCCGGTCAACTGAGGGTCGGCCGAACGTCCTCTCCAAGCCGTTTCACGCGGCCGATGGCGGATCGCGTCGGCGCAACGCTGCCTTGGGAGCGGACCGGCGCCCGCATGTTCCGCCGCGCGTTGCTTTCTCCCCCGGACAGCGCAAAGCGCCGTCCGCATCCGACGCCCGGGGTTGCGCTCGGCGGTGGTGCTCGCCCAGCTACTC
>JBCBJG010000203.1:0-6130 GCA_038523655.1 Pseudomonadota bacterium | reverse complement strand
TCGACAAATGCCGGTGCCTTTCGCATCGGGTGGCGTGGTCACGGCGCCCACCGCCTTCAGCTTTGGGAGCGGACAACTTGGCGTGATGGGTGAAGCGGGGAATCAAATGCCATTTGCGAAAGACGAAGCCCGACCCCGCGAATGACATCGTCGAGCTTGCGACCGCGCACGGCCACCTGGTCGAACGCTGACGTAAGCGTTTGGGAAAACCGCTGCCCGAGTGCGTCCGCATCGGTGATGGCCGAGCGAAAGGCACGCGTATCAAGGTCGAGGGCAAAGGAGATCGTCTCGTCAGTGTCAGTCATCTGAATTTTCCTCCATTGTGCCATTATCCGCCGCATCGGGGAATTGCCGCATCAGTGCTGCAAGATCACCGCGCCGCGGTGCACCGACAGATCGTCCGAGCTTCCCGGCGAGCGCCGCGTCCAGCTCCGGCAACGTCATCGACCAGAACGCATCGGACGAGAGCCCAAGGACACCGAAACCGAGCTCCATGAGTCGCGGCCAAGGTAGTCCGGTCGGCGACATCACCGTCCGCCCGGCTGGTCACGAGACGGCTCGGCTGATTGGTCGGCTGACTGCTCGCCGAAGGTCGCGGTCAAGAGGTCGGCCACGATCGCCACAAAGCCTGCCGCGCCACCATCGACGTGCATGTCAGCCACTTCGTTGTCGCTGATCGCGAGCCCGGCCCCGCGCAATCCAGCACCGATTACACGCATCGCGTCCCGTGCCGTGAGCCGCCCACAGGAAAACCGTTCCGCAAGCGCCAGCATGTCGTCTGCGGCGAACGCATCCTCGAGTTCAGCGAGCGCACCGAGCGTCAGGCATAGCGTGTGCGGGGTGCCATCGAGGATCGCAGATATTTCTCCGCGGTGCCGGTTCGCCATCAGGGCACCGCCGTGAAAGTGAGGGCACCGGCAGACTCGAGCGCGACCTCGAACGTAACCTCGCCGTCATGCCGCCCGGCAAATTCCAGCGCCGCGATGTGAAACTCACCGGCGATGCTTCCGAAGTCCGGGATCGCCAGCTCGCAGGCGAGCAATGTGCCCGCAAAGAATGCCGCCCGCAGAACCTCATCGGACTGTGCAACCTTGAACAGGCCCGAACCGGCGACACGTGCCGAGCGGACACCGCATCCCGCAAGCAATTCGCGCCAGTGTCCAGCAGACTCACTGTGGGTGATGTCCACACTTTCGGCGTTGAACGCGAGCGTTCGCGTGCGAAGCCCAGCAATCGTGACGTACGTGCCGTTCCGTTCCGGATCGACCTTGAGAAGAAGGTCCCTGCCGCGCTGTGCGACCATGGATAAAATTCCTTGGAAATGAGAGAAAATCGTCGCCGGGCGCTTAGCACTCGGCGGCTTCAGATCGAGCTGCGTTGATCAGACGGGTTCCGTGACCGCGCGAAAACGCGCCTCACCGCGCCAGATGCCGCCCCGGCCCTCCCGCGTGATCTCCGCATCGAGAAAACTCAGGTTCACGAGGTGATGGCCGACCAGCGTGAGATCGGTATCGGCGAGGACGGAGCGAACCACCGCGAGGATTTCCGCGCTGTCACGCTTTCCTCGCCCGCGCGTTCGCGCACGCACTGTGATCGTGTGCTCGTCGCCGGGGCAATCGTCGGTGCTGTAGTCTCGCGTCTCCCGCGGACCGAAAACCACATGCGGATATTCCGCCTTGCGCGGCACACCATCGAAAACGCCATCGGCGCCGACCAATGCCGTCACGCTTGGATCGTCCACGAGGGCATCGAACATCGCGGCCTGCACGGCCTGCCCTGCATCCGTCATCGCCGCGCCCCTGCACTCGTCGCACGAAACCGGCGACGCACTCGCCGCACGAGTTCACCGCGAGGCAGCGACGCATCGAGACCAAGGCGCTCCATGTCGTCACCGCGGCTAATCCGCGAAGCACGACGCAGAACATTTTGCAGCCGCACGGAAAGGCGAAAGGCCGTTCGCTCGAGTCTCATAGATTTTTCTCCTCACACAGACAGTCGATCCACCGATGCCGCTCATCGACATCGATCACCGAAAGAATTTCCAGAACCCGGTCGCCCATCCGCAGCCGCTTCGCAGCATCGAGATCGCTGCGGTATCGGACGCGCACACGGTGCGTCACCGTCGTCGCGATGCGGTCCTGACGAAGGGCTTCGACACCGGAGAGCGGCACCACCGCGGCCCAGACCTCCTCACCGGGAACCCAGCTTTCGATCTGCCCGCCGGCGCCATCCGGCAGCACAGAGCGGGCCTCGATCGTCACGCGGTGGCGCAGGTCGGATAGCGCCGCCTTCATGCGAGGCACCGCAGTCGGTAGGGCGCGATCAGACCTGCGACCGGCGTCGGGAGGCCCGACATGTCCGGCGTGAAATCAACCGGATGACGCGCCTCGTACCAGGCTGTCACCAGCAACAGCAGCGCTTGGCGAAGCGGCCCCGGCACGTCGTCCGCAAGGCTTCCGAACCCTGCCGTGAAATCGATCTCGATCCCATTCAGTGTGCGGCCAGGACGGGGCCAGGCTTCTCCGGAAGCGCAGACCAAGCGGGCTGGCGAACTGATCGGGTCGACGAGATAATTCTCCGCAGCGATCACCTCCGCGACGCCATCGGCATCGATGACGCGCACCGCATCGAGCGAACGCAGCGGACCGCGTGCCAGCAGCACCGGCGTGCGCGCAGCCGGCCATCCGTCCCGCACGTCGCGCCACTGCTGCGTGATGAACGCCTGACCGAGGATCATTTCCAGATGCTGCCGCGCGGAAGTAATGAGCCCGGCGATCAGATCGTCATCGGCGACACTGTCGAGCTTGAGGTGCCTGCGCACCTCGGGAACGCTCACCGGCTCGATCGCTGGTGGCGAGACAATGAACAGCGCCATTGCGGACCTCGCATGCGGGATGAAAAAAGGATCGGCGGCTGCGATACGGAGTGGATCGCAGCCGCCACCGGCCGATCTGCGCGCAAGCGCGTGGGGAGGAGAGACGGGCCGGAATCAAAAACGCCCCACCGAGGCGGGGCGTTATGGCGAGTGCGCTGGGCGGTCGGGCCGCCGGGGCCTTAGAAGCTCAGCAGCTTGATGGCATCGAAGTCCTGGACGCCGCCGCCGACACGCTTCGTCGTATAGAAGAGCACATACGGCTTGGCGGAGTAGGGGTCGCGAAGCACACGGATGCCGACGCGGTCGACCACGAGGTATCCACGCGAGAAGTCACCGAAGGCGATCGCATTGGCACCAGCCGCGATGTCCGGCATGTCTTCAGCCTCGACGATCGCAACGTTCATCAACGTCGACGCACCACCCGCATCGCTCGCCGGCTGCCAGAGGTAATTACCATCCGCATCCTTGAGCTTGCGGACCTCTGCCTGGGTCGCCCGGTTCATCACGAAGTGCCCGTTCGACCGATACCCGGCCTTCACCGCATACATCAGGTCGATCAGCGCATCGCCGGGCGCCGAGGCATCGAACCCACCCGCCGTTCCGGTGCTCACGGTGCCGATGTTACCCCACGACCAGGCGAACTGATCCACGGTCGGATAGTCCATGAATCCGCGCGGCTTGTTCACGCCGTCGCCGTTGACGAAGGCGGCCCCTTCCTGCTCCGCGAACGCGAGCCGGACTTCCTCGGCAATCCACGCATCGACGTCGATCGCGGCATCGTCGAGCAGCGTCGCCGTCGCCGCCGGCATCGCATAAAGCTCCATGGTCGGGAACGTGAGCTCCGCAAGCTGCGGCGACGCTGTCTCGACGCGCGGATCACTTTCGCCAACCCAGCCGGTACCCGCACCGGTCACAGCGTAGGGCTTCTTGAACACGCTCGAGGAGACTTGACGATTGCCCGCAATCGCGCGGATCGGTGACACCGCGGCGAGCGAACGATTGATGCCCGCCTCGGTCTCCTGCGGGACGAGATAACCTCCATCAGGATCAGAGGTCGCCGAAAGCGCTTTCGCCTCGAGCCCACGCAGGCTGGCGGTCTCGCCGTGCCGGACGTAGTCACCGAACGCCGCTTTGTGCTCGGTGCACGCAACGGTGCTGCCAGGTTGGGCAAGTTCCGGACGATGCGCCTTGTGGACGAGCGTGTCCACGGTCCGCTTGTGGCCGTCGAGCGCGGCATTGATCCGCTCGAGTTTTTCCGCCGTGACAACGTCGGCCGTCATCCGCTTCTCGACTTCTTCGAGACGCGCATCGTTGGCTTCCTTGAAAGCTTCGAACGCGCGCATGAATTCGTCGAAGCCCTCCGCGACATCGATCGCGCTGCCGGCCTTTGTTTCGTAGTTCACTTGATCCATCTCAGATGAATTTCCTTCTTCGTGTCGGGTCAAGAAGGGTGCTCGCGCGCGACATGGCATCGACAAGCCGCCCCTCCGGTTGAGACCCACCGGCAGCGGCCAGCTTGCGGGCGAGCGGGATATAACCTCCGTGCAGTAACGCACGGGCTTGCGAACGGGTCAGGCCGGCATCACGCGTCAGCCAGCGCTCGCACTCACGACGGCTCGGAAAGCGGCCGGAAAACGGATGGGTTTTTGCCTGCAGCACCCGCGCTTGCGGCTGCATAGGAAACGTGACGACTGAGATCTCCCAGAGATCGACGACGTGCAGGGTGCGCATACGCGTCGCCGGATCTCGCGTGCCTTTCACGGTTCGAAAACCAATCGAAAGCCCGTCGAGCGCCCCTTCGCGCAGCAACGCATGCACCTCCCGCGCGAGCGCAGAGCCGAGCGTGAGCTGGCCAGCAACGCGCAAGCCGCGGCGATCCTCTTTAATCTCTGTCCACGTGCCGATTGGCTTCGACGGATCATGCTGGAACAACATCCGCACCCCGTCCGCACCTCGCTCGGCGAGCGAGGCCGCAAACGCGCCGCGCGCGACGATGTCCCGACCAAGATCAGGCGTGTCGAACAGGCTCGCATAGCCGCTGAACGCGCCATCCGCTTCCACGCGACCAACCGTGACCGGAGCGAACTTCAATTCCAGCGTTCGTCGAGGCGCCCGCATGCTGCGGGGCGGGTGCACCGTACTCATGCCGCCCCTCCACAGAATTGATCTCCACCAGCCACCGCTGGAAGACCAACAGCCGCGCGCTTTTCATTCCGTGTCAGAAATCCAGCCTTGTCGACCCGCGCCCATAATGCATCGCGCTCACCCGCGAGCGCCGTGATCCCGTCGATATCGATCCGAGGGAGCACATCGCCTGGAAAATGTGGCGCGAGCCATTGGGCCAGACCGTCCACGATCCGGCGCGCGAGCGGAAGGACGGTCTGCCGCCAGAACGTCCGGTTCGCCTCCGAGTAATTGGCGTAGGTCGCATCACCCGGAATGCCGACCAACATGGGGGGAACACCGAGTGCGAGCGCGATCTCTCGCGCGGCGCCATGCTTCGCCTCGATGAAATCCATGTCCTTCGGGCTGTAACCCATCGCCTTCCAATCAAGCCCACCATCGAGCAGCAAAGGTCGACCGGCATTGCGCGCGCCTTGAAAGCTCTGCTCGAGCTCTTCGCGCAGCCGCGTCAACTGCTCCGTCGTCAGATTTCCATCCGCCGCCGCATAGACGAGTGCGCCAGATGGCCGGGCGGCATTGTCGAGCAACGCCTTGTTCCAAGCGCTCGCCTTGTTGTGGACATCAATCGCGGTTGCCGCCGCCTCGATCGGGCTGAGGCCGTAGTGATCATCCAGGGGATGAAAAAACGAGATATGGTGGACCGTACGCTGGCCATCCGCATCGAACGCCGGCAGACGCATCGTCGCCCCGGCGCGGACGCCCTCCAGCGTCACGTCGTAAGCCTCAGGCCACCCATCACGTCCGGCAACAACGCGGACGCGATCCGGCCGCAGAAGATGAAGCGCCTGAACCTGCTCGCCCACACGCACGGCCTGAACATACGCATTGCCCGCAACGAGCAGCTGCCCGACGAGATGCTCCAGGAAATCTGCCTGGCTCTGCATCAGGTTGGGGCGCGAAAGCAGCGCAGCGATCGCTCCGTCATCCTCCGCTGTTGCCGCACGATCACTCGTCAGGCGAACCGACGCAACCGCAGCGGAGATCATGCCGACCGCGCGGAAGACGACGGCGTTCTGCATGTAGCCTTCACGAGCGAACGCCGCATAACTGCGCGGCATCCATGAGGCTGGC
>JBCBJG010000202.1:0-6177 GCA_038523655.1 Pseudomonadota bacterium | reverse complement strand
GTCGGCAACGGCGTTCGGGCGCAGCAACCGGTCGAGCGCAGTATCGCTCGGCTGCCAGTCACCGTGAGCGGGGAGGGGATAGGCGATGACGCGGCCATCCCGCAGTGATCGGGGAAGCAGGCCGGACCAGAACCGAGGCGACCCGAACGCACCGTGGATCAGCACCGTTCGGCTGTTGCGACCATTGCCGATGACCGAAGCGGGCGGATGCATGGCGGCGCGACCTCGCACGATGTGAAACAGGTGATGGAGCCGACAACGCGGTCCCCGCGCCCCGGTTCCACCCGAGCGGCGCCCCGGTTCCACCCGAGCGGCGATCGCCGGCGGCACACGCGTGAGGTCAGAGGTCGGCCTTCGCCGGCATGCAGAGATGGCTGAAAACGGGGCGGTGGTCAGACCCGAATTTTTCTCCGAGCGCCAGTTCGCGGACCTGGACGTCCGGCGTATGAAACACGTGATCGAGTGGCCAATTCAGAAACGGAATCTTCGCGTGAAACGTCGCGAATAGCCCGCGCCCGATCCGCGGATCGACCATTCTCGACAGCCGGAGGAAAAGCTTCGTCGTACGCGACCAGCCAACATCGTTGAGATCCCCGACGATGACCGCCGGCTCGCTGATGTGTCGGACTTCCCACGCGATCTGGATCAGCTCGGCATCCCGTTCGTCGGTGTCCTGCGTCAGGCCCGGCGGGCGCGGATGCACGCCGAAGAATCGAAACTTGGTGCCATCGCCAGTCTCCAGCCAGGCGGCGATCGAAGGCACTACATCCTCGATCCGGAAGGTGAGTTGCGATCGGCCTTCGAGCCGGGTGAGGAAAATCAGGCCGTAGGTATTGTCCCGCACATCCGCGCGTTGGTGGCGATATCGCGCGCGAAGTTTCCCGGTTTGCGCGTACCACCACGCATCAGTCTCCAACAGCAGCACGATGTCGGGATCGCGGGCCTCGATCTGCTTCAGCAGATCGTCGGCGTTTCGATTGTCCTGCAGCACGTTCGCCGTGAGGATGGTGACGCACCGCCCGTCCGCCGAAGTGTCGTTGTTCGCTGCGGTCTCGTTGTCCGGCGTGGTCTCGTTGTCCAGCGGAGTCCTGCTGTCCGGCGACGTGGAGTCATTGGAACCCGCCGGCCCATCGGCAAACGCCATCGCGGTCGTCGGCATGAGCGGGAGATACCGCACGAACCGGTCGACCTGCACCACGAGCGAAACGGCGAGCAGGATCGAGAGTGCCTGCACGGCGATGCCGGACATCGCGCCGCTCATTGCGAGCAGCGACAATGCGACGAGCCCGACGATGAACGTTTCGATCGCCGGAAAATCCCAGATCCGCACGGCACCGATGTTGACGGTCGTCAAGGAAGCGAACGTCGTCGCGACGACGATAAGGGCGAGGATAAACCCGGCGATACCGGCGGCCGACATGGGCGCAGTGTCCGTGTCACGGTGATGGACGTTGCGTTGGCGAACGCATCGTCCGGCAACCGGTTCCGGTCACGAATTACCAAGCCGCACTGTGCGCGCGCCGACCCGTCATAGCCCACGCACTTTTCCTCCGGCCAGAAGCACAACGCCGGGCGCGCGCTCCGCTTTCGGGCTTCGTCGCCCCCGGGTCCCTCGTCCCCGATGCGTTGACAAAGCCGACACAGCCCCCGACGGTACGCGCATCGATTGAGAACGCACACCGGGCCGCCAAACGGCATTCGCGGCCCGGGCAACGCGCGCCGATCCAAACGAACGAGGAACTCACGCGATGAAAAAGACCCTGACCGCGGTGCTGTTTGCCGCGACTGCCCTCAGTACCGCCTCGGCGGCGCTCGCCGAAGACATTAAGCTCGGCGTCATTCTTGGGTTCACCGGGCCGATCGAATCCATCGTTGCCGACATGGGCCCTGCAGCTGAGCTGGCGATGAAAGAAGTCAGCGAAGCGGGCGGCATACTTGGCGGAAAAAAGGTCGTGCCTGTGCGCGGTGATTCGACGTGCACCGACGCCGCAGCCGCCACCGCGGCCGCCGAGCGTCTCATCACCTCCGACAAGGTGTCCGCAATCGTCGGCGGGGACTGTTCTGGCGTGACGACCGCGATGCTGCAGAATGTGGCGCTCGCAAAAGGCACGGTGATGATTTCGCCGTCGGCAACCTCACCGGCACTGTCGACGGTCGAAGATAACGGCCTGTTCTTCAGAACCGCTCCGTCCGACGCACGTCAGGGCGAGATCGTCGCCGCGATCCTGATGGAGCAAGGCATCAAGTCGGCCGCGATGACCTACACCAACAATGACTACGGCAAAGGTCTCTCCGACGCGATCAAGACCAACTTCGAGAAGGCGGGCGGTAAGATCACCATCAGCGCCTCGCATACCGACGGTAAGGGCGATTACAGCGCGGAAGTCGGCGCTCTTGCAGCGGCAGGCGGTGATATCCTGATCGTCGCCGGCTACCTCGACCAGGGCGGTAAAGGCATCATCCAGGGCGCGCTCGACACCGGCGCTTTCGACCGGTTCTACCTGCCGGACGGCATGATCGGTGATGCGCTGCCGAAAGCGATCGGCGCGGATCTTAATGGCTCCATCGGCGCCGTCCCCGGGACCGATAGCCCGGGCGTCAAAGCCTTCTCGGAAATGGCGACAAGCGCCGGTTTCAAGGCGGGCCCATTCGCCGCGGAGAGCTATGATGCGGCCGCGCTGATCATGCTTGCGATGGAAGCTGCCAAATCCAGCGAGAGCGCCAAGCTCAAAGATGCCGTCCTCGACGTCGCCAACGCGCCGGGAGAAAAAATCTTTCCGGGTGAGCTCGGCAAGGCCATTAAACTGATCGGTGAGGGCAAGGACATCGACTATGTCGGCGCCTCCGCGGTTGAGCTCGTCGGCCCGGGCGAGAGCGCCGGCAACTACCGCGAAATCACGATCAAGGATCAGCAGATCTCGACGGTCAAATTCCGCTGATACGAACCGAGGTGCGGCGGCGCGGATTCTGGTCTGCGTCGCCGTTTGCCTGTTCGGGTGAGCTCGGCGGACGGGCGCTACTCTGCTGACGGACGAACGACAAAGGGGGCTCCTGCGCCGATGATCCGTGTCGAGGACCTCCACATGCACTTTGGCGGCATCCGCGCCGTTGATGGGGTTTCCCTCCAGATCGCACCTGGCTCGATCACCGGCCTGATCGGCCCCAACGGGGCGGGCAAATCCACGCTTTTCAACGTGATTGCCGGGCTGTTTCCGCCGACATCTGGCCGCGTGTACCTCGACGGCCGCGATATCACCGGCCTCCCGCCGCACGACCTTTTCTCCGCCGGCCTTCTTCGCACATTCCAGATCGCGCACGAGTTCGCGACGCTGACTGTCCGCGAAAACCTGATGATGGTGCCGGCACCGCAAGCTGGCGAACGCCTGTGGGATGCCTGGTTCAACGCGTCCGGCGTCGAAGAGCAGGAACGCGCCATCGGCGAGCGTGCCGACGAGGTGATCGATTTTCTCAACCTCGGCCCCGTCGCCAGCGAGCGCGCGGGCAACCTCTCCGGCGGACAGAAAAAGCTGCTCGAACTCGGCCGCACGATGATGGTCGACGCGAAAATCGTGTTTCTCGACGAAGTCGGCGCCGGAGTGAACCGTACCCTGCTGAACACGATCGGTGACGCGATCCTGCGCCTTAACCGCGAACGCGGTTACACATTCTGCATGATCGAGCACGACATGGATTTCATCGAGCGGCTTTGTGACCCGGTTATCGTCATGGCCGAGGGCGCCGTTCTCGCCTCGGGGACAGCCGCCGATGTGAAGGCGAACGACGATGTCATCGAAGCCTATCTCGGGCGCGGCTCGACGCGTGTGCGCAAACCGGCCGCGTCCGCACGAGACCAGCATACGCCCTCTGCGGTGAGCGCCGGATGAGCGGTCCATTTATCGCGGGCCGCAACATGACGGGCGGCTATGGCGCCGCCGATATTCTCCACGGCTGCACGATCGAGGTCGAACGCGGTGAGGTCGCCGTCGTCGTCGGCCCGAACGGCGCCGGGAAGTCCACCGCGATGAAAGCCATTTTCGGCATGTTGTCGCTCCGCGGCGGTAACGTTTTGCTCGACGGCACGGACATCACCGACCTGACACCGCAGGCGCGGGTTTACGAAGGTATGGGGTTCGTGCCGCAGACCTCCAATATATTCTCCACAATGACCGTGGAGGAAAATCTCGAGATGGGCGCGTTCATCCGTGATGACGCCATCGCGGAGACGATGGCCGAAGTCTTCGCACTGTTTCCCGTGCTGGAGGAAAAACGTCGCCAGCCCGCAGGCGAGCTGTCCGGCGGCCAGCGCCAGCAGGTTGCCGTTGGCCGCGCCCTCATGACCCGCCCCAAGGTGCTGATGCTCGACGAGCCGACTGCCGGGGTCTCCCCGATCGTGATGGACGAATTGTTCGACCGCATCATCAGCATCGCCGATCGCGGCGTCACCGTGCTCATGGTCGAGCAGAACGCGCGGCAGGCGCTCGAGATCGCAGACAAGGGCTTCGTGCTCGTCCAGGGCGAGAACCGGTACACGGACACAGGCGCAGCCCTCCTCGCGGACCCGGACGTACGCCGTGCTTTTCTCGGAGGCTGACATGGACACCCGGAGAGTAGGCTGATGGACGTGATCAACGCCCTCGTGCTGCTCGGCAATTTCCTCATCGTCCCGGGCCTGACCTATGGATGTCAGCTGGCGCTCGGCGCGCTCGGTGTCACGCTGATTTACGGCATCCTCCGATTTTCGAACTTCGCCCACGGCGAAACGATGGCCTTCGGCGCAACCATTTCCATCCTCGTCATGTGGCTATTTCAGGCGAGCGGCATTTCCATCGCCCCGCTGCCGACCGTGCTGATCGCGCTCCCGTTCGGGATCGCCGCGACTGTCCTTTTCGTCCTCGCCACCGATCGGCTCGTCTACCGATACTATCGCGGCGTCAAGGCACCACCGGTCAGCTATCTGATCGCCTCGATCGGCGTGATGTTCATGATGGGTGGCCTTGTGCGCTTTGTGATCGGCGCCGGAGACCGGGTCGTGAACGACGGCACACGCTTCCTTATCAGCGCCCGTGAGTTCCGCCGCGCGACCGGGCTCGGCGAAGGCCTCGCAATCAAGTCGTCGCAGGCGATTACGCTCGTCGTGACCGTCGCGCTCGTTGCCTGGCTGTTCTGGTTCCTCAACCGCACACGGACCGGCAAGTCGATGCGCGCGTACTCGGACAACGAGGATCTCGCGCTGCTTTCCGGCATTAACCCCGAGCGCGTCGTGCTGGTCACCTGGATTGTCGCTGCGACGCTCGCGACGATCGCCGGCGCGCTCTACGGGCTCGACAAGAGCTTCAAACCGTTCACCTACCTCCAACTCCTGCTGCCGATCTTCGCTGCGGCCATTGTCGGCGGCCTTGGCAATCCGCTCGGCGCAATCGTCGGCGGATTTCTCATCGCCTTTTCCGAAGTGTCCTTCACCTTCGCCTTCCGCAAGGTTGCGACCTATCTCGGCCCGGACGGTTGGCAGCCGGACGGTCTCCTCCAGTTGCTCTCGACCGACTACAAGTTCGCCGTCTCCTTCATGATCCTAGTCCTGGTGCTCATCTTCCGACCGACCGGCATTTTCAGGGGGCGCTCCGTATGAGCCGTGAAGCCGTTCGCCCGGTTGCGCTCTTTGCGCTCATGTTCGCGATGCTCGCGGGCGTTGGCGTGTTCCAGAGCTGGTCCCTCGCTCTGACCATCCTCAACCTCTGCCTGATCTCCGCGATCATGGCGCTCGGCCTCAACATGCAGTGGGGCTACGCGGGGCTCTTCAACGTCGGCGTGATGGGTTTCGCCGCGCTTGGCGGCGTTGCGGGCGTGATCGTGTCGATGCCCCCGGTCGGTGCCGCGTGGTCGGCTGGTGGCCTCGGCATACTTGCCGCCGGCGTGATCGCAGTCGCGACCATCGTCGTCGCGGTATGGATCGTGCGCCGCCGCCTAACTTACGGCGGCTGGCTTGCGGCAGCGGTGGTGGTCGCCGGGTTCTTTGCGACACGCGCGGTCTTCGATCCTGCCGTCACGGCGATCGAGGCGGTCGAGCCGGCGCGGACCGGCTACCTTGGGGGGCTCGGCCTGCCAATTATTCTCTCCTGGGCTGCGGGTGGCGTCCTTGCCGCCTCGGCTGCATGGATCGTGGGCAAGGTCGCGCTCGGC
>JBCBJG010000201.1:0-6207 GCA_038523655.1 Pseudomonadota bacterium | reverse complement strand
CTGCTGCGCCTGGCGTGTCGCGGTCACCGTCCGCCATTACATCCGCACCGTCACGCCATCGTGCGCGCACCGAGACCGCCATAACGACGATCGCGCCGCGCGTACTCCGCGATCGCTTCCTCTAGATCCTCCCGGCTGAAGTCCGGCCAGAGTGTCTCTGTGAAGAACAGCTCGGTATACGCGAGTTGCCAGAGGAGAAAATTGGAGATCCGTTTTTCTCCGCTGGTGCGGATCAGCAGGTCAGGATCAGGAGTGCCGGCGGTATCGAGGTGCGCATCGAAAAGCTCGGGCGTGATCGTGTCGGCGTCGAGCTTACCGGCCGCAACTGCCCGCGCGAGCTGCCGGGTGGCCCGCGCGATTTCCTGCCGCGAGCCATAATTGAACGCGACGTTGAGTTCGATCGCGCTGTTGGCCCGGGTCAGCCGCACGGCCTCGCCGATCATCCGCAGAATATCGCGCGGCACGTGATCCTCGCCGCCGAGCACACGGATGCGCACCCCGTTTTTGTGCAGCTCCGCAAGGTCACGGGAGATAAAGCGCCGAAGCAGCCCCATGAGGTCGCCTACTTCCGCGGCAGGACGTGACCAGTTTTCGGAAGAAAAACTGTAGAGCGTGAGATGGCCGACACCGAGCTCGATCGCTGCACGTACGGTACGCCGGACCGCCTCGACGCCCTGCCGATGCCCATCCGCACGGGCCAGCCCGCGGCGTTCCGCCCAACGACCATTCCCATCCATGATGATCGCGACATGGCGCGGGATATCTGGTGGGCAGGTCGGAAGGGGCGTGACGACGGCCATCAGTGCGTCATGTCTCTATCGGCGCGGAGACGAAACTTAGCGGCTGCGCAGCCGCTCGAAAAGAACGTCATGACCGAGCAAGGCGCAACAGACGGCGAGAACGCCTTGCCGCGCGTGGCATCTAACAGGCGATGTAAGCTGAGCGGCTTCACACCTGCATGATCTCCGCTTCCTTTTCCGCCGCCGCGGTGTCGATCTTCTTGATGTAGCTGTCGGTCAGCTCTTGCACCTTGGTCGATCGCGCCCGCTGATCGTCTTCGCTGATCTCCTTGTCCTTCTCGAGCTTTTTCAGGAGATCCATTCCATCCCGTCGCACATTGCGCACGGCGACGCGTGCACCTTCTGCGTATTTGTGTGCAGTTTTTGCGATTTCCTGGCGCCGCTCTTCGTTGAGCTCGGGGATCGGAATGCGAAGCATCTGACCGTCCACGACCGGGTTCAGGTTGAGGCTCGATTCCCGAATGGATTTCTCGACGGCCGAGACCTGCGCTTTGTCGTAGATCTGTACAGTGATCATGCGCGGCTCGGGGACGGATACGTTCGCCACCTGATTGAGCGGCATGCGCGCGCCGTACGCCTCCACGGTAATCGGGTCGAGCAACGCGGCCGATGCGCGGCCGGTGCGCAGACCGCCGAAGTCATTCTTGAGCGATGCGAGCGCACCGTCCATCCGCCTTTCGAGATCGGAGAGATCGAATTCCGGATTGGCCATGGGATCACCTTCGCAAAGCCGTGCCGCCGCGGGTGTCGGATGTCGCGGCGCAGTCGTGCGCGATATGGCCGCAAGCCGCGTGCGAGATCAAGCGGCGCCGCACAGCAAACGGGTGGGTCGCGCGCCCCATCCACACGTCGACGCCCTCACGCAGAGAAATCCGTTCAGCCGACCACCGTCGCCCGCGCCTCACCGCGCAACACACGTGCGAGGTTGCCTGGATCATCGAGCCGCGTCACCACGATCGGGATATGATTGTCGCGCGCAAGCGCGATCGCGGCGGCGTCCATCACCTTTAGGTTACGCGTCAGCACCTCGTCGAAGGTGAGCGATTCATAGCGCTCCGCCTTTGGATCGGTCTTCGGATCAGCACTGTAGATGCCGTCGACCTGCGTCGCCTTGATGAGCGCGTCGCAGCCCATCTCCGCTGCCCGCAGCGCGGCGGCGGTATCGGTCGTGAAGTATGGGTTGCCGGTGCCACCCGCGAAGATCACGACCCGGCCTTTCGCCAGATGACGCTGCGCCCGTGGACGCGTGAACGCTTCGCACACCGTTTGCATCGGGATTGCTGAAAGGACCCGCGCCTCGACACCCGCTTGCTGCAATGCGCCATGGAACGCGAGCGCGTTCATCACGGTCGCCAGCATGCCCATGTAGTCGGCGGTGCCGCGCTCCATGCCGGCCGCAGCGCCGGCGATACCGCGGAAAATATTCCCGCCGCCGATCACGAGGCAAAGCTCAACGCCCGTCGCATGCGCGGCCCGCACATCCTCCGCAATCCGCGCGACCGTGGGCACGTCGATCCCGTACGCACCCTCCCCCATCAGCGCTTCGCCGGAAAGTTTGATCAGCGCGCGGCGGTAGAGCGGTTCGGCCATAGCTGGTGTCCGTCGAAGACCGCGTCAGGAAGCGATGAGGGAACGTCGCGCGTCAGCCGCCCTTGGCAGTCGCCGCCACTTCCGCCGCGAAGTCCTCTTCTTCCTTTTCGATCCCCGCGCCGAGTTCGTAGCGCTCGAAACCGGTGACGGTGATGTCCGCGCCGAGCTCCTTGCCCGCGGCCTCGACGGCTTTCTCGACGGTATTTTCTCCGTCGATCACGAAGGTCTGCTTCAGCAGGCAGACTTCCTCGTAATACTTGCGCATCCGGCCCTCGACCATCTTCTCGATGATATTCTCGGGCTTGCCGCTTTCGCGCGCCTGCTCCGAGTAGACTGCCTTCTCGCGCTCGACTTCTTCTTGCGGCAGTTCCCCGGGCGTGACGGCGAGCGGGTTCGTCGCCGCGACGTGCATCGCGACCTTGCGACCGAACTCACGCAGTTTCTCCGCATCCCCCGACGACTTGAGGCCGATGATCACGCCAATCTTGCCGAGCGTCGCGCGCACGCCGGTGTGCACGTAGTGCGCAACTACGCCCTCATCGACTGACAGCCCGGCCGAGCGGCGCACATTCATGTTCTCGCCGATTGTACCGACCATTTCGCGCACATATTCCTCGACATTTTTCTCCGAACCCGGAAACGACGCGGCCTGCAACTTGTCGAAATCACCGTCGGCTGCGAGCGCAGTCTGCGCGATGCCCTCGACCATGTCCTGGAACTGGTCATTCCGCGCAACGAAGTCCGTCTCGGAATTAACTTCCACGACGATTCCCTTCGCGCCGTCTGTCGCCACTGCGACGAGCCCTTCAGCGGCAACGCGACCAGCTTTCTTCGCGGCTTTCGCCAGACCTTGGTGCGCAGCCAGTCGACGGCCGCTTCCATATCGCCGTCATTTTCCTGAAGCGCGGCCTTGCAGTCCATCATGCCTGCGCCGCTCTTCTCGCGAAGTTCCTTCACGAGGGATGCCGTGATCGTTGCCATGTGCGCCTCAGCGTTCTGTCCGGTGCTCGGACGGAGATATAAAGATGGGAGGCGGGAGGCCGAGCCCATCGACCATCCCGTCAATCTGGTGTGCAGCCCACCGCCCGCGAAGTCGGACGGACGAACAGCTTAGCCGGCGAGCTGCTTGGCCTGGTTGACCCAGTCCTCGCGCTCGATGCGGCCCTTGAAGCTCAGCGCATCGTTCACCTTGGAGATATCCTCGTCGGTGAACGCAGCGATCTGTCGGAAATGCCAGATGCCCATGCCGTTGAGCTTCTCGACGATCACTGGGCCGACGCCGGAGATTTTCGTCAGATCATCCGCGTCGCCGTCCGGCTTGGCCATGCCCTTGTCGTAGCCGCCGTCGACCACGAGCGCCTGCGTCTCACCGGGCGCGGCCGGTGTCGCATCATGCGCCTCGCCGGAGACAGCCGTATCCGTCGACATCGACCCGACATCCGGCAGCGCCTGCCCCGGACCGGTGCGCACCTCGACATCGCCGCCGACGCCTGCACCCGGCGCGGACTGGCTGTCCATCGACGCCGCGTCGCCACCGGTAATCGGGCCCGCTTCCACCGCACCGTTCGTCGCCGCACCGTTCTGGAGCGCCGGATCCATGCCCGGGTTTTCCATCGCACCAAGATCGACCCCGGCCGCTCCCGCACCTTTCTCGATACCGTCGAGGCAGGCCTTCGCAACCAGATCGCAGTAGAGCGAAATCGCGCGGCCCGCGTCGTCATTTCCCGGCACCGGATGATCGATCACATCGGGATCGCTGTTGCTGTCGACGATGCCGATCACCGGAATGCCCAGCTTCTTGGCTTCCGCGACGGCGATCGCTTCCTTGTTCGTGTCGATCACGAACAGCAGGTCCGGCACACCGCCCATGTCGCGAATGCCGCCGAGCGCGGTCTCGAGCTTGTCGCGCTCCCGAGTGAGGTTCAGCCGCTCTTTCTTCGTCAGACCCTGCGCCTCACCGGCGAGCAACTCGTCGAGCTCCTTCAGCCGACGGATCGAGTTGCTGATGGTCTTCCAGTTGGTCAGCGTGCCGCCGAGCCAGCGGTAGTTGATGTAATACTGCGCCGAGTTCCGCGCCGCCTGCGCGACGATCTCCGATGCTTGCCGCTTGGTGCCGACGAACAGCACACGACCGCCGCGCGCGACAGTCTCGGAGACCTTCACCAGCGCCTGATGCAGGAGCGGGACGGTCTGCGCGAGATCGAGAATGTGAATGTTGTTGCGGTCACCGAAGATGAAGCTCTTCATCTTGGGGTTCCAGCGGTGGGTCTGGTGACCGAAGTGCACGCCAGCTTCGAGAAGCTGACGCATGGAATAATCAGGCAGCGCCATGGGTGTCCTTACCGGTTAGCCGTCCGCAGGCAAGAAGCTCGGCCAACCGACGGAGTCCAGTCAGAACCCGCCTATCAACCAAACCACCGGAGCGATAGCCGAGCGAATTTGCGCCCGCACCGCGCACCTGCGTGAGAGATGCCGCGCGTTATACACACGCGGGACGGTGGTGCAAGTGGGTAGGTGGCCTACGCCGAAGAGGGACTCCCGACCGGCGTCCCCAGGCCTGTTTATGCGACCGCGGTGCCGCGGCACCGCATGTCAAAGCAGCCGGCGATCCGAGGGCACAACCATTAAGCGGCAGCTTCAATCTCCGCACGGACCATAGCGATGCTCTTCTTACTTGTTTCGAGATCGGCCTGCCATTCGGCATTCGTCGGATCGAGGGCAGCCAGCCGCTGAGCAATGGCAAGGTTGGCCTTAAGGTGCGCGAGCGCGCTGGAAAGATCGCCTGCCACGAGCGCTATCGTTGCTAGGCGGGTGTATGACACTGACAGATCACGCTGCCATCCAGCATTCGTCGGGTCCGACGCCGCAAGGCGCTCACGGATCGCAAGTCCATCAAGGTACGCCCGCTCAGCCCCTGCGCCGTCCCCCTGCGCCTGAAGCACATTACCGATTTTGTTCCACGATACCGACAGATCACGCTGCCATCCGGCATTCGTCGGGTCCGACGCCGCTAGGCGCTCACGGATCGCAAGTCCATCAAGGTACGCCCGTTCAGCCCCTGCGCCGTCCCCCTGCGCCTGAAGCACATTACCGACCTTATCCCAAGATACCGAGAGATCACGCTGCCATCCGGCATTCGTCGGGTCCGACGCCGCAAGACGCTCGGCGATCGATAGTCCGTCACGGTACGCCCGCTCAGCCCCCGCGCCGTCCCCTTGCGACTCAAGCACATCACCGATTTTGTTCCACGATACCGACAGATCACGCTGCCATTCGGCGTTCGTCGGGTCCAACGCCGCAAGGCGCTCGCGGATCGCAAGTCCATCACGGTACGCCCGTTCAGCCCCTGCGCCGTCCCCCTGCGCCTGAAGCACATTACCGATCTTCTCCCAAGATATCGAGAGATCACGCTGCCATTCGGCATTCGTCGGGTCCGACGCCGCAAGACGCTCGCGGATCGCAAGTCCGTCACGGTACGCCCGCTCGGCCCCCGCGCCGTCTCCCTGCGCCTTAAGCACATCACCGATTTTGTTCCACGATAACGACAGATCACGCTGCCATTCGGCGTTCGTCGGGTCCAACGCCGCAAGGCGCTCGCGGATCGCAAATCCATCGCGGTAAGCCCGTTCAGCCCCTGCGCCGTCCCCCTGCACCTGAAGCACATTCCCGATCTTATCCCAAGATACCGAGAGATCACGCTGCCATCCGGCATTCGTCGGGTCCGACGCTGCTAGTCGCTCGGCGATCGAAAGTCCATCACGGTACGCCCGTTCAGCCCCTGCGCCGTCCCCCTGCGCCTGAAGCACATCACCGATTT
>JBCBJG010000200.1:0-6242 GCA_038523655.1 Pseudomonadota bacterium | reverse complement strand
GGATCACCTCGCCGCCTTTGACGATGTAATCCTTGTCGCGATGGAACAGTTTGTGAGCGCGCAGCGCCTGGTTGACGTGGTGGACGACGGTCACGTTCTCGATGTCGTAGAAGTTCTCGCCTTTCAGCAGACCGGCGTCGCGCAGCATCTCTTCGACATGCTCGTTACCGACTTCCGTCAGCGTCACCTGCCGCTGCTTCTCATCGATCTCGAAATCCTCGTCGACCATCTTCGGCACGAAACCATCGACGGTGTTGTAAAGTTCGCTGCGGTCCTCGACCGCACCGGAAATAATGAGCGGCGTGCGCGCCTCGTCGATCAGGATAGAATCGACCTCGTCAACGATCGCGAAGGCATGCCCGCGCTGGACCATCTCCGCGGTCGACATTTTCATGTTGTCGCGGAGGTAGTCGAACCCGAGCTCGTTGTTGGTCGCGTAGGTAACGTCTGCGGCATAGGCCGCTTGCCGCTCTTCATCGTCGAGCCCGTGCACGATGCAGCCGACGGTCAGACCGAGGAACCGGTAGACTTGGCCCATCCATTCGGCATCGCGCTGAGCGAGGTAGTCGTTGACGGTCACGACGTGCACACCGCGCCCGGCAAGTGCGTTCAGATAGACCGCGAGCGTTGCAACGAGGGTTTTGCCCTCACCCGTCTTCATCTCCGCGATGCGCCCGTCGTTCAGCACCATCCCGCCGATGAGCTGAACGTCGAAGTGGCGCTGACCGAGCGTGCGCTTCGCCCCTTCGCGCACGGCGGCAAAAGCTTCTGGCAGCACGTCATCGAGCGTGCGCCCTTCCTCAACCTCCTTGCGCCACGCGGCGGTCTTTTCGCGCAGCTCCTCGTCGCTCAGTTTCTCGAACTCCGCCTCTAGCACGTTGATCTTTTCGACCTTCGCCGAGTAGCCCTTGAGCATCTTCGCATTCGGATCGCCGAAGATCTTCTTGGAGATCGAACCGAGTGACAGCATTGAGCGGGTTCCTTGTTGGGCATGCGGGCGCGGATCGGGATGCGGCGGCGACGCAGTTCAGTACGGCGCGCACTCAAAGTGTGCGCCCTGAAAAAAGACGCGGAACGCCTGGCCGGATCACGTCTGGACAGGTGCGGTCGAAATAGGAGCGTGCCCATACCATGTCAACGCGGCCACCGGGGCCAGAACACGTTCGAAACGCAGTCGGCTGGCTAGCAGCAGGCGGCCTGCACAACGTGCGCGAGCGCCGTGCTGAGCAACTATCCCGCCGCATGGCACGCCTTCCGCTTTGCGCATAGACCCCGGTCGCGCGTCCGGCGATCTTCACCAGGCCTCGGATAGATCGCGCCTCATTTGTGTCGGGTTCACGGGCTCGTGTGCCGTCCAACAGAGGCAGTGGGCTTCCGCACCTTGGCAGGCCCGCCCCCGGTCTGTATCAGCGGCGCCAAACGGTCTTGGTTATCTCGTCGTCCGGGCGTCCGGCCAGGCGAAACGCTGACCTAATCCGGGCATCTGTCTGCGCCAGGGCGCACCGCGCCCGTCCCCCCGTAATGAGGAGAATATGATGCTGCGTATCATCGCTGCCGCCGCGCTTGTCGGCACGACCGCGCTGGCGGTCACCGTCGCACCTGCACCATTCGTCCCGGCGTATGCCGAAGACGCCGGAGCGAAGGTTCTCGCCCGCGTGAACGGGATCGCCATCACCCAGCGCGATCTCGACTTCGCCGCGGCCGAGATCGGCCCGCAACTCGCAACCGTTCCCGCCGAACGTCGACAGCAGGCATTGGCCGACTACGTCATTCAGAACACCCTGCTCGCTGACGCCGGAAAGAAGGACGGCATCGGCAAAGCTGCCGATTTCTCGACGCGCATGGACTACTACCGCCAGCGCGCCATCCGCGACGCATACTTCGAGAAAGCCGTGACCAACGCGGTGACCGATGCGGAGGCCAAAAAGCTTTACGAAGAGCAGATCGGCAATCAGCCGCCGCGTCAGGAAATTCGCGCCCGGCATATTCTCGTCGAGAAGGAAGAGGATGCGCGCGACGTGATCGAACGGCTCAACCGGGGTGACGCGTTTGCCGAACTCGCGAAGGAGCTGTCGACCGGCCCAAGCAAGACGCGCGGCGGAGATCTTGGCTTTTTCGGCCGCGGGCAAATGGCACAGCCGTTCGAACAGGCCGCATTCGCGCTGAAGCCAGGCGAGGTCTCTGAACCGGTGAAGACGCAGTTCGGCTGGCACGTAATCAAGCTCGAAGAGCAGCGTGAGCAAAAGCCGCCGGCGTTCGATCTGCTGAAGGATCGGATCGTCGCGCGTCTGCTCGAGCAGAAAACCACCGAAGTGCTTGAGGGGCTTCGTGCCTCGGCGAAGATCGAGTTCGTCGACGAAGCGCTCGGCAAACAGATCGAGGAAGCGCGCCGCGGCAGTTTCCAGCAACCGCAGGAATAAGCCGGAGACGCCGTCGCTGTAGTGGCATCGACCGGCGGCGACGTGCGCGGGCTGCCGCGCTGAGAAGTGCACGGAGAAGATGAGGCCATGAAGCGATCGCGTTTCGCACCGGCAGTGGAGATAACCATGCCGGTGGTCGCTGGCGTGTCCGGCGCGACCATGGCCGCCGGCATCAAGTATCGCGACCGCGATGACCTGCTGCTCATGACCTTCGTGCCCGGCACCGTCGCCGCCGGCGTGTTCACGCGTTCACGCTGCGCGTCGGCACCGGTCGACTGGTGCCGGAAAATTCTCGGGGCCGGCACAGCGCGTGCGCTCGTAGTCAACGCGGGGAACGCCAACGCATTCACTGGTATGCGCGGCGCTGATGCGGTCACTGCGACCGTCGAGGCGGCGGCCGAGGCCTGCGGGATTGGAGCGGAGGAAATTTTCGTTGCCTCCACCGGCGTGATCGGCGAGCCGATGAATACGTCGGCGTTCGCGTCGCATCTGCGCCATCTCGCCGGTCAACAGACTGCCGACGTTTGGCAGAACGCCGCCGCGGCAATCATGACGACGGATACCTTCGCGAAGATGGCGAGCCGCAACCTCGAACTGGGTGGCCGCCGCATCACCATCAATGGTATCGGGAAGGGTTCCGGCATGATCGCGCCGGACATGGCGACGATGCTGGCATTCGTTGCGACCGACGCGCCGGTCGACGCAAGCGCGCTGCAGCGTTGGCTGGCGGCGGGGACAAAAGTCTCCTTCAACGCAATCACGGTCGACAGTGATACCTCGACCAGCGACACGCTCATGGCCTTCGCGACGGGCGAGGCCGGCGGGCCGCCGCTTACCGACGACCCGGCCGATCACGATGGCGCACAGTTTGCCGACGCCCTTGCCGACCTGCTGTTCGACCTGGCGATGCAGACGGTGAAAGACGGCGAGGGCCTAACGAAGTTCGTGAGGATCGAGGTAACCGGCGCTGAGAACGAGCAGGCAGCCGACGCCATCGCGCGGGCCATTGCCGACAGCCCGCTCGTCAAGACAGCGATCGCCGGCGAAGATCCGAACTGGGGCCGCATTGTCATGGCGGTCGGCAAGGCGGGCGAACGCGCGGACCGTGACGCCCTGGCGATCCGGTTCGGCGACATTGAGGTTGCTAAACGCGGTGAGGTATCGCCCACGTACCGCGAGGTCGATGGCGCGGCCTACATGAAGCGCGACGAAATCGACATCCATGTCGATGTCGGGATCGGAACCGGCGCGGCGGTCGTCTACACCTGCGACCTCACTCACGACTACATCGCCATCAACGCGGACTACCGGTCCTAGTCGGAACGCCTCGAACCAGCGGTCTCCGCGAACGGCGAACCTCGCTACATGGCGCCGATTCATCCGCACGCGTTTACCTTTCCTTGGCGATGCAAGTTGCCTGTTTCGTTAACATCTCAGCCGTAGGGTCATGAGCATCATGAGCCATGAACTTTTGATCGTGGTCGCATGTGCGCTGGTCGACGACGACGGCCGCGTGTTGCTTGCCAAGCGTCCCGAGGGACGATCCGACGCGGGTTTATGGGAGTTTCCCGGCGGAAAGATCGAACCCGGCGAGACCCCGGAGGCGGCGCTGATCCGAGAGCTTCACGAAGAGCTCGGGATTGATGTGACCGCCGCCTGTCTCGCGCCGTTCACGTTTGCGAGCACCGCGCGCTCAGTTGGGCATCTGCTAATGCCATTGTTTGTCTGCCGACGTTGGGAGGGCGAGGTCGTCGCGCACGAGCATGAAGAGCTCGCGTGGGTGCGGCCCGTCAGAATGAAGGACTATGCGATGCCGGCGGCAGATCGTCCGCTGGTCGCGATGCTCAGGGATCTACTGTGAGCGCACGTGCGCCGCAGGGAGGCTAATGACGATGATGACTTCTTTTGAGACGGCGATACGACGCCTCGCTCGCGACACGCGTGGCGCGACGGCAATCGAATATGCGCTTATCGCAGGCATCATCGCTCTCGGCATTATCCTCGTGATCACCGCTGTCGGCACCAACCTCTCCGCATTGTTCGGCCAGATCGCCACCGAGTTCCAGAACATCCTCGGCTAAGCGGTTCACAACTGACCGGCATGCGCTGCTGCTGCGCGGCGCTGGCTGTCAGTCGTCACCGGCAGGGTGTTCGGTCGTACCGAGCGCGTCGGCGAGCCGGGATTTCGCCGAACCCGGTTGCAGAGGTTGGGGCTGCGAGGCGTCGGGCGCCCATCCCGTAAGCGTGACCAGCGAGACCGTCGCTGGAACACGTCCATCGGCTGCGAATTTCTCCGCATAGCGCTCAGCCGCCGTGAACAGGGTGCCCCGAGGCAAGGGCGCTCTGACGCGGTCGGTCAGCGGGTTGGCGAGCGCATGGCGCCGCAGCTCGTCGATCAGCGCAAGCGCGGAGGAATAACGAAGCTGTAGCCGATCACGATCAACGACCGGGAGCGCGAATCCGGCCCGCTGCAGCAGACTGCCGAGACTGCGCACATCCGCGAACGGCAAGACGCGCGGTGCCGCGCCGCCCGCATGCTCGGCCTCCGCTTCGATCAGCGCTTCCCGCAATTCATGGAGCGTATCGTCGCCAAACGCGACGCCGAGAAACAGACCGTCCGGGCGTAAGGCACGCCGGATCTGCACCAGGTGCCCGGGCAGATCGTTTACGGCTTGCATCGTGAGCAACGAGATAACGAGATCGAGGCTCGCATCCGCGAACGCCATTGCTTCATGGTCGAGCAAGAGGGGAACAATGTCAGCCATCGGTTGCGCATGCGCGTCGGACCCTCCGGTGGGATCGGCCCATAGCAGCCGCGCGGAGCCGTCAGGCGACTGCATCGGCTGTAGCGGTCCACCGAAAACCCGACCATCGAGTACGCAGTGGGTCTGCGCGCGCGAAGCGAGCAGCCCGGGGAGCATCGTCGGGACCGGCGATATCACGGCGGCCGTCCCGAATGGCCGCAACACCGCTTCCAGACGCAGCGCGATATCCTCCACCGCCCGGGTGACGAGCGGATGCGGCGCGCCCGCCAGAACGGGGCCCCGGCGGTGAAGCTGGTGACGGATAAAACCGTGATCGATCAAATCAGGTGCAGTCATGTCAGCGGCTCGGATCGCGGGTGTTCGCGCACAGTGTTGGGCGGTCTGCTCGAGATACCGGACGCCGCGCCGCCTGCCGTGGTACGCAACAGCCCATGGAACCGAGTGGACGTGCTGATGAAGGCGACGAGGGACTGTCGCACACGGATGCGCCGCGCATGCAGACACCCGCGCGCCTGGTGCACGGGCTAGCCCTTGTCGCGCGGGCTGCCGGAAACTTCCTCGTTCCGCCGGTGTGCGTCGCGTGCCACGAGCCGACCATCGAGCACAATACGCTCTGCATGCAGTGTTGGACGCGCGTCGACTTCATCCACACGCCGATCTGCGACGTGCTCGGCCTGCCGCTTCCCTTCGCGACCGGAGAGAAAACCATCTCGGCCGCCGCGCTCGCAGCCCCGCCCGCCTACGATCGCGCGAGGGCCATGACCAGCTATGACGGCGTTTCACGAGAATTGGTGCACGCCGTAAAATACGCCGATCGCACGGATGCGCTCGCGATGCTTGGTCGTTGGCTGTCGCTCGCCGCACGGGACTTCGCCGACGAAGTGCGCGACCGGACCGGCGGCATCCCCATCGGATACAAGCTTTCCGCCCAGCACATTGAAAAAGACATCGATGCCGCGCTTGAGGTGGGCGTGGACTACATCATCCTCGATGGCCGCGGTGGTGGGACCGGGGCGGCGCCGATCCTCTTCCGCGACAACATCTCCGTTCCGACGAT
>JBCBJG010000199.1:0-6260 GCA_038523655.1 Pseudomonadota bacterium | reverse complement strand
TGCGAGCGCCGCAGATGTCGACGTTCCTCCGCAGCCGCTCGGAGACAACGAGGAGTTTTATCAGATCGCGGCCCCACCCGGCAGCCGCCGCGACGTGGGGCTCGTCGATGTGCTCAAGGACACCTTCAAAGCCGCGCGTGAACGACGCGCCGCAACCTCGTTCCTGAAGAGCGTCGGTGTGCGCGATGCGGTCGTCGTGATGCGCACGCGAACGGCGCAGACCGTCTGGACGGCACCTGAATTCACGCTCGAACTCCGTCATCAGGCCGCGCGCTCGTTGATCCGTGGCACGGGTAAAATGACCGACCGGGAGGCCCCGTTCGAGTTCGGGTTCGAGATCGACGACACCCCAGCCCGCGGTGCGTTCGTCATCCGCACACTGTTCAAGGATCTGGTGCCAGCCGAGTTCGCGCGCGCCGTGCCGGAGCTTGCCGCCCTCGGCGTTGTCGACGCGCCGATCTCCGGCAAGAGTACGTTCGAGTTGGCGCAGGACGGCTCGCTCGCGGCCGCCACCGGCGATATCGTGGTCGGCGCGGGTTATCTTGGGATGAGCGACGGTGCCGCAACGCGTGTGACATCCGCAGCAACGCGCAAACCATCCCGACGGATGCAGGTCGAGGAAGGCCAGGCGCTCTATGCCTACGACGCGGCAAGCGGTACCGTCCGGTTCGACAAACTCGATCTGATTACGCCCCGCGCCCGCCTCGTCGTCGCGGGAGAGGTTCGCCGGTTCGCGGGTGCGGCCGCGCGTGCCGACGCTGCACCATCCGCCGACACACCGCCAACGCGCGATACGGACAGCTACGCCTTCGCCCTCGCCGGCAAGATGCGGATGGCCTCACGCGACGGCAGTCCGGCCCCCCTCAGCGATGTCAACGCGACCGGCCTGGTCGATCCCGCGCGTGATGAACTGCGCGTCGACACGCTCACGCTCGCCTGGCCCGAGCTGCAGGTCGCCGGCCGGATGCGGGTCTCTGCGACCGACGGCTTCAGCGCGAGCGGCCAGATTGGCGAGACGTCGAAATCCGGTCTGCTGGCCGCCTGGCCAACGGATGTCGCGGTCGATGCGCGCTCATGGGTCGCCGCTCAGGTCGAGGTCGGGCGCGTTGCAGGAGGCCGGTTCTCGATCTCCGTGCCGACAGACATCGCCGCGCGGCTCGCAAAAGGCGGCGATGTTCCGAGCGAGGCAATCGCCGTCGACCTCGAGGCGCGGGATCTTTCGGTGCGCTACCTGAACGCAATGCCGGCGCTCGACTTTCCGCTTGCACGCCTTTCGGTCCGCGGCCGCACGCTCCGCCTGAAAGCGGCGGCGGGCACGACGACACCCGAAGGCGCGCGTCCGATCCGGTTGAGCAAAAGCGACATGGTCGTGCGCGATCTCCGCGAAACACGCCCTTCGGCGCAGATTTTCACGGCCCTCGAAGGCGATGTCCGCGATGCGCTTGCCTACCTTCACCAGGCACCGTTCTCGAAACTCGATGTCGGCGACGTGCGCAAGCGGATCGAGGGGAGGGCGAAGGGCACGCTGCGGCTACAGTTCGCGATGCACCCGGCCTTGAAGCGCGAAGAAATCCGCGTGAACGGCAAGCTCAAGGTCTCTGACGCCGAGGCCAAGAACATCTATGCCGATCTCGACCTCGCCGGCGGCGCACTGACATTCGATGTGACCGAAAAATCGGTCGAGGCGAGCGGGGACGTCCTCGTCAACGGCGTGCCGGCAAAGGTCCGTTGGCTACGGCTGTTGAATAGCGACGAAGCGCGACAACCACCGCTCCGCCTGTCCGCCCGCCTTGATGCAGCGGACCGCCGTGCCCTCGGCATCAATGTCAATCATTTCGTCGAGGGAATCGTCGCCGCCGATGTGGTCCTGACCCCGCGCCGTGGCGCACCGCCGGCCATCTCGGTTCAGGCAGACCTGACCCAGGCGGGGATCGCCCTCGACTATCTTGCGTGGCGCAAGGAAGCGGGACAGTCGGCACTCACCCAGTTCGATGTCGCGCTCGATAAGCAGGGCGCCCCACGGCTCGAGAACTTCAAGGTTGTGGGGGAGAATATCTCCATTGATGGTGCGCTCACACTCGGCAAGGACCGTCGGGTGCGCACCTTCTCGCTCGGCGAATTCACGATCGGCGTCGTCACGCAAATGACCGTCAAGGGCGCACTCGGCGCCGACAACGTCTGGGATGTCTCCGTCCAGTCGCCGAGTTTCGACGCGCGCCCACTCTTTCGCGCGCTTTTCTCTCCCAAGCGGTTGTCCGCCCACGTGCCACCGAAGGAGACGCGACGTGACGGGCTCGTCATCCGCGCGAGAATCCGCAATCTGATCGGCTACGACGGGATGACGATGAAAGACACGCGCATTGTCCTCGAGCGGCGGGATGGGAAGATCCGCGCTCTCGAGGCGAACGGCGTGCTCGGCGGTGGCCAGCAGCTCCGCGCGAGCCTGAGCGCCGGTGAAGACGGACGCCGCCGCCTGCGTGCGGAGACAAAAGACGCGGGCGCCGCGTTCCGTCTCATCGGCTTCTATAACAACGTCCGCCGCGGCGAGGCCAAGCTGCGCGTCAATCTCGACAACGCCGGGCCCGCGGAAGTGACCGGCACCTTGTGGACCCGCAATTTCTTCATGCTGGGCGACCCGATCGTCAACGAGGTGCTCGAAAGCTCACGTCAGACCGACACCGGCGGCAATGTGCGCGGGATCGAGACGCAGAAGGAAGGCGGCACGCGGCGAACGGTCATCCGCTTCACGCAACTGCGTTTCAATTTCTCGGTCGGCAACGGCCAGTTCGTCCTGCGCCGATCCTACGTGAACGGACCGGCACTCGGCGCGACCCTCGAGGGCAAGGTCGACTTCGAGCAGCGTACTGTGAACCTCGGCGGCGCATACGTGCCGTTTTACGGATTAAATTCCGCAATCGGGAACGTCCCGGTGCTGGGCGATCTGTTCGTCGGCAAGCGCGGGGAGGGGATGTTCGCCGTGACCTTCGGTGTGAAGGGATCGCTCGCGCGCCCGGCCGTTCTCGTAAACCCGATGTCGATCATGGCGCCCGGCGCGCTACGCGAGTTGTTCCGCATCGAGCCGGGCAATCAACAGATCACCCCGGGTACGCGACGACCGCCACCGCGGGCGCCCCGGTCGGCCCCTGCCACGGGCAGCTGGGCGCACGAACGCGATCGTTAAGGAGCGCCTGACTGCCGCGTTTTTCTGCGGGCGCCTCGACACAGATCTCCCGGCACGCATCTTCCGCCAGTGGACCGACCGTCAATCGACATCGCCGGTCTCATTCGCCGGCTTTACGCGTCGGGCACCACGAGCGCATGGCGTTTCTTGCCATGGGAAAGCTTGATTGCATCGCCGTCGAGATCAGCGAGGGTGATCAATGTCTTCGGGTCGTCGACGCGCGCATCGTTCACCTTGATCGCATTCCCGCTCACCGCGCGCCGCGCCTCGCTGTTGGACGCAGCAAGTCCCGCCTCCACGAGGAGACCGAGTAGCCCGGTACCAACCGCAAGGTCACCGCGGGGGACCGTAATGCGCGGCAACCCCGCGGAGGCGCCCCCTTGCTCGAATGTCTGGCGCGCAGTCTCTGCGGCCGTTTGCGCAGCCGCCTCCCCGTGCACCATTGCTGTCGCCGCGTTGGCGAGCGCTTTTTTGGCCTCATTGATTTCCGCACCGCCAAGTGCTGCAAGCCGGTCGATTTCATCAAGTGGCAGCGTCGTGAAGAATTTCAAGAACCGGCCGACATCGGCATCCTCGCAATCCCGCCAGTACTGCCAGTAATCATAAGGGGAGCGCATTTCCGGATCGAGCCAGACGGCGCCATCGGCGGTCTTCCCCATTTTAGCTCCACTCGCCGTTGCGAGCAGTGGCGCGGTCAGCGCGAAGCATTGCGCGCCGTTCAAGCGCCGGGCAAGATCGACACCCGCGACGATGTTCCCCCACTGGTCCGAGCCACCCATCTGCAAACGACATCCGTAACGGGAATTTAGCTCCGCAAAGTCGTAGGCCTGCAGCACCATGTAGTTGAACTCGAGGAATGAAAGATGCTGCGTGCGCTCGAGCCGCATCGCCACGCTGTCGCGCTTGATCATCTCGTTGACCGAGATCTGACTGCCGACCCGCCGCAGCAAGTCGATGTAGTTCAGCTCCATCAGCCAGTCGGCGTTATCTGCCATGATCGCATCACTGGGCCCATCGCCGAATGTCAGGAAGCGGTCGAAGACCTTGCGGATGCCCGCTTTATTCTCCTCGATCGCCTCGGTCGTGAGCAGCTGGCGGCTCTCGTCCTTTCCCGATGGGTCACCGACCTGCGTCGTGCCCCCGCCCATCAGCGCGATCGGGCGATGTCCAGTCTGCTGGAACCAGTACAGCATCATGATCGGCACCAGCGAACCGACGTGCAGCGAGCGCGCGGTGCAGTCGAAGCCGATGTACGCGGTCACGGGTGCGTCCGCGGAAAGAGCGTCGGCAAGCGCCGCACGATCCGACGCCTGGTGGATGAACCCGCGCGCCTCCATCACGGCGAGGAAATCTTTCTCGGTGCTCGAGGGCATCGGCAGTGCTTTGTGGTTGGTGTGCGCGGCGGCGCGGGTGTAGCAGGCAGCGTGTCCCGGCTCAACGGCTGCGCGGGCGAGCGACAGGCAGGAGGAGCCGAGTGCACGAGAGGCGGCAGAGCAACGGGGGCCGGACCTTTCGCGCGATCGGCACCATGACCGGCACCTCGATGGATGGGCTCGATCTGGCGCTCTTGATCACCGATGGGGATGGGGCAGTGACGCCGGGCCCCACGGCCTCACACCCGTTCAGTGCGCTGGAGCGAGACCTGCTTGCAGCCGCCATCGTCGAGGCGTCGACAGTCTCGGACCGGGAGGCCAGACCGCCCGCACTCGCCCGCGCCGAGGCGTTTATCTCGCAGGTGCACGCAACGGCGATCAGCGCGTTTCTCGCAGCCAACAATCTTGCAGCGGCGGAGATCGACGTGGTCGGCATGCATGGGCAAACCGTGATCCACCGACCGCACGAGGCGCTCACCATCCAACTCGGCGACGGGGCCGCACTCGCCGACGCGCTGGCTATTCCTGTCGTCCATGATTTCCGCGCGGCCGATGTCGCGGCCGGCGGCGAAGGCGCTCCGTTTGCCCCGGCGTATCACCGGGCGCTCGCCAATCGCATGCCCGGCTGGCCGGTTGCGTTCCTAAATATTGGCGGCGTTGCTAACATCACGTGGATCGCCCGCGACGGGGCGATGCTTGCTTTCGACACGGGCCCCGGCAATGCGCTGATCGATGACTTCGTCCGCGCGCACTCGAACGCCATTCAGGATGAGAACGGCGCCTATGCCACGGCCGGTCAGGTCGACGCGGCCGCGCTGAACCGGCTGCTGCGTCACCCGTTTTTCGCCGCCCCCGCGCCGAAATCACTCGACCGCAATGCGTTCGATCCCGCGGCGGTCGATGGACTGTCGTTGCAGGACGGGTGTGCGACGCTGACGGCGTTCACGGCCGAGACGATCGCGCGCGCCCGTGAGATTTTGCCCGAGGCGCCCGGTGTCTGGGTCGTCTGCGGCGGCGGGAGAAAAAATCGTGCGCTCATGACCGCACTGGCTGAGCGGGTCGAGGGGCTGGTCATCCCAGCCGAAGCTGCGGGCCTCCATGGCGATATGCTCGAGGCGCAAGCCTTCGCCTATCTCGCGGTTCGCTCGATGAGGGGATTGCCTTTGTCGTTTCCTGAGACAACCGGCGTCTCGGCGCCGATGACGGGGGGCGTACTGTCGAGGCCGCGCGCAGAGTGATTGCCGGTGCGATGGGCGGCCTCACCCCTCGGGGATCGCAAACAGCCGCCGCGCCTCCGCCCACTGCCCATCCGTCAGATCAGCGGCGCGCGCAATCAACGACAGTCGCCGCTGAAGGCCTCCGGTCGCGACCGGCATCGTCAGGACTGTGTCGCCCGCATACCGCGCCACATCGGGCGCCGGGAGGACCGTAAAGCCGAGCCCGTCCCGCACGCACGCCATGATCGCCTCCATCCCGTCGAGTACGATCCGCCGATCCGTGACGGTCGGGCGCTGCGCGAGATGGTGCGCAATCATCTTGCCGATCCCGGTTTGCGGCGTGAACTGGAAGAAAGTCGCGTGGTCATGTAGCGCCGCAACGATCCGGTCGTCGTATGCGATCGCGCGCTCACCGCACTCACCTTCTGCGCCATCGCTCTTTCCGTCGTCGGCCTCGCTGTCATCAGCCTCGCCGTCGTCGGCCTCTCT
>JBCBJG010000198.1:0-6268 GCA_038523655.1 Pseudomonadota bacterium | reverse complement strand
TCCTGATCCTCGAAAGCATTCAGCGGTGGGAAGGATTTCACGCAGAGATCCTGAAGAAACCAATGCAGTGGGAGGATGGATATCTGATCCCGCGCAACCTCCTCGTCGAGCTCGACACCGATACCCGGCTCGGTCGGCGGGATCAGATATCCATCCTCCCACTGCATTGGTTTCTTCAGGATCTCTGCGTGAAATCCTTCCCACCGCTGAATGCTTTCGAGGATCAGGAAATTCGGTGAGCAGGCGGCCACCTGTGCGTTCGCGGCGCCCTCAATCGGCCCGCAATAGAGATGCGGCGCGATCTGCGCATAATAAGTCTCCGCAAGCCCGGCGATCTTCTTCGCCTCGAGAATGCCCCCGACACGGCCAAGCGCGAACTGCAGGATCGACGCCGCCTGCGCCTCCAGCACGCGGGCGAACTCGTACTTCGTCGTGAGCCGCTCGCCCGTCGCGATGGGGATCGTCGTCTGGCTGGCGACCCGCGCCATCTCTCGCGGATTTTCCGGCGGTGTCGGCTCCTCGAACCAAAGCGGATCATACGCTTCCAGACGCCGCGCCATGCGGATCGCGCCGGAGGTGGTGAACTGGCCATGTGTGCCAAAGAGGAGATCGGCCCGCGTTCCGACAGCCTCGCGGATGCGGCGGACAAAAAGCTCGGACCGCTCGAGATCGTCCAGCGACGGTTGATGGGGATCGTAGACCGTGTATGGGCCGGCGGGGTCGAACTTTACCGCCGTGAAGCCCTGCGCGACGCACGCAGCCGCGCGCTCGGCCGCGAGATCCGGGTCCGTGTAAACTGCGGACGACGAATAGGCATCCTCGCCATCCGACGGGTCGGGATAGAGGTAGGTGTATGAGCGCAACCCTTCATGGACCCGCCCGCCGAGCAACTCATAGACCGGCTTGCCCGCCTCCTTGCCCACAATGTCCCAGCACGCGCACTCGATCCCACTCAGCACGCCCATCAGCGAGATATCCGGGCGCAACGAGTAACCGCGGCCGTAGACACTGCGCCAGAGATGCTCGATGCGATGCGGGTCCGTGCCGACCACATGCCGCCCGGCGACATCCTCGACCATCCGGCAGATCGTCTGCGGACCGAACGTGGCCGCGTAAATCTCCCCGATGCCGGTCACACCGCCATCGGTCGTGAGCTTCACGAAAATGAAGTAGCGGCCACCGAAATGCGGTGGCGGATTGCCGACGACAAACGTCTCAACATCGGTGATCTTCATGGACGCCCTCCCATCGACAGCCGCCCGGCGTCAACTTCCGCGTTCCCGGTGCCAAGAGGGATCCGAAGCTGACATCGAGAACGCCCTTAGAGGAAGGCTCGCGCGCACGCCAGTCCGAACCACATGTCCGTGATCCCGATCACGGATTTTGCATCGCTCGGCGAGCAAGAGTACGAACAGAACCGGGCGCATCGCGGTGAGCGCCATCGACGCCACCAGAAAGCGGACGCAATAGACATGCACGAACGTCTGTTCCGCTACATCTGGCGGCACACGCGCCCGCAGCAGATGTGGATCCTGACCATCGTCGTCCTGTCGATGCCGATCTACTTTCTGTCGCTCGACCTGCCGAAACGGATCGTCAACGGGCCAATCCAGGGCAACGGTTTCACGACCGCCGAGACAACTCAGACGTTTCTCGGATTTTCGATCCCCCTCCCTGCTTTCCTCGGCGGCGGTATCACGTTCGACGGCTTCGATCTCGATCGGATGTCGATGCTCGTTGCGCTGAGCCTGACGTTCCTAGCGCTCGTCTGCATCAATGGGCTCTTCAAGTTCTACATCAACACCTACAAGGGCCGGCTCGGCGAACGCATGCTCCGTCGCCTGCGCTTCGAACTTGTCGATCGCGTGCTGCGCTTTCCAATCGGTCACTTCCGACGCGTCCGCGCGCCTGAAGTCGCCACCATGGTAAAGGACGAAGTCGAACCGCTCGGCGGCTTCATCGGCGACGCTTTTGTCTCGCCGGTCTTTCTCGGCGGCCAAGCACTCACCGCCATGATTTTCATCGTGGTGCAGAACGTCTGGCTCGGCCTTATCGCCGGTTCGATTGTGCTGATTCAGGCCATCGTGATCCCGAAGCTGCGTCGCCGTCTGCTCGAACTCGGCAAACAGCGCCAACTCACCGCCCGCGAACTTGCCGGCCGTGTCGGCGAGATCGTCGACAGTATTGCCGACGTCCGCACGAACGACACGTCGAACTACGAGCGCGCTGGCATATCGAACCGTCTCGGGCGCATCTTTTTCATCCGTTACGAGTTCTACCAGCGAAAATTCTTCATCAAGTTCCTGAACAACTTCCTCGCTCAGGTCACGCCGTTCCTCTTCTACCTCGTCGGCGGTGCCTTCGCGATATCGGGACAGCTCGACATCGGCCAGCTCGTCGCCGTGATCGCCGCCTACAAAGACCTCCCGAGCCCGATCAAGGAGCTGATCGACTGGGACCAGCGTCGCCTCGACGTGGAGATCAAATACGATCAGGTAATGGAGCAATTCGCGCCCGACGGGATGATCGACCCCGCGCGGCAGACGCGGCCCGAAGGCCCCGTGGCACCCGTGACGGAGCCGATCACTGTCGAAGCGGTCACGATGCTTGACGATACCGGCGCGACGCTTGTCGAAAACGCGTCGTTCGAGATTTCTCCCGGCCGACATATCGCAACGATCGGTGAGGTGAATTCGGGCGCCGAAGCGATCGCGGACGCGCTCGCACGGCTGCAACCGACGTCGGCTGGACGCATCCTGGTCGCCGGTACCCCGATCGATGAGGTGCCGGAAGCCCTGACCGGACAGCGCTTCGCCTACGTCGGGAGCGAGCCGACGCTGCTCAATGTCTCCCTGCGCGAAAACCTCATTTACGCGCTGAAGCACGCGCCGGGGCATGCCGTAGGCAACGACAGCGCGCGAGGAGACGCCGATGACCTTTCCGATCTGACGGCGCTGCAGGTCGACGAGGCCCGCGCCTCGGGCAACGTACCGCCGCTCGCTGACCGTGACTGGATCGACTACGCCGGCGCCGGCGTCGCGGACGCACAGGCCCTCAATGCTCGGATCGCCGAAGTGCTCCGCACCGTTGGCCTTGAAAATGACGTCGTCGATCTTGGGCTGCGGAGCCGGCTGGACCCCGAAACCCACGGTCACATCTCAGACCGCGTGCTGGAAGCGCGCGAGGCCGTCCGAAAAATTGTCTCCGCCCCGGAATATCGCGACCTGATCGACGTGTTTGATCCTGAGCAGTTCAATCCGCAGCTCTCCATCGCGGGAAATCTGGTCTTCGGCCGTGCCCGCAAACCAGACTGGGCGACCGACACGCTCGCCGAGAACGCGTTCGTGCGAAAAACCCTCCACGATGCCGAATTGGATGGCCCGCTCTTCAAGCTTGGCCGACGCATCGCCGAGACCATGATCGAGCTGTTCGCCGATCTGCAACCCGGCAACCCGTTCCTCGAACAGATGTCGTTCATCACCGTCGACGAGCTACCGGTCTATCGGCAGTTGCTCACGAAGGACGGTCACGACGCCATGGAGACGGCGAGTGAACCGGCTGTCACCGCGTTCCTGCGCCTCGCCATGGCATACATCGAGCCGCAACACCGCCTTGGCCTCCTCGACGATGCGTTGCGCGCCCGCCTGCTCCGCATCCGCCACCAAATCTCGCGCACGCTGCCGAACGAAGACCCGCGCGCGGTCTGGTTCTATGCGCCAGACGAATTCAACCCGGGCGCGACGCTGCGCGACAATATCCTCTTCGGCCGCGCCGCGCACGGCATCGCCAACGGAGAAAAAACCCTGCGCAATATCTTCAAGTCGATCCTCAACCGGCTGGAGATGAATGACGTCGTGTTCGAAGCAGGTCTCGAGTTCGAGGTTGGCAGCAATGGTCGGCGGCTAACCTCCAGCCAGCGCCAACGCGTTGGTCTCGCCCGTGCGCTGATGAAACGGCCGGACCTGCTGATCGTCAATCGTGGGTTGAGCGCCCTGAGTGCCCGTTCGCAGACCCGTGTACTGCAGCGCGTCCTCGCATCCGTTGATGGTGCAAAAGAGGGCGATGAGGCGAACGAAACCCGCGCCGCATTTGCCACGTTCTGGGTGTTGATGAACGCGCGAAACGCCGAGCATTTCGACGAGGTTCTCGTGTTCGAGAACGCCCGGTTGGTCGAGCGCGGTGCACCAGCTGACCTCGCTCAAGGCGGCAGCCGCTATGCAAGCCTGATAGACTGACGGCGTGACCAGGGAGGAAAAGTTATGAGTTCGATTAACGAGGAAGTCGCCAAGTTGCGGCGCATCCCCCTGTTCGCGAATGTCGATCCCGCGAAGCTCAAGCTGCTCGCTTTCACTTCCGAACGCGTCACCTTCAAGCCCGGCCAGGCCCTCTTTCGGCAAGGCGAGGATGGCGACCGCGCTTACGTCATCATCAACGGCGATGCAGACGTGATCGTCGCCGGTGCAGAAGGTGAGCAAGTCGTCGCACAAGTGGAGAAAAACGAGTTCGTCGGCGAGATCGGTGTGCTGTGTGACACGCCCCGCACCGCGACCGTGCGCGCCAGGGCAGAACTCGTGGCCTTGGCTGTCACCAAGGATCAGCTTCTCACCATGCTGCGGGAGTTCCCCGACTTTGCGCTTGAAATGATGCGGGTGCTTGCCGAGCGGCTAGCAGCAACCACCGCGGAGTTGGCGGCGACGCGGGCCAGCACGCAAAGCTGAGCGCATCGCGGCGGAATGGCACCACGCCCGGATAATTCAGCGGGAAAGCCGCCGGCGCCCCCTAGCCGCGTGCAACGAGGATCGGATCGGTCAGAGCGCTAAGCGCCACGCGCTGCCGCCCATCGTCATCGAAATTCTCCGCCGCGAGCCAGGTGTCGTATGCCGCCTGTAACCGCGGCCACTCGCTATCGACCGCTGCATACCAGGCGGTATCCCGGTTCCGACCCTTCGCGATCGTGGCGTGCCGGAACACCCCCTCGTAGCTGAGCCCGAGCCGCTGCGCCGCGTGCCGGGACCGCTCGTTGAGCGCATTGCACTTCCATTCAAACCGCCGGTAGCCGAGCTCGAACGCCTGCCGCATCATCAGATAGAGCGCTTCCGTCCCGGCCGGGTTGCGCTGCAGAAGCGGAGAGAAATGAATGTGCCCGACCTCGATCGACCCGTTTTCAGGGTCGATGCGCAGATAACTCGCCACCCCCATCGCCCGCTGCGAAGCCCGCTCGATCACCGTGAAAAACATCGGGTCGGATCGCCCCGCCACCGCCTCGACCCAGGCGCGATACGCGCTCAGATCCGGGTACGGGCCGTAGGGCAGATAGGTCCAATTCGCGCCGGTTGCGTCGTGGGTGTAGGCATCAAACAGCGCCGCCGCATGCACCTCCGCATCAAGGGGCTCGACGCGGGCAAGCCGGCCTTCGAGCGGCGCGCGCGCAGGGCGGGGTGGCGGCGTCCAATCCAGGACCAACTTTCCGAGGCGCTGACCGATTTCGTTACGTTCCACCCAACACGTCTCCACTGAGCGCGGGCTTGCGAATGTCTCGGGACCGGCAGCGCGCAACAAGACAAACGATGCCGCCGCACCGCGCGGGTTTGGGTAGACCCAGCGCCGTCCGCGACGGCCACTCGCCGACGTGCGAAAGCGCTCAACCGTTGGCGGCCTTGACGACCTCGTAGCCCTCGAGCGCTTTCTTGCGCGCCTCGGCATGATCGACCATCGGCTTCGGATAGGTCTCGCCGAGGGTCACCCCCGCGTCCTTCAACACACGACTGTCCGCCGTCCACGGCGCGTGGATAGCCGACTTTGGAAGCTTTGCAAGCTCAGGCACGAAACGGCGTACGTACGCACCCTCCGGGTCGAACTTCTCGCCTTGCGACATCGGGTTAAAGATCCGGAAATAGGGCGATGCATCCGTTCCGGAGCCGGCCACCCACTGCCAGCCCGCCGAATTGCTCGCGAGGTCCGCATCCACGAGGCAGTCCCAGAACCATTTCTCTCCCTCGACCCAGTCGATCCGTAGGTGCTTGATCAGGAACGACGCAACGATCATGCGCACGCGGTTGTGCATCCAGCCCGTCTGGTAAAGCTGCCGCATACCGGCATCGACGATGGGATATCCCGTTTGCCCGTGCTGCGTCGTTGGCAGCACGGGCAAACGGGATATCCCATCGTCGATGCCGGAATGCGGCAGCTCTACCAGACAGGCTGGATGCACAACCGGGTGCGCATGATCGTCGCGTCGTTCCTGATCAAGCACCTGCGGATCGACTGG
>JBCBJG010000197.1:0-6294 GCA_038523655.1 Pseudomonadota bacterium | reverse complement strand
CCCGGGGCGATGACGCGGCTGACGCCAAAGGCTGAGTAGACCTGATTTGCGCAAGCGCTCAGGTATCAGAGCCGTCCTGCGATCAGGAAGGTCTTGCAGATGACGGTATCGAGCGGTGTCTGCCGCTCGATCGGCAACGCGACCACTTGCCCGGCGCGTTGATACCACGGCGCTGCTCGTGCGGAGATTAAAGCATCGAGCAGCGCGGCATTTCGAGTTAGCAGCAGGGTGCGGTTAGCAGCGAGTGCTGTAAGAAGGCGGTCGATCGTTCGCCGCGACGTCCCCGACCAAAGTCGCCCGAGGCGCTCGAATTTATCCTGCACCGCCGATCGGGGGCTACCAACAACGTTGCCGCCATGCTGACGGTAATCCACGAGCGGCTGGGGATCGAGATCGATCACGCCACCTGCGCCGCTGACGATCGCATACAACCACCAATCGTGAAATTCGGTGTCCCCGGGATCCGAGCGGAGGAAAAGATCGAGCGCCGCGCGGTTGATCATCGTCGCACACCCGGTCGCAACGTTCTGCACGAGCGCGCTTCTGAACCCGGGCCTGTCGAACTGTGGCGAGAGCCGCACGAACTTACCCGCGGCATCCACCAACCTCTGGCGACAGGTATAAAGGTATGCACGTGCCGGGTCGACGGAGGCACCCCGCCGAAGTGCGCAGGCCATCTTGTCGCGATGCCAGACATCGTCCTGATCACAGAGAAAAATCCAGTCCACGTCGTCCGGAACACGGCGCAGCGCAGAGAAAAAATTCTGCGCGAAACCAACATTGGTTCGGTTTGGATAGACAGATACGCGCCTACCCCAATCCGACAAATGTCGATCAATGATTGCGAGGGAGGTATCCGTCGAGCCGTCATCGCTTACGATCAGCAGGTCAATCGGACGGCTCGATGCGGCGAGGCTGTCGAGCTGGGCATCGAGATACGCCGCGCCGTTATACGTGCAGAGCACCACGGCCACTCGGGCGTTATTGGTCTGGACCTTCACGGGAACGTCTCGATATCCACCAGACGTTGCCCGTCAGCGTCTTTCGCTGAAAGCTGCGGCGCACCATCAAGCGGCCAGTCGATGCTGATTTGCGGATCGTTCCAGATCAGCGTGCGCTCGTGGTTCGGCGCATAGAAATCCGTCGCCTTGTAGTGCACCAGGGTATCATCTGCGCGGGAGAGAAAGCCGTGCGCGCAGCCCACCGGCACCCAGAGCTGCCGTCCGTTTTCCTCCGTCAGATCGACCGTGACATGCCGACCGAATGTCGGTGAACTCCGCCGCAGATCGACAACGACATCGACGATCGCCCCGCGGAAAACCGTCACAAGCTTCCCCTGCGGCTGACGTATCTGGAAGTGAAGACCGCGCAGGACATCTCGCGCAGACCGGCTCAGGTTATCCTGCACGAAGGTAGTGTCAGGTCCGACCACATCGACATATCGACGGGCGTTGAAGGCCTCCGTGAATGCCCCGCGCGCATCGCGGAACACCTTCGGTTCGATCACGCGCACGCCCGCAAGGGCCGTTTCTTCGATCTGCATCGTCATCGCCCATCCGGCGGCAGACCGCTCGCAAGCAAGCCGTTGAGGTAGGCCGCATACTCAGGCGAGCCGCAGGCGCTTGCCAAGTTTTCCAACGCCCCGTCGGTGATGAACCCCATGCGCCAGGCAATTTCCTCCGGGCAGGCAATTTTCAATCCCTGCCGTCGCTCAATAGTGGCAACGAAATTTCCAGCATCGAGCAGACTTGCCGGAGTACCGGTATCGAGCCAAGCGTAGCCGCGGCTCAGCACCTCGACGCGCAACGCACGGTCGCGCAGATAGGCGCGGTTGAGGTCCGTGATTTCCAGCTCACTTCGCGCAGACGGGGTGAGCTCACCCGCCCTGCCGGGCGCTGACGGATCATAAAAATAAAGCCCGGTGACAGCGAAGTTCGACTGTGGTGCCGACGGTTTTTCCTCGAGGTCGGTCGCCTGGCCATGCGCATCAAAGCTGACGACGCCATACCGCTCGGGATCCTGGACATGATAGGCGAACACCGTTGCGCCCTCGGCGTGCGACGCTGTGCGTTGCAGCACCTCCGCCATGCCGTCCCCGTGAAATACGTTATCGCCAAGGACGAGCGCGCTTGGCCGACCATCAAGAAATTTCTCCGCAATGATCAGCGCTTCCGCGATGCCGGCCGGACGATCCTGCACCGCATAGTGCAAGTCGAGCCCCCAGCGCTTCCCATCACCGAGGAGCGCACGAAAAAGTGGCGCATGCGCCGCCGTCGAGATGATCAATATCTCCCGAATACCGGCCAGCATCAGCGTCGACAGCGGATAATAAATCATCGGCTTGTCATAGATCGCTAAAAGCTGCTTCGAGACGACCTGCGTCGCCGGATGTAGACGGGAGCCGCTACCGCCCGCGAGGATAATGCCGCGCCGTGCAGTCATGCCGGATCCTGTCCGTAATGCTCGGCGAGCCATGCCTTCTGCGCGGCCCGCGTCGAGGCGACCCAACGGTCATTTGTCCGGTACCAAGCAACGGTTTCCTCGATCCCCTCATCGAACGCGATCGACGGCTGCCAACCAAGCTCGTTCCGCAGCTTCTCCGTGTTCAGTGCATAGCGTCGATCATGGCCCGGGCGATCGGGACCGAATGTACGGAGGTTGAAGTACGGCGAGCCATCGCGCCGAGGCACCGCCTTATCGAGGCAGCGACAGAGCGCGTCGACCACATCGAGGTTCGTGCGCTCACACTGCGCGCCGATATTGTAGGTTTCACCCGGCCGCCCGGCGTCGAGCACACGGGCGATCGCGTCACAGTGATCGCGCACGTGGAGCCAGTCTCGCACTTGCTGCCCGTCTCCGTAAATGCAGATCGGATTTTCGGCCAGCGCGTTCAGCACCGTGAGCGGGATCAGCTTTTCCGGGAACTGATAGGGACCATAATTATTCGTGCAATTCGTCGTCAGCGTCGGCAAGGCGTAGGTGCGGTGGTACGCCCGAACGATGTGGTCGGCCCCGGCCTTGGACGCCGCATACGGGCTGTTCGGGCGAAAAGCGGCTTCTTCTGATGTGGGGTCGGTGTCCTCGATGTCGCCGAAGACTTCATCGGTCGACACATGTAGGAAACGGAACGCCGCCTTTCTTTTCCCCTCCAGCTCGGACCAGTAGGCGCGCGCGGCATCAATGAGCGTGAAGGTGCCGAGCACGTTGGTGCGAATGAATGCATCAGGTGTGCGGATCGATCGGTCGACGTGCGACTCGGCTGCAAAATTGACGATCGCGTCCGGTTGGCACGCGCCGATCAACGCCGCAACGCGCGCGGAATCGCAAACATCGCCGACGACCAGCTGGTAGCACTCGGGCGCAAGATCTTCGAGGTTACCCTCATGCCCGGCGTAGGTGAGCAGATCGAGATTGACGATCCGACACGCCGTCTGCCCCAGCATGGTGCGGATGAAATTCGTGCCAATGAAGCCGCAGCCTCCGGTCACGAGAATTGATGGGTGCGCGCCGCGGAACATCGTCAGGTCTCGTCGCGGCGCTCGAGGCGTGCGGCGACCACGACAACCCGTGCTGATGTACCGTTGTTCGGGCCCTGCACCCCAATGAAGACTTGATGCGCCGTTGGCTCCGCTATCAGTTCGATCGCGTGTGAGGTCGCTGACGTGCCCTGCTGCAGCGACGGGATCGGCACCGGAGACTGAATTATATTCCCGTTCGTATCGAGCGCGATTGGACCCACGAGCGCCGACACCTCGTCACCTGACCGTTTGCCCGTCGTCGGATTATGCTGCGCGGGTTCGCAGGCAAGACGGAGATGGCAGACATAGGTAGCGCCTGGTTCGGCCATCAGTCCACGGGCCGAGCGAATGGCACCATCCACCAACAACCCGTCGGCGCCGAGCGTGTGTTGCGGCCCCCAGCAGAGCAACCAGGCCTCGGCGTCATCGCAAGGGATAATAATTTCCGGCGGCGGTGCCGCTTCCTGCTCGCGCGTTATCTGATCGGCGAAAGCGGCCCGGGCGTCGCTATCCCCCAGCAGCCTGGCAACGCGCTCCGCGGCGTCTTGGGCATCATCGGCACCCGAACCGTCCCCGACATCATCGAAGATCATGGACGCGCGCAATGCCTCGGCCGTAACGGCCGGTATCGCGCGATCCTTCGCAGTCGCCCCGCATCGCTGATCGCGGCAGATACTGCCGGTGGCGGCCCGCGAACTGACGCGAGACGCTTTCTCCGCGGATGCGTCGCATTCAGAAGTCATAACCGCCCAACTCGATATCGTTCGGGCACAGCTCACGCACCAGACGGGCTGTCTCCGGCGTGTAGTACTGCTGATACGCATCACGCTCGCTGGTGTTGAGGCGCGGCACCACGTCTGGCGCATCGATCCCGATATCGCCGGCTAGTTCTCCAAGGCAATTCGGCAAATCCTCGAAACGATAGAGCTTGCGCACGCCGAGTTCGGTGCCGCTCGACACATAATCGAATTGTTCCGTCCGTTTCGCGCGCCAGAAGGAGAGAAATTCACTGAAAGTCATGTAGGCGACAATCATCTGCTCGTAGTGACGGTTCTCGGGCGCTCGGATGTAATGGTACATCGAGACGAGCCAGTCCCACGGATTGCGCAGGAACGCGAAACTGTGACGGCGATCCATGAAGCGGCGACCGTAAAAACTCTCCAGCGCGCCGTAGTGGATATGCCAGAACAACACGCCGTGGCTGCGATGGAGAAAATCAGCGTGGTCACGGACGATATGCGCGCGCAGATCCTCATCAAGGCTGTACGGCGCACTTGTGCCCTCAAGCAGATGGGTGAGCGTCACCCCGGCAGTCTTCGGCACATGAACGAAGCTGTATGGGCGGCCGGTGAACTCCGCAGTGCTATGGCTGGTCGGCACGGTTCGCTCCCTGCAATGGAATGATCAGGCACGCAAGCGCGCCGGCGCGGGTGCTGCCAACCCTGCCGTCGGATCGTCGATCATCGCCGCGCCAGCCTGTGTATGCCAGCGATGTTGCAGCTCGAGCACGTGCAGCATGTGTGAAACAGGAGTTGTCGGGCTCCGGCCATCGCGGATCCGCGCCAGCACATCGCGCGACTGCGCGACGTACATATCGTTCAGGTCATCCGCGGCCACGTCGATCCGCTCGGGCGCGACATCGCGCTGGCGCGTAATCGTGATCGCATTTTCCGCCAGCGTCCAGGTGAGCGTCCCCTTGGACCCCGTGATCACGTATCGGCGCTGGGGTGTGCGTTGGACGTAGTCCGTTTGCAGAACACCGAGTACGCCGTTCGTGAACGAAACCAACGCGACGGCAGTATCCTCGGTGCTGATTTCCAGCCCCGCGCGATTACCGTGCATGCCGGCGAACCGGTCGGCCGGCCCGAATAGCCACGTTATGTAGTCGAGTTCGTGGGTATCGAAAATCGCACCGCCGCCTAGATCGTGGCGGGCCGAATATCCGGCACGATAATCCTCCCACGGATGCCAATCCGGCAGCCATTGGCCCGCCAGAACCTGCACCGCAGTGACCTTGCCCAACGCTTTTTCATCCAGCAGCTTTTTCATCGTCTCGAACGCCGGATGATATTTCCAGTTCGAACCACCGTGAATGAATGCGTCCGTTTCCGCCGCCCGCCTCACGAACCTTCGGGCATGCTCGAGGTCAGTACCGAGTGGCTTTTCGATCAGGAGCGCCGGCACGCCTGCATCGAGAGCGCGGTCAGCCTGCGCGAGATGAAAAACATTCGGGCTGGCCACAATGACGAGATCCGGGCGTGCATCGAGCGCTTGGTCGAGATCATCGAACACGACGCCGCCAAGCTTCTGCGCGAAGCGCTCGCGTCGTTCCGGCGTCGGATCAAACCCGCTGAGCGCCTCGATCCCGAGCGTGCGCAAATTGCGCGCATGGCGCATGCCGATCGAGCCGAGCCCGAGCACCAGCGCTCTCATGGCTGGGCAATCGCTCGCAGCCAAACGATGTAGCCAACCGACCCGCACCTACGCATCGAGAACCTCCCGAAGGGCGTGTGCGACCCGATCAACCTCGTGGTCTTCGAGATCAGGAAAACAGGGGATCGAAAGGCAGCCGGCATAGTACCGCTCGCTGACCGGCATCGCGCCTTCCCCGAGGCCCATGCGCTCCCGATGCCAGGGGTGGTGATGGACGGGGATGTAATGCACCTGTGTGCCGATGCGTCGTGCGCGCAGGCGCTCCATGACCGTCTTGCGATCGGGTCCCGCGGAGGAATAATCGATATCGACAAGATAGAGATGGTGGCCTGAGCGTTGCCGT
>JBCBJG010000196.1:0-6330 GCA_038523655.1 Pseudomonadota bacterium | reverse complement strand
GGCAATGGCGCAGTATCCGTTCTGTCGATTGTCCGACACGGCGAACGTGCTGGTGATGCCGGCATTCCACTCCGCAAGCATCTCGACCAACATGCTCATGGAACTCGGCAACATGACCGTGATCGGCCCGCTGCTCGTCGGCTTGCAGAAGTCGGTACAGATCGTTCGCCTCGGCGCAACGGACAATGAGATCCTCAACGCTGCCGCCCTCGCCGCCTACGACATCAGCGCGAGTTAGGCGTTCGGCTGACGCACCGATGGTTCACGACGCGCGCTTGGATTGATTATCCCGGCGCGTGCGCGGCCACTGTCGACGTCAGGCCGGCCGAGGTCAGACGTCGTCCGTGCCCTCCCCTTTTTCCGCGATTGCATCTTCCAGCAGCTTCAGCGCACTGATCCGCGGCATGCCGATCTTGTTGAAGCCGCCGTCGACGAAGTGGATTTCACCCGTCACGCCCGCGGAAAGATCGCTCAACAGATAGAGCGCCGATCCGCCGATCTCCTCGAGCGACGGCGTCTTGCGCAGCGGTGCATGATCGCGGCTGTGGTTGAAGATGTAGCGCGCCGCGCCGACCCCCGAGCCTGAGACGGTTCGCACCGGCCCGGCCGAGATCGCGTTCACGCGCACGCCCTTCGGCCCGAAATCGTTCGCCAGGTAGAGCACGCTGGTCTCCAGCGCGGCCTTGGCGACGCCCATCACATTATAGGCCGGGATGACCGCCGACGCGCCCAGATAGCTGAGTGTGACCATCGACCCGCCATTCGGCATCCGCGCCGCCGCTTTCTGCGCCACCTCCGTGAACGAGAAGCACGAGATCACCATCGTCTGGATGAAATTGTCGCGCGACGTATCTGCGTAGCGACCCTTGAGCTCGTTTCGATCCGAGAACGCGAGCGCGTGCACGACGAAATCCAGTTCGCCGCCCCATTTTTCGTCCACTTCGGCAAACACGTGGTCGATCGTCTCCGGCTCGGTCACGTCGCAGGGGACGATAATCTTCGCGCCAAGCTCCTCGGCGAGCGGCACAGCCCGTCGCCCAAAGGAACCCTCCTGATACGTGAAGCCGAGTTCGGCACCCTGCCCGGCGAGTGTCTGCGCGATACCCCATGCGATCGAACGGTCATTGGCGACACCCATGATGAGGCCGCGCTTGCCGGCCATGATGGGGCCCGGCTTGGCTGGGTCGTAGGTCATTGGGAACGTGTCCGTCGATTGTTTATGCCGGCAACGGATGCCGCGAGGGGGTTGTGATGCAGGAGTATGGGGCGCTGCTAGGCGCTGAAGCGCTTGAAGATCAGCGTAGCGTTGGTGCCGCCGAAGCCGAAGCTGTTCGACATGACAGCGTTTATCTCCACCCCGTCTTGCCGTTCCCGCAGGATCGGCACATCTGCAAACGCTGGGTCCAATTCGTCGATGTGCGCGCTTTCGCAGAGGAAATCGTTCTGCATCATCAGCATCGAATAGATCGATTCCTGAACCCCGGTGGCCCCAAGCGAATGTCCGGTGAGTGACTTCGTCGACGCGATCGGCGGAATTTTATCCCCGAACACCTCACGGATCGCATCGATCTCGCGGCTGTCGCCAATCGGCGTCGAGGTTCCGTGCGGGTTGATGTAGTCAATTGCTATGTCGCTGCCGCCCGGCCGGGACGCCATGTCGTCAAGCGCCGCCCGCATACAACGTACCGCCCCTTCGCCGGACGGCTGGACCATGTCGTAGCCATCCGAGTTCGCCGCATAGCCGCCGACCTCGGCGATGATCGTCGCGCCGCGGGCTTCAGCGTGTTCCAGCGCTTCGAGCACGAGCACACCTGCGCCGCCGGCAATGACGAACCCGTCCCGCGCGGTGTCATAGGCGCGGCTCGCGACACTGGGCGTCTCGTTGAAGTCCGATGACATCGCGTTCATGCCGTCGAACAGAACGCTCAGCGTCCAGTCCAGTTCTTCTGATCCGCCCGCGAAAATAACGTCCTGTTTGCCCCACGCGATCAGCTCGGCCGCATTGCCGATGCAGTGCGACGAGGTGGAGCAAGCCGAGGAGATCGAGTAGTTCACACCCTTGATTTCGAACGGCACGGCAAGCGTTGCCGATGCGGTGCTCGACATACCTTTGGGCACTTCGAACGGGCCGACCTTTTTCGGTCCCTTCTCCCGCGTGGTATCGGCAGCGCGCACGATCGCGTGCGTTGACGGCCCACCGGAGCCCATGATGATGCCGGTCCGCTCGTTCGATACCGTCGCCTGCTCCAATCCAGCGCTCGCGATCGCCTGGTCCATCGCGATGTAGTTCCAGGCCTGCCCGGCCTCCATGAAGCGGCGCGGCTTGCGCGGCACGGCTTCTTTCCAGTCGACGGTGGGGGCGCCGTGTACCTGAGAACGGAACCCGAGCTCGGCATATTTTTCCGCGCGTGTAATGCCCGAGCGCGCATCGCGGAGCGACGCGGTGACCTCCTCCGCGGTGTTACCGATGCTGGAGACGATACCGATCCCGGTAACGACGACACGTCTCATGGCCTGGCCCTGTGACTTGAAGAAAGTGGTGTGCGGAAGAACAGAGGCGGAGCCACAGATACAAGCCCGCCGCCCGGATGCGACCGGAACCGGTCACGCGCGCCCGAGTAGGTGCATTGGACAGAGGCGAACTCGCGCCCTCTGCGGCCTCGCGTCGCGCTAGCTATACAGCAATCCGGCGCGACGCAAACGCGCGATCTGAGCCATCGCGTACGGTTCATCGCAGGCCCTCGCTGACGAACAATCAGGCTGCGTCCGCATCTTCGGTGAACAGGCCGACGCGGAGATCCTTCGCTGTGTAGATTTCCTCGCCGTCCGCAAGCACGCTGCCGTCGCCGATCCCAAGGACCAGCCGGCGCATGATCACGCGTTTGATATCGATCCGGTACGTGACCTTCTTCACGTCCGGCAGAACCATGCCGGTGAACTTCACTTCACCGACGCCGAGTGCACGTCCGCGCCCTTCGCCGCCGAGCCAGCCGAGATAGAAACCCTGCATTTGCCAGAGTGCATCGAGGCCGAGGCAGCCGGGCATAACCGGATCACCCACGAAATGGCATTCGAAGAACCAGAGGTCGGGTCGGACATCGAGTTCCGCGGTAATGAAGCCTTTGCCGTGCGCCCCGCCGTCCTCGCTGATTTCCGGCATGCGGTCGAACATCAGCATGGGCGGCATCGGCAGCTGCGCGTTGCCCGGGCCGAACAGATCGCCGCGGGCACAGGCAAGAAGTGCCTCGTTGTCGAAGCTCGAAGGCCGTTCGGTCATGGCTGTCACGTCGCGTATTGAGGGTCCCCGCAGCCCGTCGCGCGCCTCCACGTGCGACATGGCGACCGCGCAATATCACGGATCGGCGACCGCGACCACGCGTGCATTTCCACACCGCCCCCGGAACGCCCCCCGAACGCCCTCGTAAAGCCCGAGTGCTGGCTTGCAGAGCGCGAGGTAGCCGATCAGCTTGCTAACGGACGCTCGCACTGCGCGCGCGCAGCTGGTGCGTTAACCCGCCGGTAACGCTGTCGGATTGCTTCTGCCACGGCGGCCGCCATATTGCGGTCAACTGCGCCGACGCGTATACACATTTTGGGCACCACGCCCTGACAACGAGCGATGACAGCATGACAAGCCGACAGTCCGCGACCGACCTGGCCCCGACTAAGTGCGAGAAGGCGCCGCGCATTGAGGCGATGCTCAAGCAGGCAGGCCTGCGGCCGACACGTCAGCGTATGGCGCTCGGCGCGCTTTTGTTTGCCGACGGAGACCGGCACGTGACCGCCGAGATGCTTCACGAAGAGGCCGTGCGTCAGGCGTTCCCGGTCTCGCTCGCAACGGTTTACAATACGCTGCACCAGTTCACCGAGGCTGGGCTTCTACGCTCGATCGCGGTCGATGGCGCGCGCACCTATTTCGACACCAACACATCGACCCACCATCATTTCCTGAATGAGCGGAACGGTCGACTGATCGACATCCCGAGCGATGCGATGAGCATCGACGGTCTTCCTGACGCACCGGAAGGCATGGAGATCGCCAGCGTCGATGTGATCGTGCGGATCCGCGACAGCCGGACCTAGTCGTCGGGTGCCCCCACAATCCCGTTGTGTGAGCTGACGATTGGGCGACCGGCCCCTTACTGGCTGTATGGGTAACCGAGACGCCGTCACGGCGCGATGCGCTCGTCCGCATAAACGCCCCAAAGCCGCGCTTGGCGCACGTGGCCCTCGATCGGGTCGATGAAGATCCGGCACCAAGTCCCGTCGCAATCTTGCAAGCTGGCGATCGCACCGGCTTCGGCATAGGCGATAACCGGAGCGCCGGGCTGACCTTCCGCGTGGATGGCAATGGTTCCGCCTGACTTCGGCGCAATCAGCAGCGCCGTCCGCCGCCGGGTCACAAGCCCTTTGAAAACCCATCCCTCGTCGCCCTGCGCATCGCGAATTTGCCACCAATTGTCGAACTCGCGGATCACCTCGACAGGCATGCCGACGCGGCGGAAGACAAAAAGGATCGGGTACTGAAGCCCGGGCCCGCGCCGAACGTTCACCCGGTCTGCTTTCAGGCTGTGAAACTGCGGCGGTTCGACCGGGCGGACGACCGCCGCCGCCCCGCGCGACCCCTGTTGGGCGGAGGCGCTGTGTGGCAGCAACCACGCGCTGAGCGTCGCGACCATCACCACAAGCAGCAGGTCGCCGCCGGGCCGTGTCCGTCGTGCGTGAGCGGAGTCATTGCGCAAAATCGCTGCCCCCATCACCGGCTGGCTTCCCCTTGTCGTGCGTGAAGCACCGGCACACGTCATGCGCGTATTCGCCAGCCATCGGCAAGTCTGATCGCGCACCACCCAACGCGTCGCACGCCTGAGCCGAGTGCCTTCGCACGCCACCGTGGCGAGTTGAGGGAACGCGTGCACGCATCGGTGGGCTTGCAACGCACGGTTTGGCTCCGCCGCCGCCTGGCAGACGTCGGATGGTTCTGCCCCGGCGCCGCTTGGCGCGCGACGGACGACCCGTTAAGACGTCGGCGAAATCGCGGGTTTCGCATGCGTTAGCGAGCGCCCGGCCACTCTTCCACGCATGTCGAGACCCACATGAGCGCAAGCAGACCGGTTGTCATCGTCACACGCAAATTGCCGGATGTCGTCGAGACGCGCATGCGTGAGTTGTTTGAGACCCACCTCAACGTGGATGACCGTCCACTGTCGCAGGCCGAACTTGCCGAGGCCGCCGCCAAAGCGGACGTCCTCGTGCCGACGGTCACCGACCGCATCGACCGGGCGGTACTCTCGCAGGCAGGCGACAAGTTGAAGCTGATCGCCAACTTCGGCACCGGCGTCGACAACGTCGACCTCGATACCGCGCGCAACCGCAACATCATCGTCACCAACACGCCCGGCGTGCTGACTGAAGACACCGCTGACATGACGATGGCACTGATCCTCGCCGTCCCGCGTCGCCTCGCGGAAGGGACCTCGTTCCTTAAGGAAGGCAGCAGCAAGTGGTCCGGTTGGTCACCGACCTGGATGCTCGGTCACCGGATCTATGGCAAACGCCTCGGCATCATCGGCATGGGTCGGATCGGCCAGGCGGTCGCCCGTCGCGCCAAGGCATTCGGACTACAGATCCACTATCACAACCGCCGCCGCGTCGCCGCGGAGATCGAGCAGGAGCTGGAAGCGACCTACTGGGAAAGCCTCGACCAGATGCTGAACCGGATGGATATAATCTCCGTCAACTGCCCGCATACCCCGGCCACGTTCCATCTCCTCTCCGCCCGTCGCCTCAAGTTGCTCAAGCCGGACGCATTTATCGTGAACACGGCGCGCGGCGAGGTGATCGACGAGAACGCTCTTGCCCGGATGATCGAGATGAACGAGATCGCCGGCGCTGGTCTCGATGTCTTCGAGCATGAGCCTGCGGTAAACCCGAAGTTGCTGCAGAGCGACCGCGTCGTCGTGCTGCCCCACATGGGCTCTGCAACGATCGAGGGACGGGTCGACATGGGCGAGAAGGTCATCATCAACATCAAGACCTTTGCGGACGGGCATGCCCCGCCGGACCGCGTCCACCCCTCGATGTTCTGAGCGCCGCAACCCACGATCGCCGCGGATAAAAAAGGCCGACGCCAACGGCGCCGGCTTTTTCTCGTAGTGTGTCTGTGCGGCTGACCGCGTGCGACTATGACCGGTTGCGCTCGTAAGCGTCGCCGACCGTGTAGCGTTTGCGTAGCAGGCGGAATTTGCGATCCGTGTAAACCGGCATCCGCTCGAGTTCAGCTTCCGAGCGCTGCGGCAGCACGAGGCCACCATCCGACCGTTTGCGGAAATC
>JBCBJG010000195.1:0-6370 GCA_038523655.1 Pseudomonadota bacterium | reverse complement strand
CCCGCGTGCGCCAATGCAAAAGCAGCCTCCGTCGGATGCACTCGCCCAGTCGCTCGCCCAGTCACTTACCCAGTCACTCACCCAGTCACTCGCGTCCTTGGCATCGAGCCCTGCGCCAAAGAAACGCCGTGCAGCTCCGGCCGCAGCCCGGATAGACGTCGCATCGACGCGTTCCGCGCATCCCAGCCTTCGCTCGCAGAGAGCCACTCACAGCGGATATGCTGTTGCGCCACCCTGGCTTGCATCTAGGGACCGACCGCTCGGCGACGCCCGAGAGCTCAGTTCATCGCGTGAGCCCCGGCATTCGTCGCCCGACCATCTCGAAACCCATGCGCGGAACACCCTTGCCCGGATGATCGAAGGCCGGGAGATCCAGCTATGGTCCGCCATCCCCGGCGGCCGTAAGGCCCGGAAGCGTCGTCGCAAAACGTCAGTAAGCCAGACAACCGGCGCAAAAAGACCTGCGCGCAAGCCTCGCAGCACCAAGACGGAAGCCTGGCCGTCTGATCGATACGGACGCCTGCTCGCGCATGTCACCCGCATCACCGCCAACAACAGCGCTGAAACCGACCAATCCTCACGTAAACCTCGAGCTCACCGATGGGTTCAGGCAGAGCTGGCGCGCGCCGGCGCTGCCCGCATTTTTTCCACGCGGGCCACGCGATCGTGTGTGGCGAGCCTGTTGTCCCAAGAGGCGGAGGCCCGCGCACATCGGCGTGGTCTGTGGGCGCATCCGCGCTACCGCGTTTACGCCGCGTCCGATGTCGAAGGGCTCGCCGCCCGTCGGCACCGGTTTGAGCTCGTTGAAGGGCGAGTCCGCTATGTCGCGCGGTTCAAGCGCTTCACCTACGTAAACTTCGGAAGCGATTGGCGCACGGATTTCACGGTACGGATCGCCCGTCGCGTCGCGGCTAGACTGCACCGCGACGGGGTCAACCTGGCCACGCTCGAGGGCGCTCGACTTCGCGTTCGCGGCTTCATTGAGCGGCGAGATGGGCCAATGATCGAGCTGACGCACGCCGAGGCCGTGGAGGTGCTCTCGCCGCCTGACCTGCACCTGTCGTCGGCCTTGGATGAATTGGCTGCGATCGATCAGCTTCGCGACAATGGGCTGCGGCCTCGCGCCGGCGCCTCGCGGCCAGCGGATGCGTCAGAGCATACAGGTGCACCCGCGGCCACAGACCGGCGACGACGCGTGAGACAACGCATCGGTGTCAAACGCGCTCGAAAAAATCGCCGGTCAGCGTCAAGTACGTCAGGCAGAAAGCCCGCACCCGCGACCCGACGTATGACGGCTCATCCCGCTTTGCGTCAGCCACCACGTGGTGGTCCCGAAGCGGCGACACCGATCGGTGGAAAGCTATCAAACGAGAGGACGCTGCCTCCGAGCCGAAGCGAGCGTCAGACAAAGAAACCGGACGCACCACTCACGCTGTCGATGTAGCGACCGTCGTCTCGTCAGCGAGCACCGACGCGCGATCAGGGTGCTGATCACATCGCCACGACACCGACGCTACGGCCGCGCATTCGTGAGTCACACCGGGGCGGAAAAACCTGCAGCCTGCTCACTTGATCAGAAAACCCGCACTTAGGAGCGTGTCACAACCAACATGCGGGCGCGGGCCACGGGCCCAGCAGCGATCTACTCAGCCAAGCCGTCGGTCCAAAGGCGCGTATCGGCGAGCAGGAAATCTCCCTGCTCGCAACCAGTCAGCGTGTGTGGTCTTGGACCGTCGTCGTGCCTCGAATTGCAAGCCTTGCCGGCCATCATCCACGTCGATCCAACGCGAATGGGACGAAAGCTGACCCGCTCCCGTGCACAGATCACTCGGCACGTCGATCGTAACGATCAGGCCGCCGCTTCGGCAGCGTCGTCGCCAGTGTTCTCGGCCTCTTCCGCTTCACGCGCCGCCTTCGACGATTTCGACAGGACGCCCGTGATTTTCTGCACTGCGTTCTGCTCGTCCAGTTTTTCGACTGCAGCGACTTCCCGCGCCATTCGGTCGAGCGCTGCTTCGTAAAGCTGGCGCTCCGAGTAGGACTGCTCGGGCTGCGTCTCCGCCCGGTACAGATCCCGAACGACCTCGGCAATCAGGATAATGTCGCCCGAGTTGATTTTTGCCTCATACTCCTGCGCGCGTCGGCTCCACATCGTCCGCTTGATCCGAGCACGACCAGTCAACACGTGCAGCGCTTTCTCGATCGTTGCGTCATCGGAAAGCTTCCGCATCCCGACATCCTGCGCCTTCGATGTCGGCACGCGGAGGGTCATTTTTTCCTGAGCGACGCTGATCACGAACAGCTCGAGCGAGATGCCCGCGATTTCCTGGGTCTCGATCGCGGTGATCTTGCCGACCCCATGCGCCGGATAGACAATGTGCTCGTTGACCCGAAAGCTTGCGCGCTGGGTCGGCGCCTTTGCCGGTTTGGCAGGCTTGCTCGGAGCCGCCTCGGGCTTTGCTGGGCTGGGCGATTTTTTGACCGGCTCCATCGCAGCCTTCGCTGCCGTGCTCGCCTTCGACGCTGTGGCCTTGCCACCTGCCGCAGACTTTGCCGCCGGCTCTTTGGTAGCCGCTGCCTTGGGTTCTGGCTTGGCGGCGGGTTTCTTCGCCGCTGCCTTTGCCGCTGGTTTGGAAGCAGACTTCGTCGTCGCTTTCGGCGCAGCCTTGGCAGAAGCTTTCGCCATGGTCTTTTCAGCCGCGCTCACGGGTGACTTTTTGGTCGGTGACTTGCTGCTCGCCGCCTTCGTCGTGGACTTGCTAGGCGTCTTCTTCGCCGGCTTGGTCTCCGCCGAAGCCGGTTTCTTCGCCGCCGCCTTCGCGGTCGCGACCTTTTTCGCCGGTGCTTTTGCCGCGGTGGCCTTCGCAACGCCTGTTTTGCTGGCACCGGCCTTCGTCGAAACTGACTTGGCGCGCGCTGCCGCCGGTTTCGCGGAAGCGGTCGACTTGCCGCCCGCCGCCTTCTTTGCAGGTCGGGTTGCGGCTTTGGTCGTTTGAGCAGCCGTTGTTTTCTTTGCAGCCATACGCGTAGGTCTCACCATCGTTGCCCGGCCACGTGCCGGAAGTCACAGTGTGGCCGCCCTGTCACAGAGCGACGAATGTTGGAGGCTGACGCGACACGCCGATTGCATCGGCGCACAAATGGCAGCACCACCGCCGTAGCGAGCGAATAGCCGCCTTCGTGCGTAGTTTGCCGAATTGGAAGAGCGATACCGCCCGACGTTCGTGATTCGTTCGTCGATACGGCGCAGACACGCTCGTCTCACCTCACCGTCTTGGCACATAACACAATTTTAAGGTGAGCAGAAGCGCGGAACGGCGTTTCTGAAGCGAATCAACGCGTTCGGTTACCCCGAACTGGCCGCTCGGAACCGCAATTCAATTGCTTTCGACCAGTGCTCTTAGGGTCTCCGCGCCTGGCGCGAAATCATCAGGGAACGGTAGATCATCCGATGTGCCTCGGCTTTCGTCCAAGTAAGGCGTATGCCGGTTCCACCTCGAGCTGGCCATATACCGTCTGGAGAGCCTATGCCTCAGTCGCCCTCGCCCGCTTCCGCTGAGAAGAATTTCTCGAACTTGCCCGCAGCGCCGTCATGCTTCTCGGCGTCGGGCAGCGCATCCTTCTTGTTTGTCAGGTTCGGCCACTTCTCGGCGTATTCACGATTGATCTCGAGCCACTTCTCGATGCCCTTGTCTGTATCAGGCTGGATCGCGTCCACGGGGCACTCAGGTTCGCACACACCGCAGTCGATGCATTCGTCCGGATGAATGACGAGCATGTTCTCGCCCTCGTAGAAGCAGTCGACCGGGCACACCTCCACGCAGTCGGTGTGTTTGCACATGATGCAGTTCTCGTTGACGATGTAAGTCATGCAGCGTCGCTCGTCGTTCCCCGGTCGGCTGAATAGAAAAGCCGATGCGCTTCGATGACCGTCAAGTTTTCCTGACAGCGGCTACGCTTTAGCCCAGGCGCGCAAAATCGGGCAATGGCCAACGTGTCGGTTGCCGCAAACCGTCGCGGTGAAGGTTCATGGCGAGCGGCTTACGCGGCGCTACGATCTCGGCCTGCGGTGGTATCGATCGCCCGATCCTCATGAGCGATCGTGGCGCGTGCGTTGGCGATCCACCGGGCGATTTTCTTGCGCGCAGGGGCTGGTCGGTCGCGCAGGAGCCGGGTTCCTTCTGAGGTTTCCGCGAAAGCGCGGACGAGCGCATGCAGATCGTCCGCGTCCATTTCTGCGAGTGCCCGGCACGTGCGCACCCCGGCGCCGACCGCCAGCTGGGACGCCGTTCCGGTCAGCTCTGGCACCTCGCATTGGAGTTGCGCCTGGGTTTGCCAATCGGCCACCAGGGCAGGCGTTATGTAGCCGACATCCAACGCATCCGCGGTCTCGGACGGATCAGCCTCCAGAAGATCGCGCACCGTAACAATGCCGATCTTGTTCAGTCGCAGCGCGGTTTTCGGGCCGACCGACGGCCCGTCTTCCACATCGTCGTCAATCGCCAGCCGGTATGTGAACGGTCCGGCAGGCCTGTCGGCTGCCGCCGCTTTGTCAGAGATGCCCGCTTCGTCAGCCGCGCTCATTTCTTTAGCGCGCGCGCGAAGCTGCGCGACCGGATCGTCGTCTTCGAGCGGTGTTGAGGTGGTCTGCGCGGAGGGCTTCGCGGCATCGGCGGCCTTCGCCATATCCGCCTTGGCTTCGGTAACGCTTGCACGTGCCGATGCGGGGTGGTGCGTTTCCGCAGCCACAACGTCGCTCGCATCGGCGTCGGCGTCCTCGTTCACCTTTGGCACCCGCGCATTCAACGCCGAGGCATAATCGAACACCCCGTCGCGATGCGGTGGTCGGAATTCCGGGCGCGCCGTTGCCGACACCTCACCGACCTGCCGGCGGAACCCGTCGCGGACGACACGCTCATCTTCCGGAAGCGTACGCTCGACGCCACCGGTCGACTGCAATTCGTCGTAGATCGCCTCGACAGCCTGCCGGTCAGCCGCGTCGTCCATCCGACGTAGGACCCATTTGATAGGGATCTGCAGTCCCGCGACCACCGTTTTCGCAGTCAGAGATACCTCCGGCGGGGCGACACCCGCATCGGCGAACGCACGATCCAGAATGCGGGCCTGGCCAACCTGCGCATAGGCGATCAACTGAGCCATGAAACGCGAAGACCGGCCATTGAGACCAGCCGGCGGATCGACGACGCCGCGGTCAAAATCATAGTTCGCGATCAGCCGCTCGTAGAAGGTGTTCGACAGCTCCGCACCGTCGCAGACGAGATCGGCGAGCCAGTCCACGCGATCCTCGATCGGGACATCCGGCATCGGGAAGTCACGCCGCATCTGAGCCATGAGCGCATCGTAGCTTTTCGACACCGACCACTCGACCGCGCGGTGGATCGTGTTTTCCGCGTCCGACTGGGCCGTGTGAAACGGCATGATCGGGTCGGTGTAGTAGTGGCTCAGCACCCCGGCGGCGTAGACGGCACGCGGAAAATCTCCGGCAACCAGCGCATCGACCACATGGTCGTACCAGCGCATCGCTTTCTCCGCCGCGCCGCCCCAGTAGCCGTCACGCACGTGCAGCACGTGGTTGGTGAAGTCCTTGAACTCGCGGTCAGGCGCCTTCGCCCCTTCGAGATAAAGCTCGGCGTGAGACAGAAACAGCCGGCGCCAGGCATCTCGCCCTGGACCTCTGAGATGCAGCAGCGCGTCCAGCGCGAGTTTGTGATGGGTGCCGCGTGCGTGCGTTGCGCGCAGCAGACGAAAGAGCAGGGTTGTCGACAGGTTCATGGCAGCGCTGCTCCCTCGGCCCGGGCCAAATAGCCCACGCGTGCCGGATAGCGTGATTTGCCGCGCGCACGTGGCCGGCAGCTATCGGGATGCCGCCGTTTTTCCCCAAGTTTTCAGATGCTTCACCAACCCGGATGCTGGGGCTGAACGGTTGATGGCGCGGGGTGTCCCTTTGTCGGAAGGCGACTATCCGCCGTCCACGACCTCCGCGGCGAGCGCGGCCATCCGGTCTGCCGCTTCGGCAAGCGCCGCATCAGGCGCACAGAGCGAGATCCGCACAAACCCTGCCGTCAGCTCTGAAAACGAGGCCGCCGGAAGTGCGCTGACAGCTTTCTCTTTGAGGAGCCGCCAAGCGAACTCCGTCTCATCGAGCCCCGTTCCCCGCACATCGACGAGCACGAAAATCCCGCTCTCCGGGCGCACGACCTTCAGGATTGCCGAAGCGGCCACACGCTCGCAAAACACATCGCGTCGCTTCTGATACGCAACGCGCATCTCCTCGCTAATCGACAGTTCCAGACCGGCGACAGCGCCTTTCTGGATAAATTCGGCGCCACCAAACAGCATCGCGTTCGCT
>JBCBJG010000194.1:0-6383 GCA_038523655.1 Pseudomonadota bacterium | reverse complement strand
GAACGGGTTAAGTGGCCGAAGGTCGACGAGGACGACCGAGAGGGCGCTGACGGCGAGGCGTCGTCATCCCGCCGAGGGCGTAGCGCCGCGCGAGACGCGCGGCAATCGCATGTGGCCGGCACCCTCGTCCTGCGTGTCGACGGACCACTTGCTCTCGAACTCCAGCATCGCAGCGCGCAACTGATCGAGCGGATCAATCGCTACTTCGGATACCGTGCAATCGCAGCGCTGCGGATCCTGCAGGCGCCTCTCGAGGATATCCGCGTGCAGCACTCGCGTACGCAGCGACATGGACGCGGATCGAGCGAGGCTGCCGGTCAGCGGCGCGGCGCTCGTCAAGGTGTGCCCGCGCCACGGCAAGACCTAACGAGTGTCGGCGACCCGCGGCTTCGCGATGCGCTGGAACGGTTGTCCCGACGGGTTGCGCCAGCACGTGATGCCGCTCCGCACTGAGGCGTTCAGTTGTCGCGCACGCTTATCATCGCGGTCGTCGTTTCCGAGCGTGCGACGCCGCGCGATGAAACCCCACGCGATTGTGAGCGAGACTGCCGTCCGGCGATCTTACTGCGACGTGACTGCCATATTCCCGCACGCAGGGCGTGCTACCAGATGTCCAGACTATGGCGGTCAGCGGCCGCCCCTGCTGCGAAGGAAATGCCCCCAATGTCCGACAATTCCGTCCGCTTACCCCTCCCATCTCATGAACGCGCTCACGCGAGCGGTGGTATGGCTACCCCGGTTGATCGCCGCCTCGTGCTCGCTGGCATCGGCGCCGGCGCGGTCACGCTCAGCGTCGGCGCGATCGAAGCGCGGGCGCAGGAAGTCCAGCTCGGCGATCAGCTCGACCTCGATAACTTCATGAACCCGGGGCCGCTGCCGGAGATGGCGGTGGGCAAAGAAGACGCGCCGGTCACGATGGTCGAATACGCGTCGATGACCTGTCCGCACTGTGCGCGGTTCCACAACAACGTGCTCGGCGAGCTGAAGACCAAATATATCGACACCGGCAAGGTGCGTTTCATCATGCGGGAGTTCCCGCTCGATCGACCTGCGACGGCGGCCTTCATGCTGGCGCGCTGTGCGGGCCCCGAGAAGCATTATGCGCTGTCGAACGCGCTCTACCGCAAGCAGGAGGCTTGGGCTTTCTCAGGCGGGAGCCCGGTGCCGCCGCTCCGCGAGATCGCGAAGCAGGCCGGCTTCACGCGCGAAAGCTTCGACAAGTGCCTGAAAGATCAGGAGCTGCTCAACGGCATTCTGGCGACCCGCAAGCGGGGGCAGGAATTCGGCGTCCGTGGCACGCCATCGTTCTTCCTGAACGGGCGGAAATATAACGGGTCGCCGTCGCTTGCCGGACTGTCCGCGGCCATCGACTCCCTGCTCAAGAGCGGCTAGCGATCCCTCGGGCGCGATATCCGGTCTGCACACCGGTGCTGACGAGTTCTGTGAGACGAGGCGGGTGATGCGCAGGACCGTAAGTGAACCCGCCCGTCGAGCGAGCGTCGTGCAGCTACTCCTCGCGGTTTTGAGCGCCGGCGCTCTCGCGAGTGCCTGCGCCCAGTCGGAGGCGCCGCTGCTCCCGTCAAATCTTTCCGCTCCCACTGCAAGCTCTTCGACGAGCGCATCGTCAAACAACGCGTCGGCGTTTGCGCGCGACAGCAAGCAGCCGTCGCTCGTCGGCGAGCGTGTGGTGATCAAAAACCCGACCCTCGCGCAGCTTCGCGAGACCGGCCCGCTCGAGGACCGCACGCTCGGTGATCCAGGTGCGCCCGTGACCATGATCGAATACGGGTCATGGACCTGCCCGCACTGCCGGGCTTTCCGACAAAAGACGTGGCCGGCTTTCAAGCGCGCCTACGTCGACACCGGCAAAGTGTTCTATATTCTCCGCGAGTTCCCAATCGGGCGGTCGTCTGGCAATGCAGCTCTGGTCACCCGATGTGCGCCGAAGTCGAAGTACTTTCGCCTTTATGATCTTTACCTGAAGCATCAGGCCGAGTGGGTGTCGCAGGACGTGCGGCCCGACAAAATCTTCGCGGTGGCGGGCCGGGCGGGGATGAGCCGCGCGACGTTCAATGCATGCTTGAAGGATGAAAAACTCATCGCCGGCATCAATTGGCAGAAAAACCGCGGCCGAGAGCTGGGCGTGATCGGCACGCCGACCTTCTTTATCAACCAGACGCACGTGCGTTCGTTCAAGACGATGGCGGAAATGCGCGCAATCGTTGACCCGATGCTGGCGGCTCGTACCGCGTCAAACTAGGCAAGCCAGTGATCGCCACTCGCGAGCCATTGGGCTCGGCGGATGGAAATGGCTGCGCGCCCATCGAGTGCGGGCTCGTGCCGACGGTGGGCGGCTCTTTCCGCTTAATGCTGATGAATTATCCCCGTCGATGATTTAGGTCCACTGTTGGGCTTCGACGCACCGTGTGCGATGTGATCCGGGCATGCAGTGCGTTCGCCCGGGACCTCTTCGGAACGCCCGCGGCTTGGTGGGACCTTTTCGCTTTGCAGATCACCGGCCTTCGCCTCATCGGCTTCAAGTCGTTCGTCGAGCCGACGACCCTGCTGATCCAGCCGGGACTGACCGGTGTGGTCGGGCCTAACGGGTGCGGGAAGTCGAACCTGCTCGAGGCGCTGCGCTGGGTCATGGGCGAGACGTCCTACAAGAGCATGCGCGCGTCTTCGATGGACGACGTGATTTTCTCCGGCACCGACCACCGTCCGGCGCGCAACGCGGCCGAAGTCACCGTCATGCTGGATAATGCGGAGCGAAATGCACCCGCAGAATTTAACAGCGCGGATGTCATCGAGATCTCGCGGCGGATCGAGCGCGAGGCCGGCTCCGTCTACCGGGTGAACGGCAAGGAAGTGCGCGCGCGGGATGTAAAGGTGCTGTTCGAGGACGCGGCGACAGGCGCCCGCTCACACGCGCTCGTTCGCCAGGGCCAGATCGGCGAGCTGATCACCGCCAAGCCGGAGAAGCGCCGCCGTATCCTCGAGGATGCTGCCGGCATCGCCGGGCTTCATACCCGCCGTCACGAGGCGGAAATTAAACTTCGTGGTGCGGATGATAACCTAGCTCGGCTCGAAGATCTGCTCGGCCAGTTGAACGGGCAAATCAACGGGCTGAAAAGACAGGCGCGTGCCGCCAAACGCTACCGCGAGATCGCCGAGGAAATCCGCGCGGTGGAAGCGGTGCTGCTGCACTACGGCTGGCAGGACGTGATCGACGCAGTGACAGCGACGGAAGCACTCCTCGACACCAGCGTGCGGGCACTCGCGGAGGCGACAGAGCACGAAGCGGCGAGCCAACGCACGCACTTCGAGGCGAGCGCCGCACTCCAGCCGCTGCGCGACCGCGAAGCCGAGCGCGCCGCTGCGCTCCAACGCCTGAAAATCGAGAACGAGACCCAGCAGCGCGATATTGAGCGGGCCGAGGCGCGCGGTGCGGAACTCGCAGGTCGGATCACCGAGCTGCGCGCGGACGCCGACCGTAACAATGCACTGGTCGACGAGGCGCGACGCAAGGGCGCCGACGTCGAGGCGGAAATTACGGCACTCACCGCAGCGGAAGAGGCGCATCGCGGCTCGCTCGGAGCAGTGCAGGCGGCGCTTGAGGGTGCGAACGCAGAGCTTGCGACCCGTGACGGCGAAGCGGATGCGCAGCGCACCGCGTTTCTCGAGGCGAAGGCCGCGCGGGAGCAGGCCGACGCCCGACACCGAGATGCAACCCGCCGGCTCGAGCAACGGATCGCGCGGCGGGAGGCGGCGGAACGCGAACAGGCGGCAGCCGTCGCATCCGCGCCGGAGCTCAACGCGGAGCGAGCGCTCGAGGAACGGATCGCGCAACACGCGACGGAACTCGAGACCCAATCTCGAAGTCTGGAGCAAGCCGACGAGGCGATGGCCGCAGCCATCGAACAGGCGCGGCAGGCGCAGACCGAGCGGGCCGATTCGCGCGAAAAGCTCACTGCGCTCGATGCGGAGGCGACGGCGCTCGATCTGGCGATTGGCACCGACGAGGCCGCAACCGCGCCGGTCAGCGCGGCGATCGCGGTAACCGAAGGGTACGAGATCGCGCTCGCGGCGGCGCTCGGCGACGGGCTCGATGCGCCGGTCGACACCCCGGTCGCCGCATCGACCTGGCGCAGCGAGGTCTCAGCCTCGGCTGGCGCGGAACTCCCCGCCGATGCGACGCCGCTGCTCGATCTGGTCGATGCGCCGCCCGCGCTCCATCGACGATTGCAGCAGGTCGGCGTGGTCGATGAAGCCGACGGCGCGGCGTTGCAGCTCGTGCTTGCGCCAGGCCAACTGCTCGTCTCGCGCACCGGGGCACTCTGGCGATGGGATGGGTATGCGGTGCGGGCCGGCGAGACGTCGGCCGCGGCGCGACGGCTCGAGATGCGCACACGACGGCGTGCGCTCGAGCAGGAACGTGCCGCAGCGGCGCAGGCTCTTTCAGAGACGGAAGAAAAAGAGCGCGCCGCTCAGGCGACGCAGCGTGAATGCTCCAGCGCGCTTGCGGAGGCGAAGTCTCGCGTCCGCGATCTGCAGTCGGCCATTTCCTCCGGCCGTGATGAGCTGACCCGGCTCGAGCGGCTGGGACGCGAGAGCAGAGAGCGAATTGCGCTCGCCGGGGCCGCACTTGCGCGAGCAGGCGAGGACATGACGGGCGCTGAAGAGGAAGTCTCGCTCGCGGCTGAGGCGCTGCTTCCGGAGAGTGATGTTGCGGAGAAAAATGCCGCCCTCGATGCAGCCATGCAGGTGCTTGCAGTGGCAAAAGACGCGGCGCTCGCCTGCCGGACTGCCGTTTCCGAACACGACGCCGAGCGCATGCGCATGACGCGGCGCCTCGATGAACTCCGGCAGGCGTGCGATCAGTGGCGGGAACGCGCCGCGCAAGGGGCGACACAAAGCGAGATCTTGGCCGCCCGACTGGCCGAGACCGAGGCCGCGGCGGCGAAGATCGCCGAGGCGCCGGCGGCGATGCGCGCACGCCAGGAAAAGCTCCGCGATGAGATCGAACGCGGCGAGCGTGCCCGCACGGATGCCGCCGATGCGCTTGCCGAGGCCGATACCGCCGTCAGGAGCGCAGACAAGGCGCTGGACGCTGCGCGGGCGGCCGTCTCCGAGCACCGCGAGGCGCGCGCACGGGGCGAAGCACAACTCGAAGCAGCGCGCGAGCGGATGGCGGCGCACGGTCGACTGATCCGAGAAACGCTCGACTGCACGCCGCAGCAATGTCTCGACATCGCGGGGATCACGCAGCCGGACCTGCTGCCCGACCGTGATTTAAGCACACGTCAGCTCGAGCGCCTGCGCGCAGACCGGGAGCGGCTCGGCGGTGTTAATCTCCGTGCGGAGCAGGAACTCGAAGAACTCACCGTACAGTTCGACGGCATGGAGCAGGAGCGCGTCGACCTCGAAGAGGCGATCGGTAAACTGCGTCAGGGCATTTCGCAGCTCAATCGCGAGGCGCGTCGTCGACTGCTGGATGCATTCGAGATGGTCGATGGGCACTTCCGGCGTTTATTCTCCACCCTCTTCAACGGCGGTGCCGCGGAGCTGCGTCTCGTCGACAGTGATGATCCGCTCGATGCCGGGTTGGAGATCGTTGCGCGACCGCCGGGTAAGAACCCGGTGACACTGAGCCTGCTTTCGGGAGGTGAGCAGGCGCTGACTGCAACGGCGCTGACGTTTGCGGTGTTCCTGACGAACCCGTCGCCGATCTGTGTGCTCGATGAAGTCGATGCGCCGCTCGATGATGCGAATGTCGATCGCTATTGCGACCTGATGGACGAGATGGCGCGCTCGACCTCCACGCGGTTTCTCGTGATCACCCACCATCCGAACACGATGGCGCGGATGTCCCGGCTGTTCGGTGTGACGATGATGGAAAAGGGCGTGAGTCAGCTCGTCTCCGTCGATTTGGAGACGGCAGAACGTATCCGCGACACCGCTTAATCAAGACCCAAAGCTGCGGGTGTGAGCCCGTGCAGATTTTAATCCGCCTTGAAAGCACGGCCCGCGCTCAATGCAGCGCGCTACCGTCGTCGGCTATGAAAGCCACCCGCACCATGTTGGTCGCACCCGGCGTACCGAGGGGGACCCCGGCGGTCACTATGACCCGATCGCCTGGCTTGGCGAAGCCTTCCTCATGCGCGATGCGGCACGCCTTGTTGACCATGTCATCGAGATCGTTCGCGTCCTCGGTCAGCACGCAGTGGAGACCCCAGACCGCCGCGAGCCGGCGGGACGTCTCGCGGATCGGCGTCAAGGCGATGATAGGCTGTTCCGGGCGTTCACGAGCAACGCGCAGGCCCGTCGAGCCGGTCGCGGTGTAGCAGATGATCGCGGCGAGCCGGAGCGTCTCGGAGACCGTG
>JBCBJG010000193.1:0-6444 GCA_038523655.1 Pseudomonadota bacterium | reverse complement strand
GTGGACACGGCAAGGCTCCGACAGGGCGTGAAGTTCCGCCGGTTTATGGCGAGCCGAGCCGGCGCGGGCAAGCGCCTGCAAGGACGCGGCCGGTTCCTTTGCGATGCGGATGGGCCACGTCGGGGAGATCAGCCGAACAGACGATCGCCCTGCTCGTCGATCACGCGCTGAGCTTTGCGGACAGTGAACTCGACGCATTCGTCCCGCGAGCCATAGACGTCGGCTCGAATGAGTTTGTGCTGCTTTACCTCACCGTCGACCACGCGTTCGATCGTGGCCGCAAGACGGAACTGACTGCCCTCCGGCATAGGGGTCGGGGTGATGCGATACCCCTCGTAGACGACCGGATCGGCGGCCTCTGCAGCATCGCCCGCTGAGCCTGAGCTGCCGAAGAGTTTTTTGAACCAGGACATGTTGTACACCTACGGCTCTGGGGTCGGGTGGCCAGCGGAGGGGATGGAGGTCTGTTTGGTCTAACCGCGGTTGCCCGGGCACAAGCGCGCGTGTCGCGAGCTAGCCGTGCGGTGTGCCGTTACCATCATCGGCCCATGGCAGGTCGAGCGATGAGAGAGAAAAAACCAATGCCGGTACAAACTGTGCGCTGATCGACTGATCAACCGCGCAGGTCTCGATCTCAGCGTAGGTTGCCTCGCGCGGTTTGCGATGCACGTGGGTGATGAGCTTTTCCGCATCGATGACCCAATACTCCCGCACGCCGGCCAGCGAGTACAAGGTCGCCTTGCGGCTCAGATCGTACGCGAGACTGGTGTCGGCGATTTCGATGACGTGGAGAGCCTCCGGCCCGGTTACAAACGGCGCGTCGATATCGGCGGCATGGTTAAAAATGTCCGGCACATAATGCGTATCGTCGCTGACGTTGAATTGGGGTTCGGAGCTCACGCGAACTTTGTCGGTTACGCTTCTCGACAGCGCGTGCGCTAAACGCGTCCGGATGATCTCGTGCCGGTTCCCTTGCGGTGACATCGGCACAACCTCGCCCGCAATGAGTTCGATCCGTTCATCATCTGCGAGGATGCCCGCAACGGCCATCGCCTCGAGTTCACGCGTCGTGAACCGACGCCGCGCGAGACCTTCCGCAGCCTGCGTTGTGGGCATCTCTGGCCCTCGCGTGGGAGAGAAAATGTTCACGCGCTTTGTCTCGCAAACAGCGAATTCTTTCGCATCGGACTCCTCCTCTAAATCCGTTAGGTATCTTTGGCCCCAACGAGCTTTCTAAGCGCGACAATAAATTCTGGGATCTGTATCGGCGTGACGATCTCCGTCGCGATGTGTTCGATTCACGACCGGTAGCCGTCCGCCGTCGGATCGCGGTGGACGTGGATCAATAACTTCGCCGTATCGATCACCCAGAATTCGGGCGCACCGCCAGCAGCATAAATCTTGGCCTTGCGCCCTAGGTCGACGGCAAGGCTCGTGGTGGCGATCTCAATGACGAGCAAAGCGTCACACAGGTTAATGCCATCCGCGCGAATGCTTGCGGGCCAGATAAAGAGGTCAGGCTCCACGAATTGAGTGTCGGTGACTTTGATCGTCGGCTCGGCCGCAAACATCACGCTATCGGGGCACGTTTTGCCGAGCGCTTTAATCAGCGCAGCTTGCACCGTTATATGCATCGCGCCTTTTGGGCTTATCGGCACGATTTCCCCGTCGAGAAGTTCGAAACGGTAGTCGTGAGAGAACACGCCCGTTTCGACCATATGAAAGCAGTCATCGACGCTAAATTTATGCCGTGGGAGTGCCACTCCGTCGTCAGTCGTGACGCGGATGGAGTCCGGTCGAGCCGTGTAGGTTTGCGCACTCATTGTCAGACGATAGCACAAGCGTGTGAGAGGCGTCAGCGCATTGGCACGGTTTGAAACCGAGCGCTTCGTACAACCTCGTGGCGTTATTCGCTCCGCACGGTGTACGTAATCGGACGCCCCCGAAAGTCCATGACGCAGCAGCTATTGCAGCTTGGACCATCCGTTTGGCGAGCCCCTGCCGACGCCTTCCTGGATGCACGTAGAGAGGCCTCAAGCACCCGATGGCTGGTGCCTGCGCGTACTGGTCAGGGTTCAACCCGCAGATGCCAATGCGTCGCTATTGAGCGCGTGGATGCGCTGCGAGCAGTCGTTCTCCCGCCCCATCAAATCTGTTGTGACCGGAACGCCAATCCGCGACCAAACGATCCAAAAAGACGAAATCCTTACGTCGGGCATGCGACGTATGGGTTTCATTTGCGGCGGGAAAACCTGGTTCGGCGCGAGTGTCAGCTCGCAGTGGGACGCCTAGCTGTCGAGGAAGCTGCGAAGTTTGCGTGAGCGGCTCGGGTGCTTGAGTTTGCGGAGTGCTTTCGCCTCGATTTGGCGGATGCGCTCGCGGGTGACCGAAAACTGCTGTCCGACTTCCTCGAGGGTGTGGTCGGTGTTCATGCCGATGCCGAAGCGCATCCGCAGAACGCGTTCCTCGCGCGGTGTCAGCGAGGCAAGCACACGCGTTGTCGTCTCACGCAAGTTCGCCTGGATGGCCGCGTCGATCGGCAGGACCGCATTTTTATCCTCGATGAAGTCGCCGAGATGGCTGTCTTCCTCATCGCCGATCGGTGTTTCGAGCGAAATCGGCTCCTTCGCGATCTTGAGAACCTTGCGGACCTTCTCGAGCGGCATCGCAAGTTTGTCGGCAAGCTCCTCCGGCGTCGGCTCGCGACCGATCTCGTGAAGCATCTGGCGCGACGAGCGGACGATCTTGTTGATCGTTTCGATCATGTGCACCGGGATACGGATCGTGCGGGCCTGGTCGGCGATCGAGCGGGTGATCGCCTGGCGGATCCACCAGGTCGCGTAGGTCGAGAACTTGTATCCGCGACGGTACTCGAATTTATCGACCGCTTTCATGAGGCCGATGTTGCCTTCCTGGATCAGGTCGAGGAACTGCAAGCCGCGGTTGGTGTATTTCTTTGCGATCGAGATCACGAGGCGGAGGTTCGCCTCGACCATCTCTTTCTTCGCGATCCGGGCTTCGCGCTCCCCCTTCTGCACGTGGCGGACGATGCGGCGGAACTCGGTGATTTCGAGGCCGGTCTCGGTCGCGAGGCTGTGAATGTCGCCGCGAATGCGCGCGATGGCTTTTTCTTCCCGCTCCGCGAACTTGCCCCACGTCTTGGCGTTCAGTTCGGCGACGTTACGCGTCCAGTTCGGGTCAAGCTCTGCGCCCTGATAGGCCTCGGCGAACTGCGGACGGCTGACGCCATAGCTGTCGGCAAGACGCATCAGGCGCCCCTCGAAGCCCATAAGCCGCTTGTTGATCGCGTAGAGCTGTTCGACGAGGCTCTCGATCCGGACGTTGTTGAGCGAGAGGCTCTTTACGTCCGTCACGATCTCGTCGCGCAGCTTTTTGTAGCGCGTCATCTGCGACTTGGTGAGCGCTTCGTCCGCGAGCGCCTTCTCGACGTTCTGGTCCTGAAGCTTGCGCAGCTTTTTGTAGTTCGCGGCGATGTTGTCGAACGTCTCGAGAACGCGCGGCTTGAGCTCGGCTTCCATCGCAGCGAGCGACATTCCACCGTCGAGGTCGTCGTCGTCCTCTTCCTGCTCTTCCGGTTTTTCTTCCTCGATCGGCTCGCCCTTCGCGGCGGCCTCAGCCTTGCGCGCCTCTTCCTGCTTGGCCTGCTCGGCGAGCTGTGCCTGGCCCTCGGCCGTATGCTGGAGCGAGTTGTCTTTTTTCTCCGGGCCGTCGTAGGTCGCTTCGAGGTCGATGATATCGCGGAGGAGAATACGGCCTTCGTTCAATTCATCGCGCCAAATGATGATCGCCTGGAAGGTGAGCGGGCTTTCGCAGAGACCCGCGATCATCGCCTCGCGACCCGCCTCGATCCGCTTGGCGATCGCAATCTCGCCCTCGCGGGAGAGCAGTTCGACCGTCCCCATCTCGCGCAGGTACATCCGCACCGGATCATCGGTCCGATCCGTCGGCTCCTTGGCAGCGCGGGTCTTGGTCGGGGTTGCGGAAGTGGTGGTCGCGATATCCCGCGGGCCGTCGGCCTCTTCTTCCTCTTCCTCGGCCGCTTCTTCCTCTTCGGGCTCCTCGGCCTCGATGACATTGACGCCCATGTCGGAGAACTTGGACATCAGGTCTTCGATCAACTCCGACGTCACATCCTCGGACGGAAGAACCGCGTTGAGCTCGTCGAGCGTCACGTAACCGCGCTGCTTGGCGGTTTTCATGAGCTTCTTGATCGCTGCGTCGGAGATATCGAGGATCGGCTTATCGCCACCCTCGGCCGGTGCCTCGGCAGCCGGTTTCGCCGCGCGCGATTTTGCTTTGGTCTTCGTCGTCGTTGCCATGCTCATCTCCGACAGGATGACTGTTCGCGCCAAACCGGTGCGCGCTGCTCGCAGCGTTCGCGACCCGATATTGGGCGAAGTCATCAGCCCCTCGCCGCCCGCACGTTGCGTCGGCACATCCGTCCCAGTCAGGGCGCGCACACTACGCCCCACGGATCTCAGTTACCGACTGCGGTCGGCAAGATCCTTCTGCGTCAATCCGGCGATCTGCGTGTGGACGTCGATCAGCCTGGCGTAGGCTTCATCGGAGAACTCTTCAGACAGTTCTGCCGCTGCTCGATGAACGTCGTCTTCCAGATGTTTGCCGTTATGGAGCTCGAGGGTGTGGCGCCAACCTTCTGCCGCCTCCTCAAGCGAGGCGTCGGGCTCTGCGAACCGTTCACTTCGATGCGCAGTCAAGCGCTCGATAAGGCCGATGCCTGGGTCGCAGCCCAAGTTGTCGAAATGGATGTGGAGGGTGGGGGTGTCAAGGCTCTTTTCCGCCGCGTGCGCCCCTAGGAGCACATCGCGAACATGCGCCAAGGCATCCGCCGCAAAATCGATCCCGGCGATCTCCTCGATGACATCGTCGATCAGTCCCGGGTGGACGATCAGTGTCTTAAGCAGGAGCGCCTCGCGCGAGACGCCCGGGGCCTGGCTCGAGCGCACGATGGCGCTGTTCAGGAGCCCCGAGGATAACTCGCCAGCGTTCCGCTGTCCCGCCGCAGCGCCGCCCTGGCGACCACTGCCACGGCCAGTCCACGTTGGGCCCTGCCGCCGATCTCCACCAAACCCGCCGCGACTGGCGCCCTGTTGGGCACGTCCACCCGGCGTGCTGCGTCCTGCCGCGGTCGGCCGCTGACGCCGCCACGCGTTGAACAGCCGGTCCGAGATCGCCCGCTGATAATGGTTACGGACAGCTGGGTCCTCGATCCGGTCGATCTGCCGGCGCAGGCTGCGCTCGAGCTGAGCGCGACGTTCCGGCGTCGTCCAGTTGCCTGCACCCCATTCCTTTTCCCAAAGCACATCGACGAGCGGTGCGGCCTGGGCGAGTACCGCGTGGACCGCGCCTGCACCCTCGGCGCGCAGCAGATCGTCCGGATCCTGGCCCTCCGGCATGAATGCGAACCGCAAGCTTCGGCCTGGACCGATCCCCGGGAGCGCCGTTTCCAGGGCGCGGTGCGCAGCCTTTCGCCCGGCGCCATCGCCGTCGAACGAGAGGATCGGCTCGTCGGCCATCCGCCAGATCTGGCCAAGCTGCGCCTCGGTCAGCGCGGTACCGAGTGGCGCGACAGCGTTCGGTCGGTCGGCATGCGCGAGCGCGATCACGTCCATGTAGCCTTCAACGACGATGATCTCGCCGCGCTCATAGGCAGCCTGACGAGCCGAGGCCGCGTTGTAGAGCACATGCCCCTTATGAAAGAGCGGCGTCTCCGGGCTGTTGAGGTATTTCGCCGGCGCCGATGGATCGAGCGCGCGTCCACCGAACGCGATGACGCGGCCTTTAAGGTCTGTGATCGGGAACGTGACGCGGTGGCGGAACCGGTCGTAGGACCGATCGATGTCCGGACCGCCAATGAGCATACCGGCGAGGATGGCGTCGTCTTCGCTAAAGCCTTTGTCAGCCAGGAATGTTTTCAACGCGTTACGGCTGCCGGGAGCATAGCCAAGGCCGAAGTGCGCGGCGATCTCCGGCGCGATCTGTCGACGGTCGAGATAGTCGGCTGCATCGCGACCACCTGTGCCGCGCAGGCTCGCGAGGAAAAACGCCTGGGCCGCTTCCATCAGCGCATACAACCGGTCCCGACTGTCGCGGACCGCACGATCCTCAGGCGTCTCAACCCGCGCCACCGGCATCGGCACGCCAGCCTCGCCCGCGAGTTGTTCAACGGCCTCGGGAAACGACACGCCTTCGGTCGCCATGAGAAAGCGGAAGATGTCGCCGTGCTCGCCCGTCGCGAAGCAATGGTAAAATGCCTTCTGATCGTTCACGGTGAAGGACGGGGTCTTTTCATCCTTGAACGGGCTGAGACCCTTGTATTCCCGGCCGGCTCGCTTCAGCGCGACACGACGGGAAACGACCTGGCTCACCGGCAGCCGCGCCCGGATTTCATCGAGAAACGAC
>JBCBJG010000192.1:0-6454 GCA_038523655.1 Pseudomonadota bacterium | reverse complement strand
GTGGACGCGGCGACGCTCGCGGAACTCTGTGACGCACTCGGCTTTGGCGATGCCCGCGTCGCAACCGCGGTGAACGGCGACTTCGTCTCCCGTACGCAGCGCGCCGAGCGCCAGTTGCAGGCCGATGACCGGATCGAGATCGTCGCCCCGCGACAGGGCGGCTGAACGGAAACACGACGTATGCCCGTGCATGATGATCGACCAATCGCGGGCGCTGCAGCGTGCGTACCGATGCTGGAGACGGCGCACGAGATGGCACACAGGGCGGCGCGGGATGTGAAGCGGAGGACGCCATGAACGACGGCTCACCGCCGCTCACCCACGACGCAGCACAGGAAACGTTCGCCCTCTACGGGCAGGCGTTCTCCTCCCGCCTGCTCCTCGGCACCGCCCGCTACCCCTCACCCGCTAAATTGGCGGACAGCGTGCGCCGTTCCGGCTGCGAGATTGTCACCGTTTCGCTGCGCCGTGAGACAGCGCACGCCGGCGAAGGTCAACGCTTCTGGGAACTCCTGCGCGATCTCGGCGTCGCAGTCCTGCCGAACACGGCCGGATGTCGAACCGTGCGCGAAGCGGTCACCACCGCCCAGATGGCGCGCGAGCTGTTCGACACCTCGTGGATCAAGCTGGAGGTCATCGCCAACGACGACACGCTGCAGCCCGACGTGTTTCAGCTCGTCGAGGCGGCCAATCAGTTGGTCGACGAGGGCTTCGATGTCTTCCCGTACACGACGGATGATCTGTCCGTCGCCGAGCGCCTGCTCGAAGCGGGCTGTCAGGTGCTTATGCCATGGGGCGCGCCGATCGGCTCGGGCCGCGGGCTCGCAAACCCCTACGCGCTACGCACGATGCGCTATTATTTTCCGGACGTGCCGTTGATCGTTGACGCCGGCATCGGACGCCCCTCCCACGCGCTTGCCGCCATGGAGCTTGGCTACGACGCGATCATGTTGAACACCGCCGTCGCGCTCGCCGACGATCCCGCCGAGATGGCGCACGCGTTCGCCGCAACGATCGACGCCGGGCGGCGTGCCTGGCGCGCTGGTCTGATGGAAGAACGCGACATGGCCGTCCCCTCCACCCCCGTCGCCGGTACGCCGTTTTTCGGCTTCCCTGAGACGTGAGCCGCGCGAAGCCGATGAAGTCGCCAAAGATGCCCGTGACCCTCGATCCATTCTATCCTGTCGTGCCGGATGCTGCGTGGGTGAGCCGCGTCGTCGAGCGCGGCGCACGTCTGGTGCAGCTCCGTTTGAAAGATGCATCGAGCGACGAGATCGCCCGGCAGATCGACGCGGCTCAGGTTGCGTGCCAGGCAGCCGGCGCACAGCTGATCGTCAACGATCACTGGCAAGCCGCTATCTCGGCCGGCGCAACCTGCGTTCACCTAGGCCAAGAAGACCTCGACGACGCAGATGCATCGGCACTTAGGGCCGCCGGCGTCGCCTTGGGTCTCTCGACGCATGATCGCGCCGAGCGGGCCCGCGCCCTCGCGCTTGCGCCCCACCACATCGCACTCGGGCCAATCTACACAACCACGCTGAAGCAGATGAAATGGCGGCCTCAAGGGCTCGACCGCTTGCGCACATGGGTCGACGAGGCGCCCTGCCCGGTGGTCGCCATCGGAGGCATCACGCTGGAGCGCGCCGATGACGTATGGGCCTGCGGCGTCGCTTCGATTGCGGTGGTCACCGACGTCGTGTTTCACGACACGCCGGACAAACGGCTCGATGCGTGGCTTGCCTGGGCCGCGGCGCGGCGGGCGGAACCGGTCCGCACCGGCGCGGCGGTGGCAGCGCATCAGCGAACCGATGCGAGACCACCGGCGTAACAGGAGCGTGGCGTAGATGCCATTAACTGCGCGCAGCGTACCATACAGCAAATCCGCGACGCGCCAGGAAAGACCGATCACAGATCAACGACGTGCACGCCGCACGCGACCGCAAGACCATTCGACTGACGGGATTGACGCCATGAACCAGATGCCGCGCACTTCCGAGTTCCTGCCCGATGCTGTTGCGACGCCGGACGACCACCCGGCTGTCGCGCGCGGGCGTGTTGGTGTGCTGCTCGTCAACCTCGGCACGCCGGACGGCACGAGCTACTGGCCGATGCGCCGGTATCTGAAGGAATTTCTCTCCGACCGCCGCGTGATCGAGATTCCGCGCATCATTTGGTGGCCGCTGCTGAATGGCATTATCCTCTCCACCCGACCGCAGAAATCGGGCGCGGCCTACGCCTCGATCTGGAACGAAGAGAAAAACGAATCTCCGATCCGCACCTTCACGCGGAACCAGTCGAGCCTGCTGGCCGACCGCATGGTCGGCCATGCCCCGAAGCTCCTGGTTGATTGGGCGATGCGCTATGGTCAGCCGTCGATCGCTGACAAGATGGACCAGCTCATGGAAGCCGGGTGCGAGCGCATCCTGGTTTTTCCTCTCTATCCACAATACAGCGCTGCCACGACCGGCACGGTGAATGACAAGGCCTTTGAATGGATGGCGAAGCAGCGCTGGCAACCGGCGCTACGCACAGTGCCGCCCTATCATGACGACCCGGTATACATCGAAGCACTCGCAAACTCGATTGAGAGCCATCTCGCGTCGCTCGATTTCGAGCCGGAGGTGATCCTCGCATCGTACCACGGTGTGCCGAAGTCATACCTGATGAAGGGCGACCCCTATCACTGCCAGTGTCACAAAACGACGCGACTGCTGAAAGAGCACATGGGCGCCGCGGGCGATCCGATCCGCGCGACCTTCCAGTCGCGCTTCGGCCCGGAGGAATGGCTCCAGCCCTACACCGACAAGACGATCGAGGCGCTGGCAAAAGAAGGCGTAAAACGCATTGCCGTGTTTAACCCGGGCTTCGTGTCGGACTGCCTCGAGACGCTCGAGGAAATCGCTGAAGAGGGAGAGGAAATCTTCCACGAACATGGCGGCGAGCAGTACAGCCACATCCCCTGCCTCAACGACACCAAAGTCGGCATGAACGTGATCGAGCACCTCGTTCGGCGTGAGTTGTCGGGCTGGGTTTAGATCCTCGACGTTATCGGGCGCACTCGACCGGCTCGGAGATTAAACGCGGATGTCACCGGTCCTCGTGCTCCTTCAGGCTCGCTTTGTGCCTGAATAAACCTCTCTTTTACTTTTCGTTCAGAAAGCCTCAACGCTCATCGGCTTAAAACCGTCCTATGTGCCCCTTACATAGAAGGGGTAACCATGCGAAAGGGCAGTTTCATGTTGGACAGCGTTCTTCTGACCGTTGCCGTATTGCTCGGTGGCGTCGTAATCGCCGTCGGCTGGTCATCGATCAAAATCGTGCAGCAGGGCTACACGCTCACCGTCGAGCGGTTCGGGAAATACACCCGCACACTCACCCCCGGCTTCTACGTGCTGACACCGGTTGTCGAGCAGGTCGGCGTGCGCATGAACATGAAGGAGCAGGTCCTCGACATTCCGAGCCAGGAAATCATCACGAAGGACAACGCGATGGTCCGCGTCGACGGCGTGGCCTTCTTCCAGGTGCTCGATGCGGCGCGCGCCTCCTACGAGGTCAACAACCTCGAACTCGCGATCATCAACCTCACGATGACCAACATTCGTACCGTCATGGGTTCGATGGACCTCGACGACCTGCTGTCCAACCGCGACGTCATCAACACCAAGCTCCTCACAATCGTGGACGACGCGACGGACCCGTGGGGAGTAAAAGTCACGCGCATCGAGATCAAAGACATCGAACCACCGCGCGATCTCGTGGACTCGATGGCCCGCCAGATGAAAGCCGAACGCGACAAGCGCGCGGAAGTGCTCGAGGCCGAAGGTCGCCGCCAAGCTGAAATCCTGCGCGCCGAAGGTGCAAAGCAGGCCGCGATGCTCGAAGCCGAAGGCCGCCGGGAAGCCGCATTTCGCGACGCCGAAGCGCGAGAGCGGGCTGCCGAAGCTGAAGCCAAAGCAACAAAAATGGTCAGCGACGCGATCAGCGCCGGCGACGTGCAGGCGATCAACTACTTCGTCGCGAACAACTACGTGGAAGCGTTGAAGACCCTCGCCTCGGCACCGAACCAGAAGGTGATCATGATGCCGCTCGAAGCCTCGAGCGTGATCGGCTCCATCAGCGGCCTCGCAGAGATCACCAAGGAAGCATTTTCCGACAACCGGGCGGAGAAAAAAGCGAGCGGCCGCAACGGTCGATCGATGCCGAATATGCCGCCGCGCACGCCGTAGCGCGTCGTCTCCAATGCGCGCGGGTCACGCCACCCGCGCGTACCGCCACGGATCATCATCCTGGCGCCTTGCTCACCAGACCCCACAGAGAACAGCTGCATGCCTGAAATCATCGACGCCTGGAACGGTTGGATCTGGGTCATCTTCGGCCTCGTCCTGATGATCCTCGAAGCGGTAGCGCCGGGCGTTTTTCTCCTCTGGTTCGGCGGCGCAGCCATCGTGACCGGGCTTGTCTCGGCCGCGCTCGGGATTGGGCTCACTGGTCAATTTCTTCTCTTTGCCGTGCTCGCAGCACTCAGCTGCTGGCTCGGCGCCCGGTACGGCGCGAGTTCAGCGGGCGAGAGCGACAGCCCGAACCTCAACCTGCGCGGGAAGCAGTATCTCGGCCGCGTTTTTCCCCTCGAGGAAGCAATCGTGAATGGTCGCGGCCGCGTGCGGATCGGCGATACGACGTGGCGCGTCGAGGGCCGCGATCATCCGGTTGGCACGCAGATGCGGGTGATCGAGGCGCGCGGCGCGTCACTCATCGTCGAGCCGGTCGATACCGACAATGAGACCGCACGGCCGTAGCAGCCGCGACAGTGCCGGTGATTGCAGCCCGATCGACGAACCCTAATCGTAGAAGATGGTGGTAGGGCTCGGCGCTAGCAGCGAGCAGCTCCAAAGCTCGTCCGCCGACGCGCCCTTAACCGCCACGTATCGCGTTGCCCAGGAGTAGCGCATTCGCTCTGGATTACGCGCCAGTCTCGGCTCTCCTGCCGCCGACGCAACCCGGCTCAGGCGATCTTGAGGCGCAGCAGATCGTGCAGGTGAACGAGCCCGACAGGTTTTTCATCCTCGACCACGAACGCCGCGCTGATCTTATCACTGAGCACTTCGAGCGCTGCAGCGGCGAGCAGCCGGGGTGCGAGTGTGCGCGGCCCTTTCGTCATCACCTCGCGGACATCGCGCGACATCAGGTCTGCCGCCATGTTCCGTCGCAAGTCCCCGTCCGTAATCATCCCAACCAGCCGGCCCGCGTCATTCACCACACCGACGCATCCGAAACTTTTTTCAGACATCGTGACAATCGCCTCCGACATCGCAGTCCCCTGCGCGACGAGTGGCAGCGCATCGCCAGTATGCATCATGTCAGCGACATAGGTGAGGCGCGCACCGAGCGACCCGCCGGGATGAAAAACCTTGAAGTCCTGCTTGGTGAACGCGTGACTTTCGAGCAGCGCGATCGCGAGACAATCGCCGGCGGCGAGCTGCATGAGCGTCGACGTCGTTGGCGCGAGGCCGTGCGGACAGGCCTCGGTCTCGCGCGGCAGGGCAAGCACGACATCTGCTGCCTGCCCAAGTGCACTTTCGCGCTGTGACGTGAGCGCGATGAGCGGGACCGCGAAGCGCCGGGTGTAGGTAAGCACATTGCTGAGCTCGACCGTTTCGCCCGACCATGAGAGCGCGATCACCACATCCTGGTCCGTGATCATGCCGAGATCACCGTGGCTCGCCTCGCTCGGGTGGACGAAATATGCCGGCGTACCCGTAGAGGCGAGCGTCGCCGCAATTTTCTGTCCGATGTGCCCGCTTTTGCCGATCCCGGTGACGATGACCCGGCCGGAAGCCGCACGGATTGTCTCGACCGCACGTGCAAAGGCATCGCCGAGCGGCGGCCCCGCCAATGCGGACCGCAACGCCGTCAGTCCGGCAGCCTCGAGATCTAGCGTGCGCGCAGCGGACTGGAGCGCCGCCGTCGCAATATCATCCGCGGACCCAGTCTCCCGCGCGGCACCTGTCGGCGGAGAAAAATCTGACTCTTGCAGATCGGTCCCATCGGCATTCTGCGCGCGCGCAGCATCGCTTGCTGAGGTCATCGCTTCCTCCGTCATCCAACGAGATCGTCGCCCCGACTGCGGCCGCGCATCGTGCCTGACGCGTCAGTGTACCCGGCCCCGTCTTCCACGTCCCGTTCTGCGCCGCCTCTCAACACCTTATTAACGCGGCGCGGCAAAGATGCAGTTTCAGTACCTGAGTGATCTGTCGTGTTTTGTATGCGCACCGGAGTCGCTTGCGTGGCTGCCCAGTCGAAATTTACGTCGCAGACCCCGCGTCTCTTCGCCGTCCTTCTCGCCGGTGCGACGGCCTGCTGCGCGGTCACGTCTGCCGGTGCCCAAACGACCGGCGGCGCCGCGAACGATCCGTTCTCGCCTCCGCGCACCCCCCCTACGATCACCGAGCCTCAG
>JBCBJG010000191.1:0-6462 GCA_038523655.1 Pseudomonadota bacterium | reverse complement strand
GTCGGAATACTCGAACGCGCGCGTGAAGCGCTCATCCAGCACGCTCGCGATCGGATCCTGGCTCAATGTGAGGCTCCGCGTCGGCGGGAGCAGCTTTCGCCCGCCAATGTGATCGTAGATCGCAAGGCCGAGGCGCAACAGCCACGCCGGCCGACCTGCCGGGTCGACGGGAAGCACGAACCGCATCGGCCAGATGATGTGCGGCGCGATCTTCCAGAGCGTTTCGCGTTCGCGCAGGGAATCGCGAACCAGGCGAAATGCGTAATGCTCAAGATAGCGCAGGCCGCCGTGGATCAGCTTGGTTGCACCGGAGGATGTGCCCGACGCGAGATCGGCCTGTTCGGCCAGCAGCACGGTGTATCCGCGACCGGCTGCATCGCGAGCAATGCCGCAGCCATTCACGCCGCCGCCGATGATGAGCAGGTCGACCTTCTCCACGCTGGTGCTCCGCAATGTTTATCCGTTGCCCCGCGCGGCGATGGGCTCTGCCGGCGCCGGATGCGCGGCACGATCGCGGCCGGCCCCGCTTGTTAGAGCGCCGCCCCGTCGGAACGGGGGAACGTCATGGGGTATACCGCCGTTGGCTTAATCGCGGCTTGCCACTTCGGCCACTGCCGAATTGCTGGTGGCACCCAACGCCGCCCGAACCGTCCAACGGAGACTCCACGATGCCGCTCAGAAGTATCAACCCCGCCACAGAAGAGGTGGTTGCCGAGTTCGCGCATCATGACGATGCGCATGTCGAGCGGGCGCTGTCGCAGGCCGAGGAAGCCGTGCGCGTACAGCGGATGCGTCCGATCCACGAGCGGGTTGAGCGGATGTCCAAGGCGGCTGAAATCCTCGATGCCAACCGCGAGACGTATGCGCGGATGTTGACCACCGAGATGGGCAAGACCATCGGTTCGGCGCGCGCGGAAGTAGAGAAATGTGCGAGCGTCTGCCGCTACTATGCAGAGCACGGCCCGGAGTACCTTGAACGCCAGACGTATCCGTCGTCGTCGTCGCGGAGTTTTGCCGCCTATCTTCCGCTCGGCGCCGTACTCGCGGTGATGCCGTGGAATTTCCCGTTTTGGCAGGTCTTTCGGTTTGCGGCGCCCGCACTCGTGGCCGGCAACGTGGGACTGCTGAAGCATGCGTCGAACGTTCCGCAGTGTGCGATCGAGATCGAGAAGATCTTTCGCGAAGCAGGCTTCGAGGACAGCGAGTTTCAGACACTGTTGATTGGATCGGACGGCGTCGAGCGCGTGCTGGGCGATCGGCGCGTCGCGGCGGCGACACTGACCGGGTCGGAAGGTGCGGGACGGGCGGTTGCAGCTGCGGCCGGCAAGGCGCTGAAGAAAACCGTGCTGGAGCTCGGCGGGTCCGACCCGTTCATTGTGATGCCGTCGGCCGATATGGACGCGGCGCTCGATGCTGCCGTCGCCGGGCGCACGATGAACAACGGACAGTCGTGCATCGCTGCGAAGCGATTTTTACTCCACGCCGATATACACGATCATTTTTTGGAGGCCTTCGCCGAGCGGATCGCCGGTCTGCGGGTCGGCGATCCGATGGACGAAGAGACCGATGTCGGGCCGCTTGCGACGGGTGACATTCGCGATGAGGTTGCGGGGCAGGTCGAGGACAGCGTTGCCGCCGGTGCGCGGCGGCATGTCGGTGCTGAGAAGGTGGATGGCAAAGGATTTTTCTTCCGCCCCGGCGTATTGCTCGACATTCCGGCAAGTGCGCCTGCCTACAGCGAGGAGCTTTTCGGTCCCGTCGCGCTGGTCTTCAAGATCCGCGACATGGACGAGGCGATCACGCTCGGGAACGCGACGCGCTTCGGTCTTGGATCGGCGATCTTCACGCGCGATGACGGCGAGCAGGAGCGCGCGATCAGCGAACTTGACGCCGGTGCAACGTTCATCAACCGAATGGTGGCGAGTGACCCGCGGCTCCCGTTCGGCGGCGTGAAGGCGTCGGGCTACGGCCGCGAGCTTGCCGATATCGGTATTCGGGAATTCGTGAACGTGAAGACTGTCGCGATCGATTGACGGCGTGCGCTGCGCGACGCGACAAAGTTGGCCGGTGGGGTCGCTGCTCGGCTGGCGACTGAGGCGCGCGGCCGAAGACCGGCCAAATTCAACCCGGAGTGAAGCCTTCAATGAAAGCCAGTGATCTGCTCGTGCAGTGCCTTGAGCGGGAGGGGGTCGACACTGTCTTCGCGCTTCCCGGAGAGGAAAATGCGGACGTCACGTTCTCGCTCGAGAAGTCATCGATCCGCGTGGTGCTGACGCGTCACGAGCAGGGCGCGGGCTTCATGGCCAACGCGTGGGGCCGGCTGAAGGGCACACCGGCGATCTGTCTCGCGACGCTCGGGCCGGGCGCGACGAACCTCGTCACCCCGGTCGCCGAAGGCAACATGGATCACGCCCCGATCATCGCACTGACGGGGCAGGGCGCCACCTCCCGGCTGCACAAGGAAAGCCACCAGATCATCAACGTGGAGGATATGTTTCTGCCGGTGACGAAGTGGGCCGCGAGTGTGCGCACGCCGCAGAGTATTCCCGAGCTTGTGCGCAAAGCCGTCCGCGTAGCGCGCGCTGAAAAGCCGGGCGCCGTCCTGCTCGAATTACCGGAAGATATCGCCGGGATGGATGTCGACAGCGCACCGCTGACGCCGCATCGGTTTTTTCGTCCCACGGCAGACGCAAGCATCATCGCCGATGCAGCGGAGCGGATCGCAGCCGCGCGCGCGCCCCTCATTATCGCGGGAAACGGTGCGATCAGGACCCGGGCATCACGTGCGCTGCGGGTGCTGTGTGATCAGACGGGGATCGGCGTGTTGAGCACGTTCATGGGCAAAGGCGCCGTGGACAAGGATGCTCCCTATTGCCTCTACACGATCGGCCTTTCGCAAAAGGACATCGTGCACCGCGCGGTCGAGGAAGCGGACCTCGTCATCACCGTCGGGTACGACATGGTCGAGTATCCGCCACAACTCTGGAATGTCCGCGGGGAGCAAAACCTCGTGCATCTCGATTTCTATCCTGCCGAGATCGATGCGCATTATCAGCCGGCGTGCGAGGTCGTGGGTGACATTGCGGGCAGTCTCGAACTGCTCACGGATGCGCTCGCCAAGCGCGATGATCTCGGCTTTGATTTTTCAGTCCAGCGTGCAGTGCGTGATGAGATGGCGGGCGAGCTGGCGCGCCATGCCGACGATACCGGTGAGGCGCCGGTTCGCCCGCAGAAAGCCGTTGCAGATCTGCGTGCCGCACTCGGCCCGGACGATATCCTCCTCAGTGGCGTCGGAGCGCACAAGATGTGGATCGCCCGGCACTACCACTGTCACAGCCCGAACACCTGTTTGATCCCGAATGGGTTCTGTTCGATGGGGGGCGCGTTTCCGGGTGCGATCGGGGCAAAACTCGCGATGCCGGACCGCAAGGTCGTGGCGGTATGCGGCGACGGTGATTTCCTGATGAATGTGCAGGAAATGGAGACCGCGCGGCGGCTCGACCTCGATCTTGTGGTGCTGGTCTGGGTCGATGGCGGGTATGGGCTCATCGCCTGGAAGCAGGAGAATGAGGAGGGGCGCCATACGCCGCTTTCATTCGGTAATCCGGACTGGAACGGGCTCGCGGCATCGTTTGGCTGGCACGGGCATGCCGTCACGCAAGCGGAAGAGTTGCTTCCAACCCTCCGCAAAGCGCTCGACGAGGCGGGACCGTCACTGGTTTCCCTGCCGATCGACTATAGGGAAAACCGGCTGCTGACCGAGCGCCTCGGGCATATCGACATGCGGATCTGACCCCCGTGCTTCGCGGGTAGCTTTAGTGATGTTCGCAGTGCGCGATGCAGAAGGCGTGCTCGGTGACTGTGGCCCTTGAAGGGTGCCGCCCGATTTGGATGTCGCTGCGGGGCGCGACATTTCCCCCAAGAAGGTCTCTTGACCTTCACTCCGCCATATATGCACGATCATGCATAACGACGACAGGGAGAACGTCGCCGATCCGTCGTGGATCGACTAGGCCGCCGTGGTGCGGTGAGATCGTCCCGGACATGCACCGCGGACTTTGGAGGAGAAACCTATGAAGCGTACTTTTAGTCAGCTCGGGCTGGCGGCTGCCACGATTGCAGCCGGCTCGTTCGCGACCGCTGGTGCGGCGCTCGCGGATTGGCAGCCACGTAAGCCAGTCGAATTTGTCGTGATGGCGGGCAAGGGCGGCGGTGCCGACAAAGCTGTCCGGCTCATGCAGTCGATCATCGCAAAAAACAAAATGGCGAGCGTGCCGGTCACGCCGGTAAATAAGCCGGGCGGTTCGGGTGCTGAAGCGCTCGTCTATATGAAGCAAAAGCAGGGCGACAATCACACCCTGATGTTCACGCTGAACTCCTTCTACACGACGCCGCTGCGTCAGGCGAACCTCGGCGTCGACATCGGCAAGTTCACGCCCGTGATGCGGATGGCGGAGGACACCTTCTGTCTGTGGGTGCACTCCGATCGTAAAGACATCAATTCGATCGACGACTTCGTCAAAGCGGCCAAGGCCGACGGCGGCAAGTGGATCATGGCGGGGACGGGGAAAAACTCCGAGGACAACCTGCTGACCGACTTCCTCAACTCGGCCTACGGCCTCGAGATGAAGTACGTCCCATACAAAGGTGGCGGGAAGGTCGCGAAGGAACTTGCGGGCAAGAACGCAAATTCAACGGTGAACAACCCGTCGGAGCAGCTCGGTTTCTATGAAGCGGGGACGACAAAGCCGATCGCGTGCTTCACGGACGAGCGGATCGGGCTCTTCAAAGACTCCCCGACGTTCAAGGAGCTCGGCCAGGACTTCGTCTACTACATGCAGCGGACCGTCGTTGGTGCGCCGGGCATGGATGAAAAAGCTGTTGCCTACTACCAGGATCTCTTCCAGCGCGTGTTCGACAGCGAAGAGTGGCAGACCTACCGGAAGAAAAAGGCGCTGCAGGGCGATCCGCTCAAGGGCGAACAGCTCATGGCGTACTGGATGAAAGAGCGCGACGTGCACAAAGGCATGCTGCAGAAGATGGGCGTGCTCAAGTAGGCCGGATGCCGATCAGACTCTCGGGCCGCCTCGCCGTCTGACGAACTCGGCGGCGTATCAGTACGACGACCCAAATGTTGCTAGAGGGCGCGCTTACCGGCGCGCCCTTTTTTTATCTCCGCGAGAAGTATCCGCCTCAACCGCTGTTGCGAAGCCCTGCCGAAATGCCGTTGATCGTAAGCAGCAGACCGCGCGCGATCTTCGGGTCATCACTGCCGGCCCTTCGCTTGCGGAGCAGCTCGATCTGCAAATGATTGAGCGGGTCGATGTACGGGAAGCGGTTGCGGATCGACCGCTCGAGAAGCGGGTTCGTCGCAAGCAACCGGTCAGCCTCGACGATATCGAGCAGCATGCCGCGCGTGCGTGCGTGTTCGCGTTCGATCTCGGCGAAGATCGGTTCGGCGGTGGTGCGGTCTTCGGCCAGGTCCGCGTACCGCGAGGCGATCGCCATGCTCGATTTGGCAAGCACCATGTCGAGGTTGGAAAGCTGGGTGCGGAAGAACGGCCAGGCATCGTACATGCGTCGGAGCAGCGCGAGGCCGCCGGGGTTGTCGGCTAGCCATGCCTCGACCGCCGTCCCGAAACCGAACCATCCTGGAAGCATCACCCGCGCCTGTGCCCACGAAAACACCCAGGGGATCGCGCGGAGGTCTTCGATCCGACCGCCGGCTTTCCGCGAGGCTGGGCGGGAGCCGATGTTGAGCGTTGCGATCTCGTCGATCACCGTGGTTGCACGGAAAAACGCATTGAACCCCTCGGTTTCGTAAACCAGCGCACGGTAGGCGGCGAAGGCGCGGGTCGATATATCCTCCATCGCCGCGATGAACTCATCGGGCGCGGTTTCTTCCGCGTTGCCCTGTCTGAGGGAGGCTTCGAGGACGGCGGATGATAAAACCTCGAGATTGCGTCTGCCGATGAACGGATTTGTATACTTGCTCGAGATCGTCTCGCCTTGTTCGGTCATGCGGAACTGGCCGTCGACGGCACCGGGCGCCTGCGCGAGGATGGCCTCATAGCTCGGCCCGCCACCTCTGCCGACGGAACCGCCGCGACCATGAAACAGCCGCAAGCGAACATCGCTTTCCCGGCACAACTGCACGAGCCGCCGTTGGGCCTTGTAGAGTTCCCACCCGGAGGTGGTGTAGCCGCCATCCTTGTTGCTGTCGGAATAGCCGAGCATGATCTCTTGGGTGTCGCCTTGTGCGGCGAGGAGCTTGCGATAGGCGGGGATGGAAAAGAGCCGCTCCATGATGCCGGGGGCGTTCTGCAAGTCAGCGATGGTCTCGAACAGCGGCACGACGTTGATGCCGGTTTTTTCCTCTCCTTCGGCTACCGTAACTCCTTCGTGTGAGAGGCCGGTTTCCTTCAAGAGGACGGCGAGGCCCAGCAGGTCCGAGGCGCGTCG
>JBCBJG010000190.1:0-6472 GCA_038523655.1 Pseudomonadota bacterium | reverse complement strand
GTGTTGGCTTTGAGCGGGATCGTCTTGCCGCCGCGAATGCCTTCGTCGGCCGTGATGACGAACGTCGACGCACAATCCTCGATCCGCCCGGCAAGCGCATCCGGCGAGAAGCCGCCGAAGACGACGGAATGGATCGCCCCGATCCGCGCGCAGGCGAGCATCGCGTACGCCGCCTCGGGAATCATCGGGAGATAAATCGTGACGCGGTCGCCTTTGCGCACGCCGTTCGCCTTCATGACGTTCGCGAACTTCGAGACGCGCTCCAACAGCTGACGGTAGGTGATCTTCTCGTCCTGGGTCGGGTCGTCACCCTCCCAGATGATGGCCACTTGGTCGCCGCGACTTTCCACGTGTCGGTCAACGCAGTTCGCGCAGACGTTCAGCATACCGTCGGCGTACCATTTAATCTCCACGTTTTCCGGATCGTAGGACGTGTTCTTGACGTTGCTGTACGGCTCCATCCAGTCGATGCGCTTGCCGTGCGCACCCCAGAATTTCTCCGGATCGCTGACGCTCTCCGCATACATTTCTTCGAACTTCGCGCTGTCGACATGCGCACGGCTCGACCATTCGGACGGCACCTCGTAGACCGCTTCGTCGGACATGAATGGCTCCTCCCACTGTGTCCGTTATTTCCGGCGCGCACAGTATGGCCCCGGCAAACCCCCGGCAACTCGGGCATTCGTCTAAAAGGCTCGCGGTGCGGCGGCGGTGGTGGGACACGCAATTGGACATGTGGCCGGGTGAAGTTTCACGCGCCACCGTCGTCCGGTTGCAGCGTTGGGGGTCAGGGGGCAAGTCAGTTCCGGGTCAGGGCGTGCGCACGTCTCGCAGCAGCGTCTCGGCCGGCGTTTCCGAACCGCGCAGCACGGAGATATCGCCCGTCGTTTCCAGCACCACTGCCCTGATGTCGGCGAGATCCAGCACGTTCGCCTCGCGCAGCTTCTCGACCAGATCGCTGCGCGTCACGCGATGCCGGCGCATTGCGGCGTCGATCATCTCCCCATCCCGCATCAGCAGTGCCGGCTGGTTCTGCAGCGTGTCCTCTGCCGTGTCCGAATTGATGCGGAGGCGAGAAAGACCATACTGGGCAGCAGACAGCGCGGACATGGCGGCAAGCGCCTGGCCGAACGCGCTCCACGTGGTCGCCTGCGCCGCCCCTGCGAGCAACGTCCCGATGGCGATTGTCATCACGAAGTCGACATTGGTCATTTTCGAGGACAACCGCAGCCCGACGAGGCGAACCAATCCGAGCACCTAAAGCAACCCCACCACCGCCAGCACAATTCCGCGGATGAGGAAATCGATGGGTGGATCGGAGATAAACATGCACGCGCACCCGGTCGATGAGGTACCCGGTGAGCGCCGTGGGCACCGTAAATTTTGCGCTCAAGAAGCGCGCGACCCTCTCTCCGCACAAGTCATCGGATCGCTGATGTCGCGCTCACGCCGTCAGTGGTGATGCGTGCTGCAGTCTCAGGATGTGCCTGACCCTGTGTCTGGGCGTCTGTTGTGAGAGGTCGCGATGACCCCGAGGCTCCTCACGAAGCCTCGGCCGCCCGCGGGTCCGGAAACTGCGCAGCCCAGTGGCGCGCAAGATCATCCCGTCGGCAAATCCATACACCGTCATGCCCGGTCATGTAATCGAGGATGCGATGCAGCGCGCCGATCCGCCCCGGCCGACCGATGAGCCGCGCATGCAGCCCGACCGTCAGCATCTTCGGATGCGTCGCGCCCTCGACGTAAAGCACGTCGAAGCTGTCCTTCAGGTAGGTGAAAAACTCGTCGCCAACCTGATAGCTCCGCTCGCCCCGCCCGAACCGACTGTCGTTCGTGTCCAGCGAATACGGCACGAGCAGCAGTCCGGGATAGTCCGGCGACCAGTGCGGTAGGTCGTCGTCATAGCAATCACTGTCGTAGAGAAAGCACCCTGCCTCCACCACGAGACGACGCGTATTCATCGACGGCAGGCCCGCATAGTACCCGAGCGGTTTTTCTCCCGTGAGCGCCTCGATCTGCGCGATCCCCTTGGCGATCATCTCGCGCTCCGTGTCGGCATCCAGCGTATCGAAGTCGATCCATTTCCATCCGTGTGGATGCAGATCGAACCCGGCGTCGATCATCGCCAGAAGCGCGACAGGGTTTTTCTCCGCCGCCTGCCCGATCACATTGACCGTGGCCCTCAATCCGCGGTCCGTAAACGCACGCAGCAGCCGCCAGTATCCGACGCGTGCGCCGTAGGCATAGCTCTGCTCGATGTTGAGGTCGCGCCGCCCGATCCGGCTCTCGACCGCGACGTCCGACAGCCGCTCCTCTGACCGGTCATCCCCGTCAAGCACGTTCCGTTCGCCGCCTTCCTCGTAGTTGATGCAGAAGTTGACCGCGATCCGCGCCCCACCCGGCCATGCAACGACCGGCGGCTCCGCTCCGTATCCAATGTAATCCCGCGTCGGTCTCTCCGGCACCTGGTCCTGCGTCTGCGCCTGCTTGTAGTCCTGGCCCATTAGAAAAGCTCCCCGCCCTGCTCGCGGACCGGATCGGGAAAATCGCGGTACAGCGCGAAGGTCACATCGGCGACCATGTGGTTGACGCAGTGATGTGTCGCCTCGACGTCGCCGGTCCGTGTCGCGACATGCAAGAATGCACTGTCAAGTTGTGCCAGCTCTTCGAGCTCGATCATCAGATGGAAGTCCCTGAGCTCCCGCGGCCCGAGACCCAGCTTGCGCCTCATCAACCGCCAACCCGCAATGTTTCCGCGCGTCTTCAGGTGACCGAGATCGTCGTCGAGCGCGGCGACGAACGCCATATCCGCGACCTCGGGTTTGAGAGAGAGAAATGCGTGATAGATGTTCACGGTGTTCCTGCTTGGCGGGTCACAGATCGAATGCCGCAAGCGCGGCCTCGGCGATTGGCGCGCCCCATTCCTGCACGAAGTGGCCGGCGTCCGCGACCTCCATCGGCGCGGGGCATCCGCGGATGCATTGGCGCAGCTCGGACATGACGGGCGGCCCGAGGACCGGGTCCTGCATGCCGATCGCCATAAAACTCCGGCCCTCCCATGTCGACGACCAGAAGTCCCGCGCCGCCCGGGCGTGCGCAATCCCACCGCCTGCCGCATCGCTCAACGCCTCGCCGGGGTCGCGCCACATCACGAGCTCGGGAAAGCGCCGGACCCCGGCCTTGAATGACGCATCCGGAAAGGGTGCATCGTAGGCGGCGGCTTCCGCTTCGCTCAGATGCGCCGCGCCACGCTGCATGAGTGCCCCGACCCCAAGGTCCGGCTTGGTCCGATTAAAGGCACGCCACGCGGCAAAACCCGGTGGCGCCTCCTCGCCGGTCGGTAGTGCCGTGTTCATGACGAGGAGCCGCGTGTAGCGCTCGGGCGCCGAGATCGGCAGTGTGAGCCCGAGAATGCCACCCCAATCCTGCACCACGAGGCAGATGTTGCGCAGGTCGAGACGGTCGATCAGCGCGAGCAGGGCATTGCGATGAAAATCAAACGTGTATGTCGCCTCGTCAGCGGGTTTGTCGGATCGCCCGAAGCCGAAAAGGTCCGGCGCGACGACGCGATAGCCTGCCGCCGTCAACACCGGGATCATGCGTCGGTAGAGGTAAGCCCATGTCGGCTGACCATGCAGGCACAGAAAGACCGGCGCATCCGGGTTCGGCTGCGATCGCGGCGCCGCATCGACATAGTGCATGCGCAGCCCGGCGTATCCCGGCAAATCATCCAGATACCGCGGCGCAAAGGACCAGCCGGGCAGGTTGTCGAAGCGGGTGTCGGGCGTGCGGAGAACGGACGTCATACGGGCCGTCGGCAAACGGTGTGGGTGGTGCGCTATCGACCGTGCACCAATTGTGCGGCGAACGGTAGACGATCGTGCCCGGCGTGACCCAGACATGCGGTATCGCTGAACTTCCGCATACCGCGGAACCAGCCGGAACCCGAGCGCGTATCACCGCAGGCTGAAGCTGAACAAAGGTCTCGCGATGAACCGTCGTAGGAGTGCTGCTGGCGAACCTATTCGCAGCGCGTCGCGCCGGAGCTTGGCAGCCATCGTCGGCGCCATCGTTCTCGCAATCGCATCCGCATGGACCGTCAGTCCCGCTACCGCCTCCGACGTCGAATTATGGCAGGCTTTGCGGGAGGGTCGTGCCATCGCCGTGATGCGCCACGCCCTTGCGCCCGGCACCGGCGACCCCGCTGACTTTACGCTCGAGGATTGCTCGACGCAGCGAAACCTTTCCGAGACCGGCCGTCGTCAGGCCCGCGCGATCGGTGAGCGGCTTCGCGCAAACGGGATCGAGATCGCAACGGTGCTGACCAGCCAGTGGTGTCGCTGCCGTGAGACCGCGGAGTTGCTTGCGCTCGGCGAGGTCCAGGACTTGCCGGCGCTCAACTCGTTTTTCTCCGCCCGGCAACGCGAACCGGAACAGACACGTGCGGTGAAGGCGTGGATCACGCAGTACGACGCGGTAATTCCCGTCGTCTTCGTCACGCATCAGGTCAACGTCTCCGCACTGACCGGCCGCTTCACCTCCTCCGGCGAAATGATCGTGATCGACCGTCGCATCGAAGATGGCGTCAAGGTGTTAGGCTCAATTGAGAACTAAAGCTGAGCAGCCCTCATCGCTCCACCTTCGGTGGCTTTTTCAGCCCGCCCATCTTGCAGACGAGCTTCCATTCATCGGGTTTCACGGGCTGCACGCTGAGCCGCATCGAGGTGACGAGTGACATGTCCGCGAGCTTTGGCTCCGCCTTCACATCCGCGAGCGTCACGGGCTCCGGCATGTCGCATACCGCCTCGACGTGCACACAATCCCAGCGCTCGTCGTCAGTCGTCGAATCGGGCGCGCTTTCGGCAGTGACGCGCACGATCCCGACGATGTCCTTGCCCGCGTTGGAGTGGTAGAAAAATCCGAGGTCGCCGACTTTCATGGTCCGCATGAAATTGCGCGCCTGATAGTTGCGGATGCCGTCCCACTCCTCCGGCGCGCCCTTCGCTTTCTGCTGCTCCCACGACCACTTGTCCGGCTCGGACTTGAACAACCAGTAGGCCATCGCGCGTGCCTCCGACCCACACCGTCAATCTGAGAAACACGTCACTAGCTTATGACCCGTGGCCACGACAATGGCGCGGGACGGTTCAAGGGGTTGTCTACGGCGGGTTCATCGCGCGCAAGCGCCTTCCCGAGCATTTTACGAGCAGTATCTTCAGACGCCCCGGTGACGCCGTATCGTTCGCCCTACGGCTCATTCTTCAACGGCCGCTCCATCAGTGCGGCGACCGCGGCGTCGACGGTGAGGCGTTCATCGAGCACCGCGCTCACCGCTGACATGAGCGGCACGTCGATACCGTGTTTGGCGGCAAGCATGCAGGCAACAGCGGCCGTTGCGACGCCTTCCGCGAGCTTCAGTCCCTCGCGGGACGCGCCACGCCCAACAGCGGCACCGTAGGCGAAGTTACGGGACTGCTCCGACGCGCAGGTGAGGATCAGATCGCCGAGCCCAGAAAGCCCGTTGAGCGTTTCCGCCCGCGCCCCGAGCGCCACGGCCAGCCGCCGCATCTCGACGAGCCCGCGTGTCACGAGCGCCGCCTGCGCACTCGCGCCGAGCTCGCGTCCGCTGACGATCCCGGCGCCGATCGCGAGGACGTTCTTAAGCGCTCCCCCGAGTTCGACCCCGCGCACGTCGTCGCTCGCATAGCAGCGCACGTTGGAGCCGGCGAAAGCGGCCGCAAGCGTCTCCGCCTCCGTAATGGTCGGGGCCGCGAGCGCGACCGCTGTCGGTAGCCCGAGCGCGATGTCCGTCGCAAAGCTCGGTCCGGAGAGCACACCGAACGTGCGCCGGCTGGAGTTTTTTTCCTGCGCCGAACCGAACCGTTCAGTGAGCAGATCGCTCAGCGGTTGCCCGGTCGCCCGATCGATCCCCTTCGCTGCGAGGATGACCGGTGGCGCGGCATCTTCCTCAGCAAGCTTATCGGCTGCAGATCGCACGGTCTGAGCCGGAACCGCGAGCACGATAAGCTCCGCGCCAAAAGCGACCGCCGCGTTCGCGTCCGCGGTTGCCTGCATCGGCGGGAGGATAATATCGCCGAGATACGCCGGATTGCAGCGGGACGACATCACCGTATCGACGACCTCCTCGCGTCGCGCTTCCAGCAGCACCTCATGGCCGGCCCGGGCGAGCACAGCCGCGAGCGCCGTCCCGAACGCGCCGGCACCGATCACGCGGACGCGCATCATGCAGGCAGGCTGCGGGGCAGCGCGGCGCCGCTTGCCTTCACGCCAGCGCCACGCACCTGCTCGGCCGTCGGGTCGAGCGGCCATCGCGCACGCGCTGGGCTATCGAGCGGGCTCGTCTCGCCCAATGCCAGCCGCTCGGCACCGGCCCAGGCAATCATCGCCGCATTGTCCGTGCAAAGCTCGACGGGCGGCACCGTGAGGTGGAAGGAATTTTCCTCCGCGAGCG
>JBCBJG010000189.1:0-6631 GCA_038523655.1 Pseudomonadota bacterium | reverse complement strand
CTGCTTTCGCGCGAGCTTCGGGTTTTTCTCGATCCGATAGAGCGGGAACTCGCTCGCGTGGCGGAAGATTGAGAAAACCGCTCGGTCCTTGAGCATGTCGATAGCGTAGTCGCGCCACTCGCCGGCCGCGACCTGGCGGCCATAGACATTCATGATGAGGTAGAGCTCTTGTCGATTAAAGCAAATCGGCAGCGGCGCCTTGCGTGTCGGCGGCTCGGGTGTGGTCGACGCTGATCTTGGCGCCTGCTTCGGGAGCCTGGTGACGGTTGCGCCCCGCGCGTCTGGTCTTGCGGGGCGCTCGGTTATTGGTTCGCTGTCGCTCAACGACGCCTCCTTGCTCATCAGCTTCGCTTGCCCCGCCGGTGTACCCGGGTTTGTACGCCGCACTTACGACCGGCTGGACTTCGAAGATCGCGCGGGGCGACGCTGCTTGCAAGGGGCGGGGTGACCGCTACGCGAGCCGGTGGGTCAGCGCTGCTGCTGGCATCACGCTTAGTTTAAGGTTTTTAGGGTGGACACCATTTGAAATAATTCGTAACAGAGATCACGGACATGCCGCTGGAGCGGCCTGTATCGCGTTTCGGGCACGCCGCTTGTCGGCATACCCGAAGTGGCCCGGTCTGTTGCAAGGCTTCGGATTCTCAGCCCCCCAGTCCCCCCGAGTCTTCTCTCCAAGCGGACCGGGCCACGCTTTCTCATTACAAAGCGATCAGGCGATTGGTCCGCGTGGACGTTGCGGTCGCGCGGCTCGAGCGGTGGCGGTCAGTCGGTATCTGGAACGCGCGCGGCGCCGAGAATCGGGCCTGCGAGCCCGTCCTGGAAAATCAGCGCAAACGTTCGGTCCTGGGCCTCCGGTTCTTCCGGTAGCGCGACGCGCAAGGCGGTGCCGCGCCACGTGCCGACGGGCATCATCCGCTCAACTACGTTGTGGTAGCTGAGGCGCCGGCCACCATTCTCTCCGCGTCGGATCTTCACGGTGCTCTGGTCGCGGATCTGCGCGAGCCATACCCGTGCTTCGCCGCTGGCGTCGGAGCCGTCGTGGGCGCGGGCATCGACTGAGACGAGGTTGCCGTCACGTGTGATGACCGGGCGCAAGCGGCGTTCCGCAAGGGTGTCGATTGTCCGTTTGATCGCCGCGTCGATTGCATCCTTGTGATGGCCGATGGCGTGCTTGGTGCCGTTAACGACGACCTGCGGTGTGTAGACCTGCCCGTCACCGCGTTTGCGCGCATAAAGCCGCTGCCGCTCACTGTAGGCACGCTTAGCGAAAGTATCGCGCCATCCAAGATAGTCCCAGATATCAACGGGCAGTGTGAGTGCCAGTACGTCTGGGCGCTCGACGTAGGTCGCCAGCAGTTTGTCGGCCGGCGGGCACGCGGAGCATCCCTGGCTCGTGTAGAGCTCGACCACATGCAGCGGAGCCGTTGCGGATTCGGCTTTAACCGGCGCTGTGCCCGCAACGATGGCGCCCATCAACAGACCGATCGCGGCCGTAGGTTGGGCGGCTGAGAGAGGCAGAGCTCGCATCATGCGGGAACGGCGCGCGGGAAGCGCATCGGTTCCCGTGATCATGGACTTTTCGGAAAGGGACGTAGACAGGCGAGCGGACACGGGCGGGGCTTTCTCGACGTGCGGCGGGCGAGCGGTAACGGCCGCGCGCATTCATGGCCCCGACTATGCACGTGGAGAGAAATATTCGCCATTCACAACGGGATGACGTTCATGTCAGCCGGCCAAGCCGACGGCGCGCTCGTTCGAGTGAAGCGCACCGTCGTGCTGGTCATGATGGTGGTCGTGTGAATACCGGGTTTTTTCAATGCCGGCCTGTCAGGCCGCCTCGGCAAGATTTCGCAACACGTACGGCAGGATGCCGCCGTTGCGGTAGTAGGCCAACTCGTCCTCGGTATCGATCCGGCACAGGGCCTCGAAATTCTCCTCACGACCATCGCCGTACTGGACCGTGACCGGGAGCGACGATCGCGGCGACAGGTTCTCGAGGCCGGTAATCGTGACCTGCTCGTCGGATGAGATACCAAGGCTTTCCCAGTTGATGCCGTCCGGGAACTGCAACGGCAGCACGCCCATGCCGATAAGGTTGGAGCGGTGGATACGCTCGAACGATTCAGCGATCACTGCGCGGATACCGAGCAGGCGCGTGCCTTTCGCCGCCCAGTCGCGGCTGGAGCCGGTGCCGTATTCCTTGCCGGCCATGACGACGAGCGGCACGTCCTCACTGCGGTAGCGCATCGCCGCTTCGTAGATCGACATTTCGTCGCCGGAGGGGTGGTGGCGGGTGATGCCGCCTTCCGTCCCCGGTGCCGCCTGATTGCGGATCCGGATGTTCGCGAAGGTGCCCCGCATCATGACCTGGTGGTTGCCGCGCCGCGCGCCGTACGAATTGAATTCGCGCGGCGAGACCTGGCGTTCCATCAGGTAGGTGCCGGCCGGGCCGGACTGCTGGATCGCGCCCGCGGGAGAAATATGGTCGGTAGTGATGCTGTCCTTGAACAGGCCGATGATGCGTGCCCCTTCGATGTCGGTCACGTCGCCCGGCTGAAGCTCCATGTCCTCGAAGTAGGGTGGGTTCTGCACGTAGGTGGAGCCGTCACTCCAGCCGTAGGTCATGCCGCCACCACTTTCGATGGCCTGCCAGTTTTCATCGCCCTTGAAGACATCGGCATAGCGTTCAGCAAACATCTCGGCGGTCACGGCCTCGCGCACCAGTTCTGCGATGTCGGCCGACGAGGGCCAGATGTCCTTGAGGTAAACCGGGTTGCCGTCGGTGTCGTCGCCGAGCGGTTCGGTGGTGATGTCGATCTTCATTGAGCCGGCGATGGCGTACGCAACCACGAGCGGCGGTGAGGCGAGGTAGTTGGCTTTCACATCCGGGTTCACGCGACCTTCGAAGTTGCGGTTGCCGGACAGCACGGAGCAGGCAACGAGATCGTTCTCGTTGATTGTCTTCGAAATTTCCTCCGCGAGCGGGCCGGAATTCCCGATGCAGGTCGTGCAGCCATAGCCGACGAGGTCGAAGCCCATGGCGTCAAGATCGTCCTGCAGACCGGCCTTCGTCAGGTAGTCGGTCACCACCTGGCTGCCGGGCGCCAGTGAGGTCTTTACCCACGGTTTCACCTGCAGGCCACGGGCGCGGGCGTTGCGAGCAACGAGGCCGGCCGCCATCAGCACGGAGGGGTTCGATGTGTTGGTGCAGGAGGTGATCGCGGCGATTACCACGTCACCATCGGACAACTGGAAGTCCTCGCCGATCACCGCGTACTGCTTCGGTGCCGGTTCGGCCTGCTCGCCGCCTTCAGCGATCAGGCGGGCTTCGGCTTGTGATCGGGCAGGCGTCTTCGGCGAGATGCCGCCGCCGGAAAGCTCGTCGAGTGCCGCCTCGAACGCCGGGGCCGCATCGCCAAGCGCAATTCGATCCTGCGGGCGCTTTGGCCCGGCGAGGGATGGTTCGACCGTCGTCAGATCAAGTTCGAGTGTGTCGGTAAAGACCGGCGGCTCGGCATCGGTCGTGCGGAACATGTCCTGCGCCTTCGAGTACGCCTCGACGAGGGCGATACGCTCCTCATCGCGGCCCGTGGCGCGCAGATATGTGAGGCCGTCCGTGTCGATCGGGAAGAAGCCGCACGTTGCGCCATACTCGGGCGCCATATTCGAGATCGTGGCCTGGTCTTCGAGCGACAGACGATCGAGGCCGGGGCCGAAGAACTCGACAAACTTGCCGACCACGCCGCGCGCCCGAAGCATCTCGACGACGGTCAGCACCAGATCTGTCGCGGTCACACCTTCGGGCAACGTACCGTCGAGCCGGAAGCCGATGACCTCGGGGATGAGCATGGAGACCGGTTGGCCGAGCATGGCGGCCTCGGCTTCGATTCCACCGACGCCCCACCCGAGCACGGCGAGCCCATTGACCATCGTCGTATGACTGTCGGTTCCTACGCAGGTGTCGGGGAATGCCTGCGTCACGGGTTTGCCGTCGCGCGAAATCTGCTTGGTCCAGACCGTCTGGGCGAGATGCTCCAGGTTGACCTGATGGCAAATGCCAGTGCCCGGCGGCACGACGCGGAAGTTTTCAAAGGCGCCGGCGCCCCATTTCAGGAACTCGTAGCGCTCGCGATTGCGCTCGTACTCGCGCTCGACGTTGCGCGAAAACGCATTCGCCGTGCCGAAATAGTCGACCATCACGGAGTGGTCGATCACGAGGTCGACCGGGACGAGCGGATTGATCTTGCGGGGGTCACCGCCGAGGTTGGCCATGGCGTCGCGCATCGCGGCGAGGTCCACGACGGCGGGCACGCCGGTAAAGTCCTGCATCAGGACACGCGCGGGGCGGTAGGCAATCTCGCGCGTGGAGCTTTTATCTTTCACCCACTGGGCCATCGCTCGGATATCGTCCGCGGTGACAGTCTTGCCGTCTTCGTTCCGAAGCAGGTTTTCCAGCAGTACCTTCAGCGAGTAAGGCAGGCGGGAAATGCCGTCGAGGCCATTTTTCTCCGCATCGGGCAGGCTGAAATACTCGTACTCCTTTTCGCCGACCGTCAATGTGCGGCGGGCGTTGAAGCTGTCGAGCGGGCTGGACTGCTGATCGGACATGGCGCGATTCCTCGAAGGGGGTGTTGGTGCGCGGCGCGATCCGGGTGCCCGGATGGCGGGGTGTGCCCCGCAGATGCGCGTTGGGTCGGTGTTCGCAACCGTATAATACGCTCGCTCCGGCGATGCCATGCGACGTTGGCGGAAGCTTTCTGTAATCCCGCGGGCAAATCAGGCCCGCCGGTCTGGCATGAACGGACACTCTCGTGGTTTTGATCTCTGCGGTCGCCGTGCGTGATCTTTCCTGTCGACGCGGCGGGCGAACGATCGTGGATGCAATATCGTTCACCGTTCGCGCCGGCGACGTTGCGTTGCTGCTCGGGCCCAACGGCATCGGGAAGACGACGCTGCTGCGCACGATAGCGGGAATGCTGCGGCCGGGCGGGGGGGCCGTCGCGATCGAGCGGGTCAGTAGCGCGCCGGAAGACGCCGAGGCGGAGGCGCCGATCACATCGATGATGCACGTCTTCGGGCCGGGCAACGGCGTGAAGCCCACCCTCACGGTCGAAGAGAACCTGCGGTTTTATCAGGCTTTCCTTGCGGAGCGGGAGGACGAGGACGCGATCGCCGACGCATTGGCGACGTTCGGGCTGGAGGATCTCGCCGATCTGCCAGTTTCCGTCCTCTCAAGCGGGCAGCAGCGGCGGGCGGGGCTGGCCCGATTGCTCGTTGCGCCAAGACCGATCTGGTTGCTCGACGAGCCGACGCATGGGCTCGACGCTGCGTCGCGCGAGGGGCTGGCGGGGGTGCTCGATCGCCATGCAGACGGCGGCGGCATTGCGCTCGTGACGACCCACGTCGACCTTGCGCTTCGGAACCCCCGGCGGTTTCATCTCGGGCACGAGGCGCCGGTATGACCGCGTTTGTAGCGCTTTTTCTGCGTGATGCCCGGCTGGCGGTACGTGAGGGTGGGGCGCTCGGGACCGCGCTCGGTTTTTATCTCGTCGTCATCGCGATCCTGCCGCTCGGGCTCGGCCCGGACCTCAACCTGCTCAGCCGGATCGCGGGCGGCGTGCTCTGGATTGGGCTCCTGCTTGCATCGCTCCTGTCGATCGACCGGCTTTTTGCCCGCGATCTCGAGGATGGGAGCCTCGATGTATTGCTGACCGGGGATCTGCCGCTTGAACTGGTCGTGATGGCGAAGGCGCTTGCGCACTGCGCGGTGTTTTCGTTGCCGCTCGTCGCGTTTGCGCCGGTGTTGGGGTTGCTGCTCAATTTTCCCCCGAACGGGCTCGGGGTGCTGGTGGGGACCATGGCGATCGGTGCGCCGGCGATCAGTTTTATCGGGGCAATCGGTGCGGCGATCACGCTGCCGGTTGGGCGGGGTGGTTTGCTGCTGGCGCTTCTGATGCTGCCGTTTTTCGTGCCGATCCTGATTTTCGGTGTCGCCACGCTCGAGGCAACGGTGTCGGGGCCGGGCAATCCGGTGACGCCGGCGCTGTTTCTCGGTGCGATTGCGCTGGCCTCGATCGTGTTGGCCCCGATCGCGGCTGCGGCTGCGTTACGATTGCAGTTCCGCTAGGCGGGGCGTGACCCCATATCAAGCGGACGAGCACCTTGGGGCCAGGCGAACCGTGGAACTCGGAACTCGGAACGCGGGTTCGCGTCGTTGCCGTGGGGTGCGTGACGCAACGTTACAAGACGTACGATCAGAGCATGGCGCGCGGTGGCGCCGGGAAGAGAAGGCAAGGACATGGCTGGAACGGACGTGCAGCAGTCGCTGGTGCAGCGGTTTTCCAACCCGACGCGATTTATGGGCTGGTCGGGCGCGCTACTGCCGTGGATCGGTGGGCTGACGGCTCTGGTGATCGTCGCCGGGCTTTATGCCGGGCTGGTGCTAGCGCCGCCGGACTACCAGCAGGGTGAAACGGTGCGGATCATGTTTGTCCATGTGCCCGCGGCCTGGCTGGCGATGTTCACGTATCTCACCGTCGTGATCTCGAGCATCGGGTTTCTCGTCTGGCGACATCCGCTCGCCGACGTCTCTGCAAAGGCGGCGGTCCCGCTCGGGGCGGTCTTCACGTTG
>JBCBJG010000188.1:0-6646 GCA_038523655.1 Pseudomonadota bacterium | reverse complement strand
GTGAAGGACGGGGTCTTTTCATCCTTGAACGGGCTGAGACCCTTGTATTCCCGGCCGGCGCGCTTCAGCGCGACACGACGAGAAACGACCTGGCTCACCGGCAGCCGCGCCCGGATTTCATCGAGAAACGACTGATCGAAGCGCATACGCGGCGAGGCTCCATCCAGCGGGCAACGGCGCCGTCCGTTCGTAGCGGCGGCGGTGCGGAACCTAGCGTGATTCGATTCGGTCACCGGCGATTGGGTGTATGGGCGGCTGCGTGACGGGCGGGGCTGTGCGCAAGCTGTGCGCGCCTCCAGGACCTGGCCCTGGGGCCGAGCGGCGCGCGCTGTACGGCCCCGCACGTCTCCCGGCCGCTCAGGCGGCGAGGCGGGCCTTCACGACCTTCGATGCGGCGGAGAAGTCCATCTGCCCGGCATAGCGGTCTTTCAGCGTCGACATGGCCCGTCCCATGTCCTTGAGACCGCTGCATTCGAGCTCGCGCAGTACCTCATCGACGGCGGACTCCATTTCGTCGCCCGCCATTTGCTTCGGCATGAACTCCTCGATGATCGTGATCTCTTCCTGCTCCTGCTGCGCAAGCTCGAGCCTCCCGGCCTGCTCATAGGTGCTCACGCTCTCACGGCGCTGCTTGATCATCTTCGCCATGATTTCGAGGATCTCGGTGTCGCTCACACCTTCATCACTCGTCGTGCGCGCAGCGATATCGCGGTCCTTAATGGCGGCATTGATCAGTCGCAGTGTCGCGATCCGACGTTTGTCCTGCTCGCGGGTCGCATTTTTGAGTGCCGTGGAGAGGGTATCGCGCATCGTGGGCTCCGATCCGTTGCCGTACGAACAATTTTGAGGCGCGCATCGTTCAATGACGCGCGGTGCTTGAAGGAATAGGCGGCTCAACCGCAGCATTCCGGGCTTACGCCATGCTCACCGACGCTTTGCTCAGCTCGATCCAGGACGCTCAGCGATTCACCTTAACGAAAGCATAGCAGCCGAGCGGACGCGCACCGTTGACGCACCCGTCGTGCACGCCTACCTGCGGCGCAGCAACACGCCCGCCGTTGCATCCAACCGAGTGCCCCAAATCGCGATCAGGGTCGCTGGATGCAAGTGGCACATCGGGTCTCTGCACGGCGACGCCTCGCGACTGACCGCGGCGCTGACAAACGGTGAGGTCATCGTTGGCGCAAATCCACCGATAGCGACGATTACGAAGGAAAGGCCCTTAACCATGGCGACGACGCCCGAGACTGCAGCACCCTCCAACGGCGCAGATCGCACCGGTTCGCCCGCGTGGGAAGATGCGCGGCATACCGCGGTGCTGGTGCTGGCGGACGGGACGGTCATCAGCGGGTATGGCGTCGGGGCCGAGGGATCGGCGGTGGGCGAAGTCTGCTTCAACACGGCGATGAGTGGGTATCAGGAAATTCTGACGGACCCATCCTATGCGGGGCAGATCATCACCTTCACGTTCCCGCACATCGGGAACGTCGGTGCCAACGACGCTGACATAGAGACCGCGAGCCCGGCAGCGGCCTCCGGCGTGCGCGGCTGTGTGATACGCGCGGACATCACCGCGCCGTCGAACTACCGTGCTGCACAGACGCTCGGTGCGTGGCTTTCCTCACGCGGGATCATCGGCATCAGCGGCATCGACACCCGTGCACTCACGGGGAAAATCCGTGACGACGGCATGGCGAACGCGGTCATCGCGCATGCGCCGAATGGACAGTTTGATCTCGATGCTCTGAAGGCAGAGGCGGCGGCATGGCCGGGCCTCGAGGGGACGGACCTCGCAAAGGATGTCACCTGCGGCCAGAGTTTCACATGGCATGAAGGAACATGGCAGTGGCCCGGTGACTACGAGATGCCGGATGAAGCGCCGTTCCACGTCGTCGCCATGGATTTCGGCATCAAGAAGAATATTCTCCGTTGTCTCAGTTCCGCTGGCTGCCGTGTGACGGTCGTGTCGGCCGATGCCACGGCGGAAGATATTCTAGACCGTGAACCCGACGGTATTTTCCTCTCGAACGGGCCGGGCGATCCGGCGGCAACGGGAGAATACGTGGTCCCGGAAATCCGCAAGCTCATCGACAGTGGCAAACCTGTATTCGGCATCTGTCTCGGGCATCAGATGCTCGGCCTCGCGCTTGGTGCGCAGACGAGCAAGATGCATCAGGGCCACCACGGCGCGAACCATCCCGTGAAGGATCACACGACCAAGAAGGTCGAAATCACATCGATGAACCACGGCTTTGCCGTGGACCGCGACACGCTGCCGGACAGCGTGACGGAAACGCATGTGTCACTGTTCGACGGCTCGAACTGCGGGATCAAATTGACGGATAAGCCGGTCTTTTCGGTGCAGTATCATCCGGAGGCGTCGCCAGGCCCGCAGGACAGCCACTATCTGTTCCGCCGGTTCGTCAACCATATGCGAGACGCAAAAGGCATGGCACGGGTGGAGGAAAACTAACGTTTTGCGTTATCCAGCACGACCACGAAGCAAAACGGGCGCGGCGTTTCTGATGTCGCAGTTCCTCGCGTTCGTCTTTTTCGTCGGGCTGTTCGGGTCTCACACAGTTACGGTTGATGCGGCCACCTCGATACAACGGACCGCCGATCGCGACGTAATCGACCAGCAAAGCGGCGCACCCCTCGACATGCGCCGAATGATGGATGCGATCACCCGCGTTCCTGTGGTCCTGATCGGTGAAATCCACGACAACGCGGCACATCATTTGCGCCAGGCTGCAATCATCGATGCGCTCGTCGCAAACGGTCGCAAGCCCGTCATCGTGTTCGAGATGTTCCGTGCGAGTGAGGCCTCGTTGATCGAGGCTTGGAACGCGGGGGCGCCGGACGCTCGCGACCAGATCGGAACATGGTGGGAAGCCTCAGGCTGGCCGGCGTTCGCGTTATACGAACCGATCTTTACGATTGCTGCGCGCCACGGACTAAAAATCGCGCACAGCGAAGCGCGTGGTGATGCTGCTGCACGCAAGCAAACGGGCGACGATCTGCTTTCGCGTGCACCGCTCACCGACGCGCAGACGACAGCGCTGCTGGCCGGGCTCAAGACGTCTCACTGCGACCTGCTGCCGGAGGCGATGTTGCCGCGAATGGCCCGCGCGCAACGCCGACGGGACGCGTTACTTGCAGCATCTGTGGCGCAGCGCCTCGATTCCGGGGATGGGGAGGAAAACGGCGACGGCGGCGTCGTCGTGATCGCGGGCAGCGGCCACACGCGTGCGGACCGTGGCATCCCGCACTATCTGCGCGCCCTCGGGATCGCGAGCGTCAGCATCCAGCTCACCGAAGAGGGATCTTCAAGTGTGCTGGAAGGTCGGGGCGAACGGCCCGACGTCGGCCGCTTCATCTGGACGACGCCCGCACCGGAACGGGACGATCCGTGCGTCGAGTTGCGCAAGATGTTCGGCGGTGGCGCCAAGGCCGAGTAGATCGGCGCCCAGGATCCGGCAGTTCGCCCATCACGAGCGATTTGCCTCTTCGCCCGCCGCCCCAACGATCGCTGCGCGCGCGGGTTATGTCCGGCTCTTTTTCCGGGCGAGCGCAATCCCAAGCAGGATCAAAATCAGTGCGAGATACGCGCCTGAGCCGAGCTGTTCGCCGAGCAGGACAGCGCCGTAGAACACGCCGATGATTGGGATCAGAAAGTTCACCTGGGAGAAAAATGTCGCGCCCTGTCGCTGGATGATCAGGAACAGCATCAGGGCGCCGATTGCTGTGTGGACGACGCCAAGCACGAGCGTCGAGACCAGCGAGATCGTGCTCGGCTGGATCGATGCCAGATCGTCCCAGATTACCGTGACCGGCACCATCATCACGGTCGATATCAGCATCAACCACGCAACCAGAGCCATCGACGGCAGACCGGCCAGTCGTTTCGAGACGACCGCGTTTAGACCGTAACTCAGCGCGGCACCGGCAACTGCCAGCTGACGCCAGACATCATCGCCGAGCGCGAGCAGCTTTGCCGGACCGATCAAAACGACCACGCCGGCTGTCCCGAAAACCACGCCACCGATTTTCCAACGGTCGAGTTTTTCGTCCCGCGTGAAAAGGTGCGCCATCAGCACCGTGCTCAGCGGCATGAACGCCATCAGGATCGCAGAGACACCGCTGTCTATTTCCTCCTGGCCCCACGCGATGAGGGTGAACGGAAGTGCATTGCCGATCAGCGCGGACAGCACGATCCACCCCATCGCGCCACTTTCGCGAGAGATGCTCTGGCGCATTGCGCGCGCGATCACGGCAAGTAGGATCGACGCGATCGCGAGGCGAGATAGCGTAAGCGTAGCCGCGGGCACCGTCTCGACGGCGAACTTGATGACGAGAAACGCTGATCCCCAGATTGCCGCGAGTGCGAGCAGCAGCGCGTAATCGACGACCCCCGGCGCGGGTTTTTCACCGGCATTCATGCGCCGCGCACCTGCGATTGGTCGTGTCGGCGGCAGCCTGATGCGCGGGCTCGGGAAGTGATGGGCACGGATGTTCTCGCGCGATGGAGCGGATCAGAAAGCGGCAACACCGTCCGGAGCGCGCAGGAGAAGCGCACGGTGGATGTGCGGTCAGGATTCACGTTCGGGAAGCGGAGCGACGTGCGGATACGAACGCGGACGAATAGGTCCCTTCGCGCCCGCACCGACGGTGTGCGCCGCGAGCGCCCGCGAATCAAGAGGCGTTCGGCCCGGCCGCGGCGCGGCCCAATCGCCCTCAGCTTTTTCCTGTGCTCGCCATATCGGCTGGGCACTCACGCGTGGGTACATCGGACGGGCCACCCGCGAATCTGCGAAATTGGCGGCGCGGGTCGCGGTGCGCGCCCGGCGACGTCCCCGGTCCTTTCAACGGTGGTTCTGCCAGTGCTTTTGATCGCGGTCGTCAGTGCGGCGGTCTTCGCTTTCTTCTGCGGCGTGGTGCTGGTTCCGCTGGCGCGTGATTTGGCGCGCCCGCCCTCGGCACGGCCGGATGGGCCTGAAAGCTTCGGTATCGGGCATGCCTGGCTGGCGATCCGCACGGCCGACGCGGACCGCGTCATGCACGTTCTGGCGCTGGAGCAGGTTGCGAGCGCCAACTGGAACACCGGGCTCGCAATCGTCGAGGATGCCGCGCATACGGCAGACTGGGTCTTCGTTTCGCCGCCGGTGGAGGGCTGGACCTTCGTCGTCGGTATGGCGCTGCCGCATCCGGCGAGTGCGGCCTACGAAGATCGGTGCCGCGCGCTACTGCTCGGCCTCGGCAAGACCTTTCGTCATGCGCAGTACTTCGCCGCCTGCGATATGACCGGGCTCGTTGCATGGGCGCGGCTCGAAGATGGCAAGCTTCGCCGGGCGTTTGCATGGAGCGACGAGGGGGTTCTCTGGAACGCCGGGCCGCTCGATCCCGTCGAGGCGCAGCTGGGGCTGCGGGGTGGTATCGACCGCGCGGGGAAAGCTACGCGCCCGTCTACCGCGCGCATGCTGACGGCCGACCACGCGATGTCAGGCCCCGCGCCGAAGCCCGATGCGGTCGACGAGCGCGACGGGGATCGTGCGGCTGCATCCGTCGGGATGACTGACGGGGGGATCAATGACGGCATGCGGTATGCGGCGGGAGACAGCCTGCCGTCAGAGACAACCGTGCGCCGCGAGGAAGTTGCACTCGAGGCTGACACAGGTGGCTATCCCGAGCCGCAGCACGCCCGGGTGATCGCCGAGGCCTGGTCGCTCGATCCTGAGCGGCTGTCACGTCGGCCCGGCGATCCGGCGCTCGGGTATGTCGGCGTCGTGCCCGCGAAGTGGCGCGTTCGGCGACGGGCGCGCCCAGCGGTAGGTGTGAGAAGAACCGCGTAAGCCGGTATCAGGCGGCGAGCGCGAGCGGTGCGCGGATCGTGCGCTCGAGGGTGTGGACCGTCGCGAGCGCATGCGGTGCGCCGGCTGACCGGCGGGACGGGACGCGATCTGCAATCCACACCACGCGGCGGGTCTGGCGTTTGCCGTCCTTGGTCTGTGCGACCCGCGACGAGGGGCGATTGACCTGGCGGACTTGGTCAGGTGAGCGAACCAGGGTCGGCGCGGCGCCGTGCAATGCGGCCGCCTGTTCAAGACGGGCGAGCGGGCGGGGAGCCTGCAAGGCGATCGGGCGGGGAACAAATGCCACCGGTCGTGGCTGGGCTATGTCGGATGCACTGCCGGCATCGGAGGGGATGCTCGCCTCGATCGATCTCGGCGCCGTTGCGGCGGTGGGGACGGACGTTTCGGCCTCTTTGGCGAACACGAAGCTTTCGGTGAGCGACGGCTGTGTCGCGCTGCCCTCAGCAATTTTGGCGTGCTCGGCATCTGCGACTGCGCCCGCCGCCCTCGGCTTGGTGCCTTCCGTCGACGCCGCAAGGCCGCTCGACAGCCTGCTGGTCTGCGCTGCCGGCGGGGCCTGTGGCGCTTCCGCCGAAGCAGCCGCCGGCGACACGCCCGCAATCTTCAACCCGAAAATGACCGGAACCCACTTCCACAACCGCGCAAACATCTACTCAGACCCACCCGTGTTCTTTTGAACTTGGACGCACCGTGGGTCGGCACGGGTTAAGGCAAGGTTTCCGACTGTGCTATTTCTGGACGCCAGCGAGGGACACCGTCCGCACTCGCTTGCGTTG
>JBCBJG010000187.1:0-6646 GCA_038523655.1 Pseudomonadota bacterium | reverse complement strand
TCCTCGGCTACCGGGTCGAGAACTACAAGCTCACCGCATTCGTCGTGTCGGCGTGCATGGCGGGCGTCGCCGGAGCGCTGTACGTGCCGCAAGTGGGGATCATAAATCCCTCTGAATTCCAGCCGGCCAACTCCATCGAGGCTGTGATCTGGGTCGCCGTCGGCGGGCGGGGCACGCTTGCGGGCGCGGCCCTCGGTGCGGTGCTCGTCAATGTGCTCAAGACAGTGTTCACGACTGGCGCGCTGGCGGCCTACTGGCTTTTCGCGCTCGGTGGACTGTTTATCTTGTCGACGCTTTTTCTTCCGCGGGGGATCGTTGGGCTCGGGCGCGACATTGCAGGGAAGTTCAGTGCAGATAGCCGGGGTGGCACGGCACGGCCGCAGGTCGGGCAGGCGGCTGAGTGACGTCCATGGAACCGCATCACCCGAGTGCCGGCAACGTGCTCTATCTCGATAACGTGAGCGTCACGTTCGACGGGTTTCGGGCGTTGAACGCGCTGTCGCTCGTCCTTCGGCAAGGGGAGATGCGGGCGGTGATCGGGCCGAACGGTGCTGGCAAAACCACGATGATGGACGTGGTTACGGGCAAAACCCGACCAGATGTCGGAGACGTCGTGTTCAATGGTGATGTCGATCTCACCGCGCGGGACGAGGCGGAAATCGCCGAGCTCGGGATCGGGAGGAAATTCCAGAAACCAACGGTATTCGATCATCACACGGTGAGTGACAACATCCGCCTCGCCCTCGCGGGAGCGCGGTCGCCCTGGTCAGCGTTGTTCGGGGAGCGAAATGCCATCGCGCGCGAGCGGATCGATGACGTCTTGGAGCGTGTCCGCCTGACGACCCACGCCGAACGTGCAGCGAGCGCGCTCAGTCATGGGCAGAAGCAATGGTTGGAGATCGGCATGTTGCTGGCGCAGGATCCGAAGTTGCTCCTCGTCGACGAGCCGGTTGCGGGGATGACGGATGCAGAGACCGACGAGACGGCGCGGCTGCTGCGCGATATCAACGAGACGCACTCGGTGCTGGTGATTGAACACGATATGCAGTTCGTCCGCGATCTCGATGTGAAGGTCACGTGCCTGCATGAAGGCAGTGTTCTTGCCGAAGGGCCGATCGATTTCGTCGCCAACGATGAGCGGGTTATCGAGGTGTACCTTGGGCGCTAGATTTCCAGCGAACGTGGCGCGTTGTCGGGTTGGCGATCGCGCAGCCCGTGTGGCTTCGCGAGGCTAATGGCGCGTGGGAACCTCATGCTGAGCGTCGACAATCTCGATCTGCACTACGGCGCGGCGCAGGCGTTGCGCGGGGTTTCGCTGACGGCGACACCCGGCGCGGTAACCTGCGTCCTCGGGCGCAATGGTGTCGGCAAGACGAGCCTGTTGCGGGCGATCACTGGGCAACATCCAGCCAGTGGGGGATCAATCATCTGGCAGGGGGACGACATCACGCACATGCCTGCGCATGCCCGGGCGCGCGCCGGTATCGGGTTGGTGCCTCAGGGGAGAGAAATTTTTCCGTTGCTGACAGTTCGCGAAAATCTCGAAACCGGGCTCGCCGCCGCCGGGCGCGGTGAGGCGTCGGTTCCGGACGATATTTTCGAGCTGTTTCCGGTGCTGAAGCAGATGCTCGGGCGGCGCGGCGGTGACCTTTCCGGCGGGCAGCAGCAGCAACTCGCGATCGGTCGCGCGCTCGTCACAAGGCCGTCACTCCTGGTGCTGGATGAGCCGACCGAAGGCATCCAGCCGTCGATCATCAAGGATATCGGGCGGGCGATCACGTACTTGCGTGAGCAGCGCGATATGGCGATTTTGCTGGTCGAGCAGTATTTCGAGTTCGCGCGCGATCTGGCGGATACCTTCGCTGTGCTGGATCGTGGGCAGGTGGTTCTCGGCGGGACGCGCGCGGAAATGGTGGAAGACGATGTGCGCCGCGCTCTTGCCGTCTGAGCCATCTGATCCCGGAGCCGCGCGGTCTGAGCCTGCCATGGCCAGTGCGGCGGCGACCGGAGACAGCGGCTTTATTTCTCCGCTTGCGCCGGTGCGCGTCAGCGGTGGGGTATCGATCACCATCGCACGACGTGATGAAAGGTCGGTGGTCACGCGTCTCGATGAGCGGGACGGTCATAAGGTCCGTTTCCCCCGAGGCACGTCACATCCTGAGGCGGTGCTGATCAACACCGGTGGTGGGCTCGCGGGCGGGGATCGGATCGCGCATTCGGTAACGCTTAGCGAAGCAGCGCGCGCAACTGTCACGACGCAGGCGTCAGAGCGTGTCTACCGGGCCCCGGATGCCGCTGCGACCGAGATGCAGGTCACGCTCTCGCTCGAGGCCGGGTCATTCCTCGCGTGGCTGCCGCAGGAAACCATTCTGTTCAACCGGTCGCGGTATCACCGCTGCATAACGGCCCACATGGCGCCTGGCGCACGCCTGCTTCTTGCTGAAACGACCGTTTTCGGGCGCACCGCTCACCGGGAAACGCTCACCTCGTGCTTTCTGGCAGACCAGTGGCGGGTCTACCGAGACGGTGCCTTGGTCGCTGCGGAAGCCGTGCGTCTCGAGGGCGATGTGACGGCGCAACTTGCGACGGCGGCCGTGGGAAATGACGCGCGGGTCGCGGCCACGATGATGTATTTCGCCTCCGACGCGGAAGATCGTCTGACCGCGGTGCGCCGCACGATCGATCCCGCCCGCGAAGATACAGGCGCCCGTGCTGCACCGGCGGTCACCATGGCAGCAAGCGCGTGGCGAGATCGGCTGGTTGTCCGCGCTCTCGCGTCTGCAACACAATCAATGGCGCAAGCGCTCGCGGGTGTTGCGCGCACTTTGAGCGGCGAGGATGTGCCACGGGTCTGGTGGACATGACGCGCGCTGCAGAGAATAACGGGTGCGCGACCGGTTGGCAGTACGCGGAGGACGGGCGATGAATTTGACACCGCGGGAAAAAGACAAACTCCTCGTCGCGATGGCGGCGAACGTTGCACGGCGGCGTCTGGAGCGGGGTGTGAAGCTGAACCACCCGGAAGCCATCGCGCTGATTACGGACTACGTCGTTGAAGGCGCGCGCGACGGGCGATCAGTCTCGGAGCTGATGCGCGATGGGGCGGGTGTGATAACCCGCGACCAGGTCATGGAAGGGATCGCCGAAATGATCCACGACGTGCAGGTCGAAGCGACGTTTCCGGACGGCACCAAGCTCGTCACCGTGCACAATCCAATCCGCTAGGGAGAGAAATACATGATCCCCGGAGAAGTCGTGACCTGTGACGGCGACATCGTGCTGAACGAGGGGCGCGAGACCATCACCGTCGAGGTCGCTAACACGGGCGACCGGCCGATCCAGGTTGGCAGTCACTACCATTTCCACGAGACCAATCCGGCTCTTTCGTTCGAGCGAGAACGGACAAAGGGGTTTCGTCTAGATATCGCCGCCGGCACCGCCGTGCGCTTCGAGCCCGGCCAGTCACGCTCGGTAACGCTCGTGGCGATCGCGGGCACGCGCACGATCTACGGTTTTCGCCAGGCCGTAATGGGCAAACTGTAAGGGGCGCGGACCAATGGCAGCTTTACTCTCGCGCGCAGCTTATGCCGACATGTTCGGCCCGACGACGGGGGATAAAGTCCGTCTTGCCGACACGGAATTGTTCATCGAGGTCGAGCGCGACCTGACGACCTACGGCGACGAGGTGAAGTTCGGCGGCGGGAAAGTCATCCGTGACGGCATGGGGCAATCGCAGGTGACGCGGGCCGGCGGGGCGGTCGATACCGTGATCACCAATGCGCTGATTGTCGACCACTCGGGGATCTACAAAGCGGACATCGGGCTCAAGGGCGGACGCATCGAGCGGATCGGCAAGGCGGGAAACCCGGACATCCAGTCCGGCGTCGATATCATCATCGGGCCCGGCACGGAGGTTATTGCCGGCGAGGGGAAAATCGTCACCGCCGGTGGGTTCGATGCGCATATCCACTTCATCTGTCCGCAACAGATCGAGGAAGCGCTGATGTCGGGTGTCACGACGATGCTCGGCGGTGGCACGGGGCCAGCGACCGGAACGAACGCGACGACGTGTACGCCCGGGCCCTGGCACATCGAGATGATGATCCGTGCGGCGGATGCGTTTCCGATGAACCTCGGTTTCGCGGGCAAAGGCAACGCCGCGCTTCCCGATGCGCTCGAGGAGCAGATCGCGGCCGGTGCCTGTGCGCTCAAGCTGCACGAAGACTGGGGGACGACGCCGGCTGCCATCGACTGTTGTCTTTCGGTCGCGGACGACCACGATGTTCAGGTGATGATCCATACGGACACGCTCAATGAAAGCGGCTTCGTCGAGGATACGGTTGCCGCGTTCAAGAATCGGACGATCCATGCCTTCCATACCGAGGGCGCGGGCGGGGGGCATGCGCCCGACATCATGAAAGTGGCCGGGCTGGCGAACGTGCTGCCGTCTTCGACCAATCCGACCCGGCCCTTCACGGTCAACACGATCGACGAGCATCTCGACATGCTCATGGTCTGCCATCACCTCGACCAGTCGATCCCCGAAGATCTCGCTTTCGCTGAAAGTCGGATCCGCAAGGAGACGATCGCTGCGGAAGATATTCTCCACGACATGGGCGCGCTGTCGATGATGGCGTCCGACAGCCAGGCGATGGGGCGGGTCGGGGAGGTCGTGATCCGGACGTGGCAGACGGCCCACAAGATGAAGGTGCAGCGCGGGGCACTCCCGGCGGATGCGGGAAGCGGCAACGACAATACCCGCGTGAAACGCTACATCGCCAAGTACACGATTAACCCGGCGATCGCGCATGGCATGGCGGCGCACATCGGGTCGCTCGAAGCCGGCAAACTCGCCGATATCTGCATCTGGTCGCCCGCGTTCTTCGGCGTCAAACCCGATATGGTCATCAAGGGCGGCGCGATCGCGGCAGCGCAGATGGGCGATCCGAATGCGTCGATCCCGACGCCTCAGCCGGTCCACTATCGACCGATGTTCGGAGCGTACGCGTCGGCGCGGACGCAGACGTCCGTCACATTCACCTCCGCAGCGGCGGCCGACGCGAGCCTCGACCGGAAGTGGGGACTCGCGAAGAAGATGGTCGCGATTGAAAACGTGCGGGGCGGGATTTCGAAGGCGGACATGGTTCTCAACGACGCGACACCTGAGATTGAGATCGATCCAGAGACCTACGAAGTGCGGGCGGACGGCGAACTGCTCGTTTGCGAGCCGGCATGCGAACTGCCCATGGCGCAGCGTTACTTCCTGTTCTGACGGCGAGGCCAAGCATGCTCACTGCGCGTGAAACGGTTCCGGCCGGCGAGATGTCTGCTGCCGGCGCGGATCATACGATTACACTCACCCGGGAAGACCGGTATCGGCGTCGCATTCGCTGCACGACGGATGGTGGTGTGGACTTCCTGCTCGATCTGCCGGAAGCGACCTACCTCGCGCACGGCACCGGCTTACGTCTGAGCGATGGCGCGGCCGTGGTTGTCAACGCGGCGGAGGAAAAACTGCTGGAAGTGACGGCTGAAGCCCCCGGCTCGCTGATGCGGCTTGCATGGCATATCGGCAATCGGCACACGCCGGCGGAAATCAGCGGTGACGCGCTTTTCATCCAGCACGATCATGTGCTGGCGGAGATGCTGCGTGGGCTCGGGGCGACGGTGCGCGATGTTGTGCGGCCGTTCGAGCCGGAGGGTGGTGCGTACGGTGGGCACGGTTCGCTGCACGCTTCGCACCATGTGCATCACGGGCACCAGGATCATGCCGAGCACCACGCTCGGGATGATCATCACGACCATCACGATGGCACCCACGTTGGCACCACGGCGCGCGCGCCCGGCTCATGATCGATCCGACGTCTGGTCGCACGGCCGAGGATGATAACATCGCGCACGCCGAGCCGGCTTTTCCCTCCGAACTGCTGATCTGGCTTTCGCCTGCGTTTCCTGTCGGAAGCTTTGCGTATAGCCAAGGCCTCGAGACGGCGATCGAGCACAAATTTGTGGTGGACCCGGCGACGCTTGCCACGTGGATCATGGCATTGGTCGACACGGGGTCCCTGCGCACTGATCTGCAGATCCTATCGCTTGCGTTTCGCGCCGATGCTGCCCGTGTCGGGGAGATCAATGCCTTGGCTCTGGCGCTGCAGCCATCGCGCGAGCGGTATGACGAGACGCGGACGCAGGGGAAGGCTTTCTGGCAGGCGTACGCGGCAGCGTGGCAGGAAAAGGGGGCGGCGATGGACACCAGTTCGCCTGCTCGGCCAGGTCATGGTGCCGGAGATGATATTGCCCTGCCGGTCGCCGTCGGCCTTGCTGCGGGCCGCCGCGGATTGCCGCTCGCGGCGACGCTTGATGCGTACGGCGTTGCAGCGATCACCAATCTCGTCTCCGCCGCGATCCGGCTCGGCGTTGCCGGCCAGTTCGATGGCCAGCGTGTGTTGGCGCAGTTGATGGGCCCGTTGCGCGCGGTTTGCGTTGTGGCGCGCAGCGTCTGCGAAGCGGATATCGGCGCGGCTACGTTCATGGCAGATATCGCGTCGCTGCAGCACGAAACTCAGGTCACGAGGTTGTTCCGCTCATGACGGCATTCAACGGCCCATTGCGGGTAGGCATCGGCGGGCCGGTCGGCACTGGCAAG
>JBCBJG010000186.1:0-6656 GCA_038523655.1 Pseudomonadota bacterium | reverse complement strand
GGGTCGGCGTGCGACCAGGTCCCACGGTTAGGAAATCGCCGGGCGGGGATCAAGCGAAACCTCCGCGAAAGCGTCCGCGCGCTCGCTGGGCGTCGCGACAGGTTACCCGAGCGCCGCCCGTTCCCAGAACGCGCCGCACTTTCTGAGAACGCTGCGCGCGCGCTCGGGCGCGGCGGATCGCCATCGATCGGTGCCGCGCGCCGCCTGCGTTGCCCGTGTGCGCCGGCCACCTGCGTCAACCACCTGCGTCGGCCAGAACCTTGACGACGCGAGATGGTGTCCTTCGCGTCGAACGTCGCTAAGAGGAGCGCGAAATGACGAGCCGTGCGCGCCGGTATCGGCCGCGCCGCACGTTGCACCGACGAAGGACGCGCCGAGTTATGACGACCACCCCCAAACAAAACCGCGGCAACTTCTTCGAGGACTTCTCGGTCGGGCAGCAGCTCGTCCACGCCACACCGCGCACGGTCACGGAGGCTGATGCCGCGCTCTATATCGCGCTCTACGGCAGTCGCTTTGCGGTCCAGTCGGCAGAAACATTCGCCACGGCGCTCGGTCACCGCACCCGCCCGCTCGACGATCTGCTCGTCTTCCATATCGTCTTCGGTAAGACAGTACCCGACATCTCGCTCAATGCCGTAGCCAACCTTGGATACGCCGAGTGCCGCTTTCTCGTGCCAGTCTACGCGGGCGACACGCTTGCCGTGACGTCCGAGGTGATCGGGCTCAAACAGAACTCGAATGGCAAGACCGGCGTCGTCTACGTGCGCACCAGTGGCGAGAACCAGCACGGCGAGGCGGTGTTGAGCTACGTTCGATGGGTGATGGTGCGCAAACGCGACGCGGAGGCCGCTGCGCCGGAACCGGTGGTGCCTGAGCTGGCGTCTGAGGTCTCACCGGCGGCGGCGGCATCGCTATTGGCAGGGCTCTCCGCGGACGCCTGGGACGACGCGCGCGCCGGAAGCCCGCATCGACTGGGCGATTATGCCGTGGGGGAACGCATCGACCACGTCGATGGGGCGACGATTGAGGAGGCCGAGCATCAGCTCGCCACCCGGCTCTATCAAAACACCGCAAAAGTGCATTTCAACCAGCACACAGAAGGCGCAGGCCGGTTCGGCCGACGGCTCGTGTACGGCGGTCATATTATCTCCATGGCCCGCGCACTGACGTTCAACGGCTTGGCGAATGCGGCGTACGTGCTCGCGATCAACGCCGGACGCCATGCCGCGCCGTGTTTCGCCGGGGATACGATTTACGCGTGGTCCGAAATTCTGGCGGTCGACGCACGAGCCGACACGTCGCAAGCGAACGCCTCCGGTTTCGGTGCCCTGCGCGTGCGCACGTGCGCCGTCAAAAACCGCGATGCATCAGACTACCCGGGTGCTGACGCCGGCGCGACGCTGCCCGAAGATGTGGTGCTCGATCTCGACTACTGGGTCGCGATCCCGCGCTGAGGGCACGGCGATCAGTGCACTGATTGGCACGGTCCGGTCACGCCTTCCCCATCGCTCCGGCCCTGCGCCATCCTTTCGGGTTTGCGCAGACCGCAACCACTGTTAACGCTGCAGCAGTTCGTTGGCATCCGTCTGGTTTCGCGTCGTTAATACTCTGCGGGGACGCACGTGAAAGGCTCCATCGCCGTGATCGGTGCCGGCATGGCCGGCATGACGGCCGCGCAAATGCTGCGCGCTTCCGGACATCGGGTGGAGGTATTCGAGCGGGAGTCGATCCTCGGCGGCCGTCTGGCGACCCGCCGGATCGATCGCATGAACTACGATCTCGGCACGCCGTACATCACAGCACGGACCCGCGAATTCGATCGGCACTTGAACGGCCTGGCATTGACCGGCGCGATCAGCCGCTGGGCACCGGCGCTGTACGAGGGGCAACGCACCGACGGTCGCGTCGTCACTCCGCAGAACTGGTTCGTCGGGATCCCCGGGATGAATTCGATCACCCGTGCGATGTCCGAAGGCCTGCGCATCCACCTCGCCTCACCTGTGCGGCGACTGACCCGCGTGTCGACAGGAACCGGGCCGCGCTGGGCGCTCGAGTTCGCAAACGGCGATCTCTCGGAGGGTTTTCACGCCGTGCTGTCGACCGCGCCTGCGCCTGAGACCTACGCACTGATGCGCGACCACACGCAGGAATTCGACGAGATTACCCGTGTGCGCATGTCGCCGTGCTGGACCGTGGTTGTCCATTTGCCGACCCGCCTCCCGGTCGCGTTCGATGCCGCATCACAGATCGGCGAAATCCTGGCCTGGGTCGCGCGCGATACGAGCAAGCCGTCCCGTCGCAAAGAGAGCGAGATCTGGATTCTCCAGTCGACGCCTGATTGGAGCAAGGAGTTCGTCGAGGAAGAACCGGATCTGGTCGCCGAAGACCTTTGGCGCGAGTTTCAGACCGCGTTTCCACAGGTCGCGGATCACTCCCCGACCTCGGTATCGGCCTACCGATGGCGGTATGCGCTGGTCGAGCGATCGCTGGCGTCGTCTGCGCTTTTCTCGCGCGAACACCTCCTCGGCGCTGCGGGCGATTGGTGCCTCGGGCCACGGGCGGAAGCGGCTTTCGAATCGGCCCATGCGCTCGTTCGTCGAGTAGACGACGCCTTCGCCACGCGGTGAGTGTACCGGCAGGCAACATGGCGTTGGCGAAGCCCATCGGTCAGGATCGCGGAAACCTTCCCCGGGTGGGGCGTTGGTCGCATTGCGGGGTTGCCCGGTGCGCGATAGACCACAGCCTATCGTAGCGGTGTCCACCGCCTTCCGTCCAAGAGCCCGACTGCGTCATGGCATCTGCCGCCGACAAACCAGCCCGCCGTGCCCGACCGTTGTCGCCGCACCTGCAGGTCTACAGTTTTCTGATCAACACCGTCATGTCGATAGTGCACCGCATGACGGGCGCGGTGCTGTACGTCGGGTCGGCGCTGATCGTGTGGTGGCTGGCCGCGGCCGCGTTCGGGCCGGAAGCCTATGCGACGGTTGCCGCCGTGTTCGAGAGTATCCCCGGACGGATCGTGCTGATCCTCTATTGCTGGGCGCTGATGCATCACATGTTTGGCGGGCTCCGCCATTTCGTCTGGGACACCGGTCACGGTTTCGATCTTGCTATGGTCGACAAGCTCGCGTGGGGAACGCTGTTCGCCTCCGTGGCGTCGACGGCGCTGATCGTGCTTCTCGCGTTTTCGGGGGTCGCCGGATGAGCCTGCAGACCCCGCTCAATCGTGTCCGCGGCCTTGGCTCGGCAAAAGAAGGCACGGACCATTTCTTCCGGCAGCGGCTGACGGCCGTCGCCAATGTGCCGCTGGTGCTTTTTCTCGTTTGGACGCTGCTGACGACCTTCGGCGCCCCATATGAGGAGGTGCGCGCAACCCTGGCCAGCCCGCTGACGGCGATTGCGCTCGCGCTGCTGGCGATCTCGGCGGCGATCCACATGCGCCTCGGCATGCAGGTCATCATCGAGGATTATGTGAGCGCGGAAGGCCCGAAGCTCGGGCTTCTCGTTCTCAATACGTTTTTTGCGATACTGATCGCGGCGGTGAGCCTGTTCGCGATTCTGAAACTCAGTCTCGGAGGCTGATGCTCATGTCAGGCACCAACGGTTCATCGAACGGCCACGCCAACGGCCATACAAACGGTCACAGCAACGGCCACGCGAACGGGTCGTCGAACGGTCATGCGAACGGCGCCGGCAATGGCCTGGCGGCCGCCGCGTTGAACGGCTCGGCCTACACCTTCACGGATCACGAGTTCGACGTCGTGGTGATCGGCGCCGGCGGTGCCGGTCTGCGCGCCACCCTCGGCTGTGCCCAGGAAGGGCTCCGCACCGCCTGCGTGACCAAAGTCTTCCCGACCCGCTCGCACACGGTCGCTGCGCAAGGTGGCGTTGCCGCCTCCCTCGGCAACATGGGACCCGACGATTGGCGGTGGCATATGTATGACACCGTCAAGGGCGCGGACTGGCTCGGTGATCAGGACGCGATCGAGTATCTCTGCCGCAACGCGCCGGAAGCGGTCTACGAGCTCGAACACTTCGGTGTGCCGTTTTCCCGGACCGAAGACGGCAAGATTTACCAGCGCCCCTTCGGCGGCATGACGACCGAGTTCGGTGAAGGTCCCCCGGCGCAGCGCACCTGCGCGGCCGCTGACCGCACCGGTCACGCGATGCTGCATACGCTCTACGGCCAATCGCTCCGGCACTCCGCGGAGTTCTTCATCGAATACTTCGCCATCGATCTCATGATGGACAGCGACGGCGCGTGTCGCGGTGTCGTTGCGCTGTGCCTCGACGATGGCACGCTGCACCGCTTCAAGGCGCAGAAAACCATCCTCGCGACCGGCGGATACGGGCGCGCATATTTCTCCTGCACCTCCGCGCATACCTGCACGGGTGACGGAAACGCCATGGTGCTGCGCGCCGGCCTGCCGCTGCAGGACATGGAGTTCATCCAGTTCCACCCAACCGGTATTTACGGCGCGGGCGTGCTGATCACCGAGGGCTCGCGCGGCGAAGGCGGGTATCTGACCAACTCCGAGGGCGAGCGCTTTATGGAGCGCTACGCGCCGTCCGCGAAAGACCTCGCATCCCGCGATGTGGTTTCACGCTCGATGACCATCGAGATCAGGGAAGGCCGCGGGGTCGGACCCGATGGGGATCACATTTTCCTCCATCTCGACCATCTTGATCCGAAAATTCTCGCTGAGCGACTGCCGGGTATCTCCGAGTCCGCGAAGATCTTCGCCGGTGTGGACGTCACACGCGACCCGATCCCGGTATTGCCGACGGTCCACTACAACATGGGCGGTATCCCGACCAACTATCACGGCGACGTCATCGGCGGAGATAACGACGACCCGACCGCAACGGTGCCGGGTCTGATGGCGATCGGTGAAGCGGCCTCGGTATCCGTGCACGGCGCCAACCGGCTTGGTTCCAACTCGTTGATTGACCTCGTGGTGTTTGGTCGGGCTGCTGCCGAGCGCTGCGCCGCCACGATCGAGCCAGGCCGCGCGCACGCACCGCTGCCGAGCGATGCCGCCGACCTCGCCGTGAGCCGCCTCGACCGGATGCGGAACGCCTCAGGCGACACGCCGACCGCCAAGCTGCGGCTCGACATGCAGCGCGCGATGCAAACCAACTGCGCGGTGTTCCGCACAGGTGACGTGCTCGAAGAAGGCGTCGAGAAGATCGATCAGATCTGGCAGGCGAGCGACGACATCGCCGTGACCGACCGCTCGCTGATCTGGAACACCGATCTGATCGAGTCGCTCGAATACGAAAACCTGATCGAGCAAGCGGCGATAACGGTCAACAGCGCGGCGAACCGGGAGGAAAGTCGCGGTGCGCACGCCCGGGAGGATTATTCCGAGCGTGACGATGAGAACTGGATGAAGCACACGCTGGCTTGGGCCAACCATGCCGACAAGTCGGTCACTATCGGTTATCGCCCGGTGCACACCTACACGCTGACGAACGAGGTCCAGTACATCAAGCCAAAAGCCCGCGTGTACTGACGATCTGACATCCAGCACTGTGCGCGCCGAGGCTTCACTGCCTCGGCGGTAACGCACGATAGGTCCGTTCCGAGCTGGCGCCGTCGTCTGTGATCCGTTTCAGATGCGCTTTCCCCGCGCTCATGCGCGCCTGCTGAATGTGGGCAGTGAGGAGTGCGGGAGCGCGCGGTGATGGACACGGAAGACGGACTGCTTGTCGCCTGTGCCGTGAGAGAGAGCGGTGGACCCGAAACCGTAGGCTAGCCGGAGACTAAATCGTGGAGCGCCGATGACGGTCTGCTCTGGGTCCACCTGTATGCGGCCTCCGATGCCGCGCGCCAGTGGCTGCAAAATGAAAGCGGCCTCACCCAACCATCCGTGACTGCGCTGCTCGCTCGCGAAAGCCGGCCGCGCGTGTTTCGCGGTGCGCGTGGCTACGTAATGATCCTGCGCGGCGTAAACCTGAATGATGGCGCCGAGCTTGAGGACATGGTCGCGCTTCGCAGCTGGTGCGACGGCGATCGCGTGATCACGATCCGGGACAGCCGACTTTTCGTCCCTCGCAGCCTCTACCAGAAAAATTACAGAGGTCGGCGTCGGGCCGCAGACCGAACCGGAGCTTTTCACGCAGCTGATCGATCGGGTCGTCCGCCAGCTCGGCGAAGTTCTCGTCGGCTATGCAGACCGGCTCGATGTGATGGAGGACGAGTTGGAACGAGAGGAGGCAAATGTGTTGCCTCGCAACCTCGCGGACCTTCGCTCGGAGAGCGTGTCGCTTCGCCGCTACATCGCCCCACAGCGCGAAGCGCTCGGCCACCGGACTGCCGAACCACCGGTGTGGCTCGGCGAGGAACATCGCCCCACGGTGCGAGAGGCGGCTGACCGTCAGCAGCGCTATCTGGAGGAGATGGACGCGTCGCGCGGAAGATCGGTCGTTATCAAGAACGACCTGATCAACCGCCTCAACCAGACCATGAACAAAAACATGTACGCGATCTCGGTGATCGCGGCGATTTTCCTCCCCCTGTCGTTTCTCACCGGTCTTCTCGGGATCAACGTCGGCGGCATGCCGGGGGTGGAAAACAGCTTCGCGTTCTGGATCACCTGTATCGTCATGGTGATCCTGCTCGTCGTTCAGGTCTGGCTTTTCCGCAAACT
>JBCBJG010000185.1:0-6716 GCA_038523655.1 Pseudomonadota bacterium | reverse complement strand
GTTGCGACGCGGGCATCGCCAAAGCCGAGTGCGTCACAGAGTTCCGCGAGCGTCGCCGCGTCCACATCGCGCGCCTCACCGTTGATCGTCACCTGCACGAAAGACCTCCGGGTCCATGGCGTTCGTTTCGAGATAGTCCGCCATGTGCTCGGCAAGGGCCGGCGCAGTCAAAAAACCATGGCGGAAGACACCGTTGATATAAGCGCGCCCGGGGGTGGCGACAATTGCAGGCGCGTTGTCCGCGAAAGCGGGGCGGATACCGGCGCCGAGTTGTTCGATGCGCGCCTCGGCGAAGGCCGGGTGAAGCGCGTAGGCATGGCCGAGCAACTCGAGTGCCGCCCGAGCTGTCACGGGGCCCGCATCCTCGCGCTCGATGACCGTGGCGCCGACCATGTAGCGGTGGTCTCCCCAGGGCACGATGTAGAGGGGAAACCGCGGGTGGAGCAGTCGGACAGGGCGCGAGAGGCTTACATCGGGGGCGTGCAGGACCGCCATTTCTCCACGGACGCCACGGAGGGCCGGCAGGGCGGCGCGGGCGCCCATGCCGCGGCAGTCGATCAGCGTGCGGGCGTCCGGTGCGGTGCTGGTGAGCCCGCCGAGGTCGTCGCGATCCGCATCGGCCGGGTCGATGTCGACGGTCTCGACGCCCTGTTCGGCAAGGGTGGCGGAGAGAAACTCGAGCGCTGCGCGCGGGTTCACGTGAGCTTCCGTGGGGAAGAAAAGTCCGCTTCTGAAGCGCCCGTCGAGGTCTGGTTCGAGTTTGGCCAGGCGGTCGGCGTCGATAGGCTCGGCACCGTCGGTCTGGCGGTGGAAGCGCGCCAGTTCGCCCCGATCTCGCGCATGGGCGACGACCAGGCTGCCCTCGGATTGCACGTCGGGATAATATTTCGGCCAAATCGCGATCGAGCGCGCGCCGAGACGCGCGACGATCGGCTCAGCGGTCTCGCCTTCGCAGCCCGGTGCGAGCATACCTCCCGCGTACCAGCTCGCCGGTTTATTCTCCGCAGTGCGCCCAACCGTGCATTTCGCTCCGTGCTCATCGGCGCCCGTCGAATCGGCATCGCTGCGCGCGGCGACGAGGGTGACCGGGTGGCCGCGCTCGGCGAGCGTGAGCGCCTGCCAAAGCCCCACCACGCCGCGGCCGATGACAAAGATCGGCGTCACGAGCGACCGCCTGCGGAGCGTCGCGCGCACGTCATGGTTCGCGGTGTTCTGCTGCTGATTGTCCGCATCAGTCGCCGAGCGCCACGCCTTCACGGCGCGGGTCTGCCCCGCCGATCAGCCCATCCTCTGTGACGCGGATGACGTGCACGCCGCTTGTCATGTCCGCAAAGTTGATTGTGTGACCGCGGCCGGCGAGGGCTGCCGCCAGACGTCGGCCGGCGGCGCTGTCTTCGATCTCGAGCGGGCCATTGCGGCTGCCGAAGTTCACCAGGTCAGCCGCAGCCTGAGGGTCCAGACCCCAGTCGATCATCGCGACGATCGTCTTGGCGGTGTAGTTGATGATGCGGCTGCCGCCGGGCGATCCGGTCAGCGCCCACAGCCGCCCGTCCGGTGCGAAAATCATCGTCGGTGCCATGCTGGAGCGCGGACGCTTGCCCGGGGCGACGCGGTTTGCCGCCAGTCGCCCTTGGTCATCGGCCGGCTTCCAGGCGAAGTCGGTCAACTCGTTGTTCAGCAGGAAACCGCCGACCATCAGCCGTGCACCGAACGCGCTTTCGATCGTGGTGGTCATCGAGACAGCGTTGCCCGCATCGTCGACGATCGAAATGTGGCTCGTGCCGCTTCGCTCACGCGAGGTGTCCGGGGCAAATTCGTAAGGCGCTCGCGACGGTGGCTCACCGGGTTCGGCGCGCGTCATCGCCCTATCCATATCGATGGCGCGTCTGCGATGGGCGAGGTATCCCCGGTCGAGAAGGCCCGCGGGGACGGCGACGAAGTCAACGTCGGCGATAAAACGTCCCCGATCGGCGAAGGCGAGTTTCTGCGCTTCGGCCATTGCATGGACCCCGGCGGGCGCGAGCGGATCACCCGGTCTGGTCAGTGGTTCAATCAGGGTGAGGACCTGCGCAATCGTCAGCGCGCCTGACGAGGGTGGACCCATGCCGCAGACGCGGTATGCGCGGTACAGGCTGCACACGGGCTCTCGCACCAGCGCGCGGTATCCCGCCAGGTCCTCGAGCGTCAAATCGCTGGGCGCGTTTGGGGCGGAGCGGACACGGGCGATCAGATCAGCTGCAAGCGGGCCTGTATAGAACGCCTCGGGCCCGCCGCTGGCGATCGCGCGGAGGGTTTGTGCAAACGCCGGATTGCGCAGGCGGGTGCCGACGGCGACGGGCGTGCCGTCGGGAGAGAAATACAACGCGCGCGCCGTTGGGCCGAACGCGTCCGCGCCCATTCCGGCAAGCAGCAGGTTGAGCCGCGGGCCGACCGTGAAGCCGTCTTCGGCAAGTTTGATCGCGGGCGCGAATAGTGCGTCCCACGCAAGCCGGCCGTGGCAGCGGTGGGCGAGGTATAAGCCGCGCACGAGACCGGGCACTCCGATGCTGAGCCCGGAATGCACCGTCGTCTCCCATTGTGGCGCGCTGCCGTCGGCGGGGAGAAACCGGTCGGGTTTTGCGGCGGCCGGTGCCGTCTCGCGGGCATCGATGGTCGTCAGGCGTTCGGCTTTTGCGTCCCACAGCAGCATGAACGCGCCGCCGCCGATGCCGGATGACTGGGGTTCGACGAGGTTGAGGACGAGTTGTGTGGCGATCGCGGCATCCACCGCCGAGCCGCCCTGTCGCAAGATCTCGCGACCGGCGGCTGCCGCATCCGGGTGCGCGGCGACCACCATATGACGAGACGCAAGGACAGCCTGTTTCTGTTGGCGGCCACTGGCGGCTTCGGGCGCGGCCTGACGCTGCTCGGGCGTGGCCCCGGTGGCAGCTCCGGTCGGCGCGTCCTGCGTGGCAGTTGCGGGATGGCCGACGGTTTGCTGCGGAGCCGGGCCCGATCGGTCGGCAAGACGATTGCTCGCGTTGAGCAACACGCCGGTCGCCGCGAGACCGGCAGCAACGGCGCCGATGATCGCCAGCCTCTCCATGATCCGTCCTGCGTTGGTGTCGCCGGCTCAGCAACGTGTGCTTGTCGCCTGCTGTTGCCGAGGACGTACCGCGTTCCCGACCGGCAAGCCAGAGCCGCTGATCTCAGCCGATGTCACAGGTGCAGCCGTGAGAGGGCAGCGGAACAACTCCGGACGGTGGGGGCCGTGCCAAGGGGGGGGGCAGCACGACGGGGAACGAACACCGTCCGGAGCGACGCATCACCAGATCAACGCGAACCCACCGGCATATCCAGAGGCTCCAACCGTTACGCGTGGGAGCCGTCAGCTTCGTCGCCGTACGCTCAACTTCGGGTTCATGATTTGTTCCGCAGCATCCTTCTCGCAGAGACTCACTTAGGGCGCAAGAACAAAATGCGAACGACGTGCGTTGGTGCCGCGGAACCCGAGTTGCCCGACCAGACAGGTTTGCCTGCCGGAGGGGTCAGCGCGCGGTTGTGCCTAGGTTAGACCGTCGCCTGGGTGACGACTGCAACGACGACTGGCCGCGGTTCGGGCAGACGCCCTGCGCGCCAGGAGTAACCGCGCTCACCGCTTGCCTGCACGCAAACGTGAACGCTTGCCGGCAGCCGCCTCGAAGCTGCACCAGCGCCTCGGCTACCCCGAATCACGAAAGTCTTTTACTGTTTGAGGCGGAAGTGCGGGTTTCGCGTCGCCTCCGTGTTCACCACCCCAACACCCGACAGCGCAACGCATCCGAGCGTTGTGCCACGTCCGATCAAGACGGAGGCTGCCATGCACCGCCCCTTTGCACAGCTCACGAACCGCCTCGCCGCTGCAGCCATCCTCGCGTTTGGCGTTGCACATCTTTCAGCGACAGACGCGGCGGCGCAGCTTGGTGGCTTCCCCTCCGACGCATTTGCGACGTCGTCCGGCTCGACCGGTGGGGCATCTTCCGGCGGTGGGTTTTCCTGGTTCGGCGGCCCGTCAGGACGCCAAACGCATGGGTTTCCCAAGGTCTACCGTCCGGGTCAGATCGTCGTGAGTTTTTCAGACCGGCGCCTCTACCATATCGTCGGTCGCGGGCGGGCCGTGTCGTACCCGATCTCAGTGCCGCGGTCGCAAAGCCGCTGGTCCGGCACTCTGTTTGTTTCGCGCAAAGCAAAAAATCCGTCCTGGACACCGACGCCGCGGATGCGCCGTGAAAATCCCCGCCTGCCGGCCTACGTGCCAGGTGGGCACCCGAAAAACCCGATGGGCGTGCGCGCGCTCTATCTTGGCTCGACGATGTACCGCATTCACGGAACGGACGCGCCATGGACGATTGGCAAGGCCGTTTCCAAAGGCTGCATCCGCATGCACAACGCGCACGTCATCGACCTGTATAGGAAGGTGCGCGTGGGCACGAAAGTGGTCACGACTTGGCGGCGCTACCGGTCGTAAACTCCATAGGTCGCCGCGCGAGCGGCGGTGTCATGCATGGCGATCGTTAACGCGCGCGTTAACAAAACCCTTCATTACGACAATCAATTCGATGTAATCCGGCTTCTTCGGGAGTTCGGATTACATGCGTTTTTCTCCGCTAGCAGCTTTTCTTGGTGCGTTTGTCGTGACGTTCGTCGTAACGGCGAGCGCTCCGATTGATGCGCGCCGGAAGCCGGTGGCCACGGCTCCAACCGAGCTCGTCGTGTACGAGAGCGCTGCGTGCCCCGCCTGTACCGGGTTCCGCGAGGGCGTCATTCGCCCATATTTCGCGTCCGGTCGGGGGGCTCGGTTGCCGATGTCGGTCATCGATATGGACATGCTCGGCACAGCGGGTCGGGCGCTCAAGGCGCCGGTCACGCGATATCCAACGGCGGTCGTGATGGCCGGCGGCATCGAGGTCGGACGCATCGAAGGACCGCGCGACGCGGGTGCGTTCCTTGCGGCAGTCGATGGGCTGATGCGGCGCTGACGGCCAGCTGGTGGGATGGCCCCCGCGCAGTGGCCCGCAGACAATGGTGCGGGTTCGCCGCAGAATTGCCGCTTGTCATAATGCCGTCGGAACGCTCTCCTCTTGGCCGAGGCAACGGAGGGACACGGTCATGGATCGTCGGGATTTTCTGAAGAAGAGCGGTGCGGCCACGGTTGGCGCAGCATCAGTCGGTGCCGCATCGATCGGCGCGGCTACGTCCGGACGTGCAGAGCATCCGCACTCCACGTTGCGAGATTTGCCAATCGCCGCATCCCCGGCCCGCGAGCCGGTGCGCTTTTCGTTGCGCCTGAAAGGGCTCGACCGCAGCGGCGATTTCGACGGTGCCTTCCCGAACCATATGCAAAGCGACGTCGCCCGGTTCGCGGAAGATGTCGAACGCATCACGGATGGTCGCGTCCAGGTCCATGTGCCGAGCGACCCTGGCGTTGGCAACGGGTCGCTCGAGGTTGGCCCGGCCTCGGCTTTCGTGGATCAGGACCTGGCGTGGCACGCATTATCGGCACGCGCGGTTGGCGATGCGCATACCCACCGGCTCTGGTTCTTGACATGCGGCGGCGGCGCGTTCGTCGAGCAGCTCGGGTTGGTGAGCGGCCACCGCGCCTTCGTGATTGGTGAGGCGTCGGGGATTGAGCATGGCCTGCGTTTTCATCCGCCGACCTCGTTCGTGATCGCCCGCTTCGAAGACGCCTCATGGCAGAAACTGGCTGCTGGCGATCAGACGGCGATCGCGCGGCTGGCCATGGCATCGCTGATGCGTAGTGGTGCGGCGGGGGATCTGGCGCGTACGAGGCCTGAGGTCGTCTATGAATCCGGCACGTCGATCACCGAAGCGATGGCCGAGGAACAGCAGGCGAGCGTGCAACTCAGAGAAATACTCCGGCAGCAATCGGTGCTCGCGACGGCCATTCTGGACAGTGTCTACGATTTTCAAGCTGAGCTTTACATTCGGAAAAACGCGGCGCCGTTGCGGTTCGGCGTCTAGCGGTTCAGCCCACCTTTTGCGCCGTCGTTGCCCGCGCCTTGCACGTGCGCCGAAAATATGTCAGGAAGCCTGACCTATTTTCGGCAGCGCGTCCGATCTTGGTAAGCATCGGGACGCCGCTGCATGCAGCGAGGCATCCCCCATGTCACATGACTTGCCTGCCGATTCATCTCGCGCCGCCGCGCCCAATGACGCTCACGAGGCGGACGCGGATAGCGCAGTCGACGCGCTCGACAACCCGCTTGATACCGAGACGGGAACGACGCCACCCAATCCGCTCGGTCCGCTCGCTAAAGCACCAAGCCTCGACGACAAGTTCGATCTGACACAGTCGACGATCCTGCTGAACGGATCGCAGGCGGTCGTGCGTTTGGCGTTGATGCTGCGGGCTCGCGACGTCGCGGCGGGGCACAACACCGCCGGCTATGTCTCAGGCTATCGCGGTTCGCCGATCACCGGTCTTGAGGCGCAATTCGCGCGCGCCGGTAAGCGGGTCGCTGACAACGACATTATCTTCCATCCCGGATTGAACGAGGATCTTGCGGCAACTGCGGTGTGGGGCACCCAGCAGGGCGAATTGCGGGGGGAGGGAAAATACGAAGGCGTCTTCGGCATCTGGTACGGCAAGGGACCGGGCGTTGATCGAAGCGGAGATGTATTCCGCCACGCAAACCACGCAGGGACGTCCCGGCTCGGCGGTGTCCTCGCATTGATGG
>JBCBJG010000184.1:0-6742 GCA_038523655.1 Pseudomonadota bacterium | reverse complement strand
GTCATCCCGGCGCGGATCAAATCTATGTTATGCTGCACCTCGTCGTAGGCGCGGCGGTAGACGTCGCGTTGCGCCACACTCGGCTGGTTGTCGCCGCAGAGCCAGGTGCGCGAGATGTCTGCGCAGTATCCGTACGGGCCGATCATGTCGGTGTCGAAGGCGACGAGATCACCCGCTTCGATCGTCCGATCGCTCGCCTGTTGGTACCACGGGTTGGTTCGCGGGCCCGAGCAAAGCATGCGCCCGTCGATCCATTCGCCGTCGTAGCGGATATTCGTTTCGTGCAGCAGACCAAACAGCGCGTTCTCGCTCATGCCCGGCTGCATGGCAGTTTCCATGCGGGCCATGCCGTGCTCGGCGACAGCGATCGCGTAACGCATGCAGGCGACTTCATCGGGCGATTTCTTGGAGCGGGCGCGCTCCATCGTGACTTCACCGTCCGTCAGGCTGAACCCGGCCTCGCGGAGAGAAAACATCGGCGCGGGGTTAAGCCGCTCAACCGCAATGCGTGGGAGCGCGCCGGTGAACCCAAGGTCGCGGGCATACGCGACCACATCGTCGGTGAGCGCCTTCGCCGTTCGCTCGATGTCAAAGCCGGCGTCGAACACATTGAGGTAGCGCGCCGGGCGATAATCATCGATCGCGGCGCATTTTCCTCCATAGGCGCCGTGCATCACGACCGGACCGTCCACGGGCACGAAAAGGTAGTAGGTCGGCAGGCGCGACTGGAAGAGTTGGTACTCGCGCCAGTCGACCGCGTAACGCAAGCTGACCGGGTTGTGCAGGATGGCGAAGGCACAGTCCGCAGCACGCAACTCATCGCGAATGCGTGCAAGTCGGTGCGCGACGAGCCGCGCCATGTCGATGTCAGGCCGCGGGGGGATGGTGAATTGTTCGAGCCGCGACGGGCCGGCGGTGTCGCTCGCGGACGTGGGCTCGAGATCCAGAGCAGTGGCGTCGGCAGGCTCGTGCGATGTCGCCCGTGACGTTGTGAGCTCGTCCATCGGTGTCCTCCCCGCGTTGCTTGCAGCTCAGGAGCGCGCCGCGCCGCCCACGGCTGTCCGCGCTGCTGGAGCGTTAAGTGCGCCGCCGACGCGTGTACAGCGCCAGAAGCGACATCCGACGGCGGGAAAGCTTCGGGAGGTTTTATGGGCGGGACGTACTCGGCGAAGCGACTGGTCCTGTCGATCGATAATCCGGCGTGCTCGGGTCAGCGGGAGCAGGGTCACGGGTGCCGCGTTTCAGACAGCGCCTCGGCTAAATCCGGGGCGCAGCGCGCAACACGGGCTTCTGCACCGCATGGTCCCAGAACCACATCGCTTGTTCCGGGTGCCACTCAACGCCGCCGAGCCAGAAGTCATTTCGGGTTGGCCTCGGGGTCTCGTCACCGTCGCGCAGGAGCGCGGCGCCGGTGTCTGTCAAGCACAGGCGCTGCGCGCAGTATCGCTCGCGGTGTGCACGATCGAAGGGAGAGGAAAATGGCAGCCACTCCCCTTGCTCGACTGTAAGCAAGGCCCGCGGAACGGCACAGAGCCGGTCGATGACGGAGAAGGTATGCCAGTCACCGACGAACAAATGCGTCTCGAGGTCCATGTTGCGGGTGAACACCGGACCTATGCGCGTCTCGCCGTCCGCGACGAGCTGCAAGATCTGGCGCTCGGTGCGCGAAAGCCCATCGCATCGCCATGGAAACTCCTCGAGATGACGAGCAAGGGCGGGTGAGAGAAACGGCAGCTCAGGTGTCCCTGCACCCGCCGGCTCTGCCCCTGTCACTTGCGAATGCATACGCTCCGTGGACAATAATTCGGCGAGCGCTATGGGGTCCGGGCTGCGGAACGCATGCCAGGCGCGTGAGGCGGCTTCAATATGCGCTGCGCTCACGGGAACGGCGGCGGGGATGAGGGCGGCGAGTTGAGCCGGCGAAAGCTGGCCCAAGCCGCAAAATGGCGTGAGCCCGGGATGGTCGCCGATGCAGATCAGCTCAACGTTGCCAAATGCAACGCCTGACGTGCCGAGCATGTCGAGGACCTGCACGAGTTGTAGCTGATCCAGCAGGTCGTGCTCGAACCAGAGGGTGATCGGTATCCCGATCCGAACTGCCTCCTTCACAGCTGCGTCACGGGCGTTAAAGTCCGCCGTGATCGCCGCCGCCGCGATGCCCGGCATGCTCAAATAATCTCCGCGGAGCCGGTTGAGCTGCGAAGGGGTTGCATCGAGCGGAAAGGGGCCGTGGTGCATCGGATCACGCCACGCGAGCACGTCGCCGGCGACACCAGCTTCCCACAGCAAACCTGCCGCGCTGTCACCGTTGGTTATGTGCAAGTGCTCAGAGCCCATCTGCATCTCCGATACAGTCCGTCAGACGGCGGCCGGTCGTCAGAGCAGCGGTAACAGGCCGAGCACGGATGCGAGGCAGAGAAGTAGCAGAACGGCGTTGCGAAACGTAGCCGGTGATATTCGATTAAAACTCCGTCGGCCGAGCAACAGCCCGGCGAGCATGGGCGGCAGCGCTGCCCCCGTCGCCCACAGCGTGTCAGCACGGACCAACCCGCGCAAGGTAAGGAACGCGAGGGTGAGCATTCCGATGAGCACGATGTAGATGCTCACGGTTGCCCTCAGTGAGGCGATCTCATCACGTCGCGCGGAGAGAAAGAGAGCCACCGGGAGGCCCGACAGCCCGGCTGCTCCGTTGCCGAAACCCGACACGGTGCCGGCGGCAAAGGTAGGGCCAGCCCCCGGGGGGACCGGCAGGGTGATGCCGTATATCAGCATCACGCTCACTGCCAAGATGCCAAGGAGAATCCCACCGCGGAGGATATCAGCGTCGACCAGCTCGAGGGTCAAAACACCGAAAGGCGTCGCAAGTGCTGCCCCCAGCAGGAGGGTGCGAAGCGTCGAAGTGTGGATCGCGCCGGTGGTCGAGGGAAGCAGCATCAGCCCGGCAATCACTTCGAGCGCAATCGCGAGCGGCACGACCTGCTGCGGTGGGAGAAAAAAGGTCAGAGACGTGACGATGATCGCGGCGTTGCCGAAACCGGTCAGACCGCGGGCAAAGCCACCAACAAAAAGGGCGGCCGCTGAGACCAGCAGGCCGCCCATCGTCAGTTCGTTGATCATGTGCCGACCGGGTGGCCGCTCACGATCTCCCGCGCCAGATCAGGCAACTTTCTGCGGGCGCATGTCCTCGCGCGAGATGCCAGCGACGGCGACCGGCTTCTTCATCGCGTCACGACGGAACGGCTCACCGAGCTCCTGGTTCAGCAGCGCTTCGATGAAGACGGTCTTACCCTCGTTCATCTGCGCATCGATCGCCTGGGAAAGCGCAGCGGTCAGCTCTTCCATCGTACGAACCTGCTTGCCTTCCATGCCGCAGGCTTTTGCAATGCCCGCGTACGTGACTTCCTCGTCAAGCTCGGTGCCGACGAAGTTGTCTTCGAACCAGAGCGTGGTGTTCCGCTTTTCCGCGCCCCACTGGTAATTCCGGAAGATCACCATGGTGATCGGCGGCCAGTCGCCACGGCCAACAGCGGTCATCTCGTTCATGGAGATGCCAAAGGCACCGTCGCCCGCAAAACCAATCACCGGGGTGTCCGGGTTGCCGATCTTGGCGCCGACGATTGCGGGGAAGCCATAACCGCACGGGCCGAACAGACCTGGGGAGAGATATTTGCGGCCTTCCTCGAACGTTGGATAGGCGTTGCCGATCGCGCAGTTGTTGCCGATGTCGGAGGAGATAATCGCCTCTTTCGGCATTGCACTCTGGATCGCGCGCCACGCCATGCGCGGGCTCATCCATTTCGGCTTTGCCACGCGGGCACGTTCGTTCCAGTTGGTGCCTGGATCGTCGTCCTCGTGATCCATCGACGACAGCGTCTGGAGCCATGCCGAACGCGTCTGGTGGATCTCAGCTTCGCGTTCCTTGTCACCGCTCGTGGTGACTTGCTCTGCAAGCTGCTCGGCAACTTTCTTCGCATCGCCAATGATGCCGACCTGGACCGGCTTGGTCAGGCCGATGCGGTCCGCGTTGATGTCGACCTGGATGAGCTTTGCATCTTTCGGCCAGTAGTCGATGCCGTAGCCCGGAAGCGTCGAGAACGGGTTCAACCGCGTGCCGAGGGCAAGCACCACATCGGCCTTCGAGATCAGCTCCATCGCCGCTTTCGAGCCGTTGTAGCCGAGCGGGCCGACGGAAAGCGGGTGCGAGCCAGGGAACGCGTCGTTGTGCTGGTAATTACAGGCGACTGGCGCGGATAGCTTTTCTGCGAGACGAGCCGATGCCTCGATACCGCCTGCGAGCACGACGCCCGCACCATTCAGGATCACCGGGAACTTGGCTTCGCTCAGCAGCTTGGCTGCCTCCGCGATCGCGCCTTCGCCGCCCGAAGGACGCTCGAATTTCACGACCTGCGGCAGCGCGATGTCGATGACCTGCGTCCAGTAATCCCGCGGGATGTTGATCTGCGCCGGGGCACTCCCGCGCCAGGCCTGCTCGATCACCCGGTTCAGCGTTTCTGCCATTCGGCTCGGATCGCGCACTTCTTCCTGGTAGCAAACCATGTCGGCGAACAGACGCATCTGCTCGATTTCCTGGAAGCCGCCCTGCCCGATCGTCTTGTTCGCGGCCTGCGGCGTGACGAGGAGCAGCGGTGTATGGTTCCAGTAGGCCGTCTTCACGGGCGTGACGAAGTTGGTAATGCCCGGCCCATTCTGCGCAATCATCATCGACATCTTGCCGGTCGCGCGGGTGTAACCGTCAGCCATCATGCCGGCGTTGCATTCGTGGGCGCAGTCCCAGAACGTGATGCCAGCCTGCGGGAACAGGTCTGAAATCGGCATCATGGCCGAACCGATAATGCCGAAGGCATGCTCGATGCCGTGCATTTGCAGTACTTTGACGAAAGCCTCTTCGGTCGTCATCTTCGTCATTCTGGGATCCTCCTCAGTCAGTCCGTTCAGCCAGCGTGGCGACGTCGGCGGCGTTATCGCCGGTCTTGAATTCGATTTCGATGAATCGGAAAAAAGCATCGCCCGCGTTGGCGACATCGTGCTCGACGCCCTTTTCCCGAAAATAAGGAACGCCGCGTCTCATTTCCGAGATTTGCGTTCCGGTTTTGTCTGTGATCCTGACCCGACCGTCAAGCAGGGGGACCACGGCGTAATCACGCAGGTGCCTATGCCAACCGGTGTTCTGACCCGGCTCAAATGACCATTCCCAGATGATCGCGGTGTCAGTTTCTTCGACGAGCCGTCCGTTGCCGGAGCCCTGTTCGACCGGGGCGGCGCCCGAGTCAGTCTCGACATCCGGGTCAGTCCGCGAAGGGTCTGGGTTGGCGACTGTGCACATGTGTCGAAGTTTCCAGCGTCGCCAGGTCAGGCGGCCATGGCATCGCCAGGGTTGACGTAGGTGTAATCGAGGTCGTTCGCGACGGCTTCGTACGTGATCTTGCCGGCGTGAACATTGAGGCCCGCCATCAGGTGCGGGTCTTCGGCGAGCGCGCGTTTCCATCCCTTGTCGGCGAGCGCGAGGGTGAACGGCAGTGTCACGTTGTTCAGCGCGTAGGTCGAGGTCTTCGGGACGGCACCCGGCATGTTCGCGACGCAGTAGTGGATCACGTCGTCGACTGAATAGACCGGGTCGTCATGGGTGGTCGCGCGCGAGGTCTCGAAACAACCGCCCTGGTCGATCGCAACGTCAACGACGACAGAGCCGGGCTTCATTGCCGTGATATGTTCGCGGGTCACAAGCTTCGGCGCCGCGGCACCCGGAATGAGCACCCCGCCGATCACGAGGTCCGCTTCGGTCACGTGTTTCTCGATGGCGTCGCGGGTCGAGTACACACTGTTCACGGTGCGGCCGAACTGGTGCCAGAGGTCGCGCAGCACATCGACGTTGCGGTCGACGACCCAGACGTGGGCGCCCATGCCGATCGCGATGTGTGCGGCATGGCGGCCAACCATTCCGCCGCCGAGGATCACCACCTTGGCCGGATCCACACCCGGCACACCGCCGAGCAGCACGCCGTGACCGCCATGGGCTTTTTCGAGGTAGTAGGCGCCGGCCTGGATCGATAGCCGCCCGGCAACTTCCGACATCGGTGCCAGAAGGGGCAGGCCGCCAGCGCGTTGCGTCACAGTCTCGTAGGCGATGCACGTCGCGCCACTCTCCACCAGATCGCGGGTCTGGTCAGGATCGGGAGCCAGGTGCAGGTAAGTGAACAGCACCTGACCTTCGCGCAGCATCTTGCGCTCGTTGGCCTGAGGCTCCTTGACCTTCACGATCATGTCGGCTTCGGCAAAAATTTCCTCCGCCGTATCGGCGATGCGTGCACCGGCGGCCTCATAGTCTTCCGCGGTCATCCCAATGCCATTGCCGGCCGTGCGTTCAACGAGCACGTCGTGACCATGCGCGACAGCCTCGCGCACGCTCGTCGGGGTCATGCCGACCCGATATTCCTGCACCTTGATCTCTTTTGGCACGCCGATCAGCATCGTCAGCTCCCTGTCCGACTTTCGTGCCGCGCTCACGGCACGGCGCATTCTGCGATGTGAAGACGTCTCTTTCCTAGCACTACAAGCGCCGCTTGGCCCAGACCAGCGTGGCACCATCCGTGAGGCCAAGTGAAACCGCTGCCAGGCCAGATGTGACAGCAGGCATGTAGCCAGCGCGCTCGTGACACCACCGATGTCCAGGTACCGATCAGGACGGCCGGTTGTCTTTCAAGCTTGTGGGGGGGGGGGGGCT
>JBCBJG010000183.1:0-6879 GCA_038523655.1 Pseudomonadota bacterium | reverse complement strand
TTGATGACGCCGTCGCCCTGGCAGGCTTCGCAGCGCCCACCCTTCACGTTGAACGAGAACCGGCCGGGTTTGTAGCCGCGCGCCTTGGCCTCGGGCAGGCTGGTGAACCAGTCGCGGATCGGCGTGAAGGCGCCGGTGTAGGTCGCGGGGTTGGAGCGGGGCGTGCGCCCGATCGGCGACTGGTCGATGTCGATGATCTTGTCGAGATGCTCGACGCCCTCGAGGCGGTCATGGGCGCCGGGATTTTCCCTCCGCGTTGAAATTCGCCGAGCGACGCCCTTGTAGATCGTCTCGATCAGCAGCGTGGATTTTCCTCCGCCCGACACGCCGGTCACGCAGGTCAATAGACCGAGCGGGATCTGCGCATCGACCGACTTGAGGTTGTTTGCGCGCGCGCCGATAACTTCGAGGAAGCGGCCCTTGGGCTTGCGGCGATTGCGCGGCACGGCAACCTGCAGCGCGCCGGTCAGATATTGCCCGGTCAGGCTTTTTTCATCCGCCTTGATGTCGTCGGGCGTGCCCGAGGCCACCACCGTGCCGCCGTGCACGCCAGCTTTCGGGCCAATGTCGACCACATGATCGGCGGTCAGGATCGCGTCTTCGTCATGCTCGACCACGATCACCGTGTTGCCGAGGTCACGCAGATGCTTGAGCGTCTCGAGCAGGCGTTCATTGTCCCGCTGATGCAGCCCGATCGAGGGTTCGTCGAGCACATAGAGCACGCCCGTGAGGCCGGAGCCGATCTGCGAGGCGAGGCGGATGCGCTGGCTTTCGCCGCCGGAGAGCGTGCCGGAGTTCCGCGACAGGGTCAGATAATCCAGGCCGACATCGTTCAGGAATTTCAGCCGCTCGCGAATTTCCTTCAGAATGCGCCCGGCGATCGTGTTCTGCTTTTTCGACAGCTTTTCCGGCAGGCGGTCGAACCATGCGCCGGCCGCGCGGATCGACATCTGCGAAACTTCGCCGATGTGTAGCCCGTCGAGTTTGACGGCGAGCGCCTGGTCCTTGAGCCGATAGCCGCCACACGCCTCGCAGGGGTGGTCGGACTGGTAGCGCGCAAGCTCTTCGCGGACCCAGGCGCTATCCGTCTCGCGCCAGCGCCGCTCGATATTGTTCACGACACCTTCGAACGGCTTCGACGTCTGATATTTGCGGATGCCATCGTCGTAGATGAACTTTACGTCCGTGACGGTGCCGAACAGGATGGCGTTCTGCATCTCGCCGGGAAGATCGCGCCAGGGCGTCGTCATCTTCTCCTTGAAGGCACGCGCGAGCGCCTGGAGCGTCTGCTCGTAGTATGGGGAGGTATTGCCGGTGCGGGCCCAGGGCTGGACGGCCCCCTTTGCCAAGGACAGGGACGGGTCGGGTACCACGAGATCGGGCTCGAATCGTAATTCCGTGCCGAGGCCATCACACGCCGGGCAGGCGCCGAAAGGATTGTTGAACGAAAACAGCCGCGGCTCGATCTCGTCGATCGTGAAGCCGGACACCGGGCAGGCGAACCGCTGCGAGAATACCAGCCGCTCGTGGGTCTCGTTCTTCGACTTGTTCTTGTCGGACTTCTTGCGCTCGATCGGCCGATCGGCAAACTCGGCGTAGGCGATGCCATCGGCCAGTTCCAGCGCCTGCTCCAGGCTGTCGGCGAGGCGGTTGCCCATATCGGATCGCACCACGACCCGGTCCACGACCACATCGATGTCGTGCTTGTATTTCTTGTCGAGCGCGGGCGCTTCCGGGATCTCGTGGAACGTGCCGTCGATCTTGACGCGCTGAAAGCCCTTCTTTTGAAGCTCGGCCAGTTCCTTGCGATATTCTCCCTTACGCCCCCGTACGATCGGAGCGAGGAGGTAAAGTCGCGTCCCCTCCTCTTGCTCGAGTACGCGGTCGACCATCTGGCTGATCGTCTGGCTCTCGATCGGCAGGCCCGTCGCGGGCGAATACGGCACGCCAACGCGCGCGAACAGCAGCCGCATGTAGTCGTAGATTTCGGTGACGGTGCCGACGGTCGATCGGGGATTGCGGCTGGTGGTTTTCTGTTCGATCGAGATGGCAGGTGAGAGACCGTCGATCTGGTCGACGTCGGGCTTCTGCATCATTTCGAGGAACTGGCGGGCGTAGGCGGAGAGGCTCTCGACGTAGCGGCGCTGGCCTTCCGCGTAGATCGTATCGAAGGCGAGCGAGGATTTACCCGAGCCCGAGAGCCCGGTGAAAACGATCAGGCTGTCGCGCGGGAGAACGAGGTCGACGTTCTTCAGATTGTGTTCGCGGGCGCCGCGCACGACGATCGACTTTGACGGGTCGGCCGATGCTGCCGCGGGCGCCTTTGCCGTCGATTTCTTCGTGCGCGTCGCGGGCTTCTTCGCCGGTGATTTTCGCGTCGCTTCTTTCGTCGCAGACTTCGCTACCGTGCGTGCCGCGCCGCCCCGCGTCGTCGTCGACTTGCTGGTTCTCATCGGAAATCCTTGATCGTGACGGCGGCGACGACGCATTTCGCGCGGCGCACGGGCCCTCACCCTGTGGAGAGCCCGTGAAGCGTGGCCGGGCGCAGCGGCGATAGGTGTATATCAGCCGCGCAGCGCGCGGCAGCAACATCGCGCACAGGCCGCTGCACAAGATTACGTTGCGCGGCGAGTGCCGGCTCACTGCAACGCGGTCGATGACCGGTCGCCCGTGTTGTGGACGGCCAAGCGGTGGACGACGTCGGTGAGAGGAGAGAGGGCGTGCACGATGAAACGGCTGGTCGGGATGCCTTGCGCCGCTACTTCGAGGAAGATCTCGGGTGGGGCCGCGGCCAACAGCAGGACATCGTGTTCGACCTGTTGTGCGCGGCCGCCGAGGCAGCCCGCGGAGGTGTCCTCCTCGATGCCGGCGCCGGGCATCAGCGCTATCGCCCCTTTTTCACCGACGCGACCTACATCGCGCAGGAGCACCCAGTCGCCGGGGCCGCGAACAAAGGCATCGCGCGCTACGACATCCTTGCCGACGTGCGGACGATCCCCCTCGCGGACGGCTGTCTTGATGCCGTGCTCTCAACGAGTGCGCTTGAACATCTCGAGTATCCCGACGCCTTTTTCGCCGAGGCGCACCGGGTGCTGCGGCCCGGAGGGCAGATTTTTGTGAACGTCCCGTTCGCCTACCCGGAGCACGAAATCCCCTACGATTTTCAACGGCCGACTCGATACGGTCTGGAGCGATACTTTCGCCATGCGGGCTTTGCCGAGTGGACCGTCCGGCCGGCGAGTTCGTCGATCCATACGGGTCAATTCATCTATCTGAATGCGCTTGGTGCGCCGGAGACCGTCGCGGGGCGCGGGACTGCCGTGCGTGTGGCGCGCAGGGGACTGTACGAGTTATCCCGGCTGATCACCTGGGCGGCCCTGCGGTTGCTCGATCGACCGCCGGACGAGGCCACGACCCTGCCGGTCGGCTGGGTCGCCGTCGCGCACAAAGCACGGGCTCCGGGCGCAGACAAAGCGCGAATGCCGTGGCCAGACGCTGCGACGTTCCTCGCGGCGCACGGCCAACCAAGCGACGGGTTGGACCTGATCAACGGGCAGATCCGTTAACCGAAACCATGCGGGAAGCCGTATGGCGATTGCCTTGGTGAGGCCTTGTCAGAGGGGTCATGCTATGGCCAGATCAGCGCACGCGGCGCCATCGCGCCAGCGGCGAACGCAGCCAGTTTTCACAAGGCCGGACGATGTACGAACGGCAGAAACTGCGACGGGCCAAGCAGCGGGTCGCGGACCTGACGGCGTTCTATTTCCACGCCTTTATCTACGCGGTGTCTGTGCCCTTGATGATCGCGATCAATTTCCACGCGAGCCCGGAGTGGTGGGCGCAGTTTCCCTCACTCATCTGGGGCCTCGGGTTGCTCGCGCACGCCTGTGCCGTGTTCGGCGCGATGCCGCGGTTCGTCGAACGGTGGCAGGTGCGCAAGATCAAGCAGTTGATCGAGGACGAGAGGATCTAGGGCACGTCGAGCCTGACGAAGCGCATACGCGCTGCCATCGTGGGTGGGCTTGGCACAGCGACGGCCGTCCGGGGGCAACAGACTTCAGACAGCACGACCAACGCGCTCAGGCGGCAGCCGCACGCAAGGCGTAGTGGTCGGCATAGAACCGCAGCGTATCGCTTCGGAGCTGATCAACGTCGGCGTAACGATCACCGAAGCGATCGGCCGAGACGGGCGCGAGGTCGAGTGGCGGGATGCCGTCGACGATCCAGCGCGCGAGCGCCCAACCGGCACCGCCGCCTGCCGCGATGCCGAAGGCGTTGAACCCTGCCGCAATGAAGACGTTGTCCACCGCCTCGGCCGGGCCCAGGAGAAAATATCCATCCGGCGTAAAACTCTCCGCGCCGTGCACCATCTGCTTGATCCCGGCATCGGCGAGGGCGGGAATGCGCGCGACGGCATTCTCGGTGTGTTGTTCGAAGTGTTCCCAGTCGTCATCGAACAGCGAAAACGCAAAATCGTGCGGCACGGTATCGGGCGCCCAGATCTGCGGGTCGGGCTCGTAACCACCGAACGCGAGGCCACCGACTTCCTCCTTGAAATAGGTTCGCCGGTCGGGATCGCGAATGCTTGGCATGTCGGCGGCCACGCCCTCGATCGGCTCGGTGACCACATACTGATGCTTGACCGGATGCAGCGGCACATCGATGCCGGCGAGCGCCGCCAGTTGCCGCGTCCACATGCCCGCGCACAGCACGAGACGGCGACAGCGGATGGTTCCGGCGGTGGTCTCCAGTGCGTGGATGGTATCTCCATCCCGCGTGAGCCCGGTGACGCGCACACCCTCCATGAGCTCTGCGCCGGCATCGCGCGCGCCTTTGGCCAGCGACATCGTGATGTCCGATGGGTTGGCCTGGCCGTCGCTCGGCAGGAAGCTCGCACCCACACAATCGGAGACATCGAGCAGCGGGATCATCGCCTGCGCTTCGGTGGACGATAACAGGTGCATGTCCATACCGAACGCGGCGGCTCGCTCGGCCGCCTCGCGGTACTCGGCCATCCGCGCGTCGCAGCATGCGAGGCGCAGACACCCACTCATTTTCCAGCCCGTCTCCAGTCCGGTGAGGTTCGACAGATCGCGATACAGCGCGACGGAGTTTTTCAGCAGCTCGGTGACACCGGAAGAAGAACGCAGCTGACCGACGAGGCCTGCCGCATGCCATGTGCTGCCCGACGTGAGGCTGTTCTGTTCGAGCAGGACGGTTTCGACGCCGTGATCGGCAGCGAGATGGAACGCGGTAGAACACCCGGCGATGCCGCCGCCGATGACGACGACATCGGTCTCGGGCGGCAGAGCGGACGAAGTCGCCGTGTCGCTCACGAAAGGTTTCCGCAGAACCGCTGAATGCGCGTGCAAGCTTCCTCGAGGGCTTCCGTCGATGTCGCGTAGGAGATGCGGAAGAACGGCGACAGCCCAAACGCGGCGCCTTGAACGACGGCAACGCCCTCTTCCTCGAGCAACGCCGTCACGAAGGCCTCATCGTCGTCGATCTTCGCGCCGGCCGGGGTCGATTTGCCGATGCAGCCGGCACAGGACGGATAGACGTAGAACGCGCCCTCCGGTGTGAGGCAATCGATGCCGTTCGCCTGGTTCAGCATCGAGACCACCAGATCGCGTCGCTTGTGGAAGGCGGCGGCACGTTCGGGGATAAAGTCCTGCGGTCCGCTGAGCGCCTCGACGGCGGCAGCCTGGCTGATCGACGAGGGGTTCGACGTCGACTGTGACTGCAGTTTCCGCATGGCGGCAATGAGCTTTTCCGGACCGCCTGCGTAGCCGATCCGCCAACCGGTCATCGCGTAAGCTTTCGAGACCCCGTTCATCGTCAGCGCCCGGGACTTGAGCGCAGGCTCGACTTCGACCGGGGTCGCGAACTGATAGTCGCCGTAGACAAGGTGTTCGTACATGTCGTCGGATAGCAGCCAGACGTGCTCGTGACGCATCAGCACGTCGGTGACGGCGCGCAACTCGTCCGCGGTGTAAGCCGCGCCAGTCGGATTAGATGGGGCGTTGAAGATCAGCCATTTCGTCTTCGGGGTGATCGCCGCTTCGAGTGCGTCGGCGGTCAGCTTGAAGCTGTTGTCCGGCGAGGTCTCGACCGGCACCGGTGTGCCACCCGCCAGCAGCACCATGTCTGGATAAGAAACCCAGTACGGGGCGGGGATAATCACCTCGTCGCCCGGGTTCAGCGTGGCGGCGAGCGCGTTGTAGAGCACCTGCTTGCCGCCCGTGCCGACGGTGATCTCAGCCGGAGAATAATCGAGCCCGTTCTCGCGCTTGAATTTGGCCGAAATCGCCGCCTTGAGTTCGGGTGTGCCGTCGACGGCCGTATATTTTGTGTCGCCCTGGCGGATCGCCTCGATGGCGGCATCTTTCACGTTATCCGGCGTATCGAAATCTGGCTCGCCCGCGCCGAGGCCGATCACGTCGCGGCCGGCGGCCTTAAGCTCTCGCGCCTTTTGGCTCACGGCAATGGTCGGAGAGGGTTTTACGCGGGCGAGTGTTTCAGCGAGAAACGCCATCGGAGGCTCCGTTCGGCAGCGAGGTGAGTGCGCAGCGCGGATGGCTTGTGAGACCACCCTTACGGCGCCGGACACTAGGCGCGTGACTTGCGGCGAACAAGGCTCCCCGTGCGGGTATCAACGCCCTGACGAACCTCGAGAGGTTGCTGTGCCTTGCCCAAACAAAAAAGACCGGGCGCGATGGCCCGGTCTTGAAACTGCGTCTTCGTGTCTGGTTCGCCTGATCCGCGGCGGTTGGGCGGTCTTAAGAGCGAACACTTTCTTTGGCCCAGCAGCGGCGGTGTCAGCCACGCCAGCAGGGAAAAGCTCCCCGACGGCTTCGTGTCAGCGCGTGGCGGAGAACA
>JBCBJG010000182.1:0-6905 GCA_038523655.1 Pseudomonadota bacterium | reverse complement strand
CGAGCCGACCGCCGTCGAGCACGAGGTGATGCGGCAGGCATGCGAAGAACGCCGCAATTTCCGCGCGCGTGGCGACGTCGACCTGCTCGAGCTCCGCCACGGTGCGCTCGAGGCCGTGCGAGATCGTGACGTTGCGCCCCGCCAGCCATCGCGCGAGCTTCGCGTCATGATTACCGATGACCATGGCGCCGCTTCCGGCCGCGCACATCGCCATCACCCGACGGATGCAGGCGAGGTTCGACGGGCCACGATCGGCGAGATCCCCGACGAATATCGCCTGTCGCCCCTCTGGATGGGCCCAGGCGCCCTCGGCGCGCCTGTGCGCATAGCCAAGCTTGGTCAACAGAGCATCGAGTTCATCGATGCAGCCGTGCACGTCGCCAATCAGATCGAACGGACCGCGCGCATCGCTCTGGTCGATCGGTCCGTCATGTTGGACCGCCTTGCCAGTCTGCGCGGAACCAGTTGGACGCATGACGGTTCGACATTCTCCGATAGGCGTGTGTGATGAACGCCGGCAAGCAAAGGTGCGCGTGCTCTCCGCACCGCGGCTGGATCGGTGCCAAGCGCGCCGCGCTGCACGGGCGACCGGGCCGCCACAACCAAACCCGCGACGCTACACAAGGCGACTTAGGATGGCTGTCACCACCGCGCAACCGGCCGACAAGTCCCGCAAGTCACTGAAGCAGACGGTGCGGTCTCTCTACGTCGGTGCCAGCGCACGATCTCGCCGTTTCCGGCTGTCGCTACTCGTGTTCGACGTGCTTACGCTGATCTACTTCGTCGCCATGACGCTGGTCGACGATCCGCAGATTTTCGTCCCACTGGAATTGGCAATCGCTGCCGTCATCGCGCTAGACCTCGTCGCGCGGCTCTGGATTGCGGTCAACCGCCAGGCATTTTTCACGAAGTTCACGACGTGGCTCGATATCGCGATTGTCTTCTCGCTGCTTCTGCCACTCGTCTTCGAGAGCCTGGTGTTCCTTCGCGTCCTGCGCGCGCTCGGGCTTTTGCGATCATTCAGTGTACTGCGCGATCTGCGCGGTCGCTATACCTGGTTCCGCGAGCAAGAGGACCTGATCCAGAGTTCGGTGAACCTGTTCGTCTTCGTCTTTGCGTTCTCCGCGGTCGTCTACGTTCTGCAGAACCGCGTGAACGACAGCATCAACAGCTTCATCGACGCGCTCTACTTTACCGTCGCCACGCTGACGACGACCGGCTTCGGCGACATCACGCTGGTCGGCGATCTTGGCCACCTGCTGGCGGTCATCATCATGATCGTCGGGATCGCGCTATTCCTGCGGCTGCTGCAGACGATTTTCCGCCCGACGAAGGTGCGCCATTGTTGCGAAACCTGCGGCTTGAAGCGCCACGACACCGACGCGACGCACTGCAAACACTGCGGCGACACCATCTACATTGAGACGTCCGGCACGACCTGATCCGCGGCAATGCACCATGCGCGGCAACGCGGCCTGACCCTGCCAACCCGCAGCGCCCCTTGGATGCCTACCCGAAAACGCCTATGTGTGTGGCGTCGGCTTGCCGACTATGGCGATAAAAGACGTCCGCAATAAACCATTCGGACCCGGGGGCGGTACCCGGCGCCTCCACCAAGTGCCCTCGGCCGGCACCAGTAGAGCACTCCCTTGGTAAGGGAGAGGTCGAGAGCAGTTGATGGGGGCGAAACAGGATCGACGAGGGCGTAAAGGGATTGTTTTCGCTCGGCATGGTTCCGCCGTTATCGGGCCATCTCAATAGTTGCAAACGACAACTATGCTGAGGGCGCTCTCGCTGCGTAAGCAGTGCGAGACCTTCGAAAGAAACTCCTGATAGCCTAGCCGCTGTCAGGCGCGGTCTGGAGGGCACCGGGCAACAGAAGCCCTCCATTTCTCTCCGTTTTGCACATTGATCGGCCCTGCGTTCGTGCGCGCTCGATTACGGCTAGTTGTCCGCAACCCGCCTGCCAACTGGTCGACGATCGCAGTGCCGCTGCGGCATTGCGGCTGCTGCAACCTTGCGCAGTCCTCCCTCATTGTGTTTGTGATGACGGCGACGGCAAACGAGCGGAATCCGAGAGGCATCACGCGCGGGTAATGGCGGACAAGTTGATCGACTATGACGGCTTGGCGCAGGAAGCGCTGCGCGGCGTCGTGAAGGGTGTGCTCGAGCTGGTGCTGAACGAGGGCATTCCGGGCGATCATCATTTCTATATCGCGTTCGACACGCGCGCGCCGGGCGTGACGCTCTCGAAGCGTCTGCGCGAACAGTACCCGGACGAAATGACGATCGTCCTGCAGCACCGCTTCTGGGACCTGAAGGTCGAGGATGACCGCTTCGAGGTGAAGCTCACCTTCGACAGCATTCCCGAGCTGCTCGGCGTGCCCTACCGCGCCATCAAAGTGTTCTTCGATCCGAGCGTGCCCTACGGCCTACAGTTCGAGCCGTCGAACGGTCCAGCCGGCGCCAACGGTCGCGCCGCGCCGGCCATCGTCGAGTTCGTCGGCGCGGGTGATACGGATGAAGAGGGAGCCCCCCAGCCAATCGCTGAGGCGGCGACGCAGGACAATACCGAAAGTGCGCACGCGCTTGACGACACGCCGGCCGACGCCGCCGTGAATGGCGAGGACGCGGCCGCACCCAGCCAATCGGCTGAGATCGTCGAACTCGACGCGTTTCGCAAAAAATAAGTCTGCGTCGGCGCCAGTTATCTTGCGGCGCTCCTGTATTAACGGCGGCCACGTGCGCGCCGCGCCTCACTGCAGCCCACCGACGGCGATCCCCGCATGATCAACAATCTCGACCGCAAGCTGGTGGCCAGCGTGCGCCGCTATGGCGAGGCGCACGGCTACACGATCACTACACATTCCCACGACTGGATCATCTCACTCAGTCGGGACGGTCGCTCCCACCACGTCTTCGGCTACGATCTCGGCCTCAACGCATCCACCACGCACCGGCTATGTAACGACAAGGCGGCGACGTTCGAGGTACTGGACGCGCACGGCATCCCGGCGATCCCGCACCGACTTTTCCTCCATCCGCGCTGGCTCGATTTCGTCGCGCTCGACGGGAACTGGCGCGGGCTGATCGCAGCGTTCGAGGAGGCGGGCGGCGATGCGGTTCTGAAAGACAACGAGGGGACGGGCGGGCGCGAGGTGCTTCGAGCGCGCAGCGAGCGTGAGCTAGAGCAGGCCGCCACCACGATCTGGCAGACGGCGCGCAGCCTGGCGCTCTCGCCCTACCGCGATATTCGCGTGGAGCTACGTTTCATCCTACTCGATGGGGCGCCCCAGCTCGCTTACGCCAAGGATCGCCCAGCAATCATCGGCAATGGCACCGAGACGGTCGCGGAACTCGTGCGCAAACTCGCGCTACCGGATGGCGTCAACGGCGAGATCATCGAAGAAGTTGCGCGCATCCACCCCGCGACGCACGTGCCTGATGACGGCGAGATCATCACCGTTCAGTGGCGCCACAATCTTGGCAAAGGCGCAACGCCGAGACGGCTGGACGTGGGCGACCCCGAAATCGCCGATGCCCTCGACCTTGCCCGCGCCGCCGCTGCACGCACTGGTCTGCGCTTCGGCTCCGTGGACATCGCGGTCCTGGAGGACGAGACGGCCGTGCTAGAGATTAACTCCGGCGTCATGCTAGAGCATCTCTCCGACGCAGCCGGCAACGACGGTGATCGCTTGGTGGACGGTATTTACCACGCGGTGCTGGAGCGGGCTCTGGGGTGAGCGTGAGGTTTCACGATTGCAAGGCATCCGGCTACACAACGCGGGGCGGTACCCAGAATGTAAAAAGCATTCTGGTCAAAAGGAACTGCCAGCTTCTCAGTTCACGCCGTCCTCGAAGAAGCGGGGCGCGATTATGAATTGGTTGAGATCGATATAGCAGCCGGCATAAATTGGGAGCCGGCATATCTTGCAGTCAATTCGCTTGGCAAAGTGCCTTCGCTTGTCTTTCCCAATGGTCGCGTGATTTGTGAAGCCGCCGCGATCTACCTATCTCTGTCAGACCTCCATCGCGTCGATCATCTTTCACCCGCGGTGACAGACCCATCTCGCGGGCTTTTCCTGCAATCGTAATTCTACCTCTCAAATACGATTCGAGAGATCTACAAGCAATGCTATTATGCAAAGCGATACTCTCCTGATCCGTCAGACGCGCGGAAAATCTGGGGCGTGTCAATCAAAAATCTTGTCGACAGCTGGCGGCATGTTGATAGGCATCTCCACGCCCATGGCCCCTATCATCTTGGTGCTCGTTTCAGCCTCGCCGATTTATACATGGTAATGCTGGTTACGTGTTCGCGCCGCCGAACGAGTTATTGCAGGACTTTCCTGCTATCCGAAAATATTTTGATATAACTGCAGAGCGGCCGGCAATTAAAAGATGCCTATCACAACAACAGTAGATCATGGTTGGAAAACTCTGACCATTCCTCAGGAAGAATGTCTGAGGACCAAGTTGTCGATCTTGCAAGCAGGAGAAGGCGCGACCTTTGTCTTCGTCAGAATAAGGCGCGCGCTTGGCCTTCGGCAGGCTTAGGCGAACCATACATCCGTCCAGGTGCTGACGGCGCAAGCATTGTTAGAGTGGCGGGCGACCCAATCCCCGCAACCGACAACTAATGTATTCTTCGAGGGAAGGTAACTGTGATTCAATAGAGAGCGATGATTATTGCAATAGTCTGATAACTTACGAAACATTTGCCTTTCTCGAGTTTGTTAGACGTGGAACACGGGCAAGTGACGACTGGCCGGGCCCTCTTAAGCATTACGCCGTGGTTTGCGAAGATCACGTTTTCGATGCGGCGACTTGTCGGACACAAGTTGTTGTCACGAAGTAGCGGTGCAAGCAGCGGACGAGCCATTACTGAGGTCGGCCGCGGGTTACATTCATTCATCGCCCCTAGCGCATTCGGCGGCCGCTGCCGGACCTAGTGCTAAGCGCCGGGTGAGCACCGAACGTCGGATCACTTACCCGCCGCTACTTCGTCTAAGACCGCGACCTACGCAGCGCGCATGTAAAGCGCCGCCCGCCGAGGTGACCGCATATCGCGTGAAAAGCTCCAATAAGCGTTCGCGCTGTGCGGCCGCAGACGTCGTGGTATTGGGGCACACATTCACGTCCCTCATGTGCGCGCAATGACCCAGATACGATCACCCGAGCCGACCGGTAGCGTCGTCGTTCTCTCCCGCGCGTGCGAAGCCCCGTCGCTCGCGTTGAGCGATATCAGCGCGTGGTGCACGCGAGCGGGCCTCGCGCCGACGGGCGGCGCGAAAGTCTTGCGGGCGGGTCTGGCGTGGGAAGTCCCGTGCGGGCGGGATGCAATATCGAGCGAACAGCTTGTCGCCCTCCGTGAAATCGCGGCGGCAGAACAGATCGACTGCAATCTCGTCTCGACTACTGCACGGAGAAAAAAGCTACTCATCGCCGATATGGAATCGACGGTCATCAAGGAGGAATGCCTCGACGAACTCGCTGCCGCATTAGGCATCGGAGAAAAAATCGCCGATATCACACAGCGGGCGATGAACGCGGAGATCTCTTTTGAGGCAGCGTTGAGGGAGCGGGTCGGCTTGCTTGCCGGCCTGGATGAGGGCGTCCTCGCGCAGCTCCGAGACACTGGCCTCACCATCATGCCCGGCGCCCGCGCCCTCGTCGCGACCATGCGCGCGCATGGAGCTTTCTGCGCGCTCGTCTCCGGCGGCTTCACGTATTTTGCGGAACCGGTCGGCACAGCGCTCGGGTTCGATCACGTCCAGGCGAACCGGATCGACATTGCGGACGGCCGTCTGACCGGAGATGTTATTCCGCCGATCCTCGGGCGTGAAGCAAAACGGACCGCGCTCGAAGCGATTGCCGCCGACCGTGGAGTTTCGATCGGCGACGCTGTCTGCGTGGGGGACGGAGCGAACGACCTCGCCATGCTCAAGGCCGCGACGGAGCTCGGCGGGATTGGCGTGGCCTTCAACGCCAAGCCGGCGGTCGCCCGTGAGGCAAACGTCCGGATCGACCACTCTGGCCTCGATGCCTTGCTCTACCTGCAGGGCTACCGCGAAGCCGAGGTCGTCACCCCCGCGGCAGCTTGATACCCAGGTCAATGAGCGCTTGTGCGCTCCCCGGCAATGACGCCGTTATTCGTCCCCGAGCGGCAACGCGACGAACCGCAATTCGCCCTTGCTGCTCGAGACGAGAAGCAGCGCGGATTTTCGTCCCGATGACCGGATCTCAGCGACCCTGTCGGTGATCTCACCTGGGTTGCCGACCTCCTTCTGCGTCACCTCGAGGATTACGTCACCGGGCGAAATGTTCTTGCGCGCGGCCACGCTTTCCGGGTCGACTTCGAGCACCAGCACGCCATTGACGTCGTCGGCAATCCGGAATTTTTTCCGCGACGCGTCGTCGAGTTCCGTGACCACGAGGCCGAGCAACTCGCTGCGCTTTTCTGGTTCCTCGGGCTTCGCAGGCGCCGCATTTTCCTCGGTCGTCGCATCGCCGGACGCACCCTCCGTCAGCCGCGCGATCGTGAGCTGCAGCGTCTGCTCCTTGCCGTCGCGCAACACCTGGACGTCCACTTCTTTGCCAACAGGTGTGCGCGCCACGATCCGCGGCAGCCCGCGCATATTCTCCACATCGCGCCCGTCGAACGAAAGGATCACGTCGCCCGCCTTGAGCCCGCCCTTCGCGGCCGGCCCCCCGCGCGTAACATCCGCGATCAGTGCGCCGCGGGCCCGCGATAGCCCGAGGCTTTCGGCGATCTCCTCGTTCACGGTCTGGATGCGCACGCCAAGCCAGCCGCGCCGGGTCTCGCCGAACTGCTGGAGCTGGTCGACGACGTTCGAGGCGATGGCGGCGGGCACCGCGAAGCCGATGCCGATCGAGCCGCCGGT
>JBCBJG010000181.1:0-6931 GCA_038523655.1 Pseudomonadota bacterium | reverse complement strand
TGCCGCCGCTGGTCCAGCTGTGCCGGCGAGCGCCGTATCGCCTTCTGCCTCCATCCGCGCGGCCACGAAATTCCGCCCGGCTGGTCAGCGCTCGTAATGGACTTCTTCGCTGCCGCCGCGCGTCCACGGAAGGCAGACGCCATCGAGTAGCTGGTCTGCAGCTGTGCTTCTGCGGGATGTGCCGCCCTGCGTGATGGGGTATGGCGAGGGCCGCCGCCTCGCTCTCACCCTCACGGTTTCTCGATGACGACGGACCAGATTATCCTCTTCGCGCTGCTGATTGCGGTCTTCGGCATGCTGATCTGGGGCCGCTTCCGTTACGACCTCGTGGCCTTCAGTGCACTGGTCGTTGCGGTGGTGCTCGGCGTGGTGGAAGGGGACGCGGCGTTCTCCGGCTTCGGGCATCCCGCGACGGTGATCATCGCGCTTGTTCTGATCGTCAGCCGCGGCCTGTCAAACGCCGGCGCGATCGAGCTGATCGCCAAGTATGTCGTGGATGCGAGTCGTGCGCTCTGGGCGCACATTTCCGTTATGGCCGGCGTGGGGGCGGCGCTTTCCGCGGTCATGAACAACGTCGGCGCGCTCGCGCTCCTCATGCCGATCGACATCCAGGCTGCCGAGAAAGCCAAACGCTCCGCTGCGCTGACACTGATGCCGCTTTCCTTTGCGACGATCCTCGGTGGTCTCGTCACACTGATCGGCACGCCGCCGAACATCATCATCGCAAGCTACCGTGGCAGCCTGCCCTGCGACGTCGCGGAGGGTGCAGCAAGCGGCTGTTCCGGCACGCTCGCGCCGTTCGGGATGTTCGACTTCACGCCCGTCGGTATCGTCTGCGCGGTGGTCGGCGTTGCCTTTGTCGCGTTCATCGGGTGGCGACTGATCCCGACGCAGCGCACCGAACGCAGCCCGACCGCTGAACTCTTCACGCTCGACGCCTACATCGCCGAAGTCACCGTCGGCGAAAACTCGAAGCTGATCGGCAACCAGGTCCGCGACCTCGACGATATGGCCGAGGCAGCCGACGTGGCGATCGTCGGGCTTGTGAGACGCGGAAAAAAACTCCCCGGCCAGGCCCGCCGTCAGGAAGTTCGCCGCGGTGATGTACTGATCCTGAAAGCGCTTGCGCCGGCGATCGACAGCTTCGTCGGCGACAACGGTTTGCAATACGCCGGCGCCGACAAATACGAGGGACAGATCTCAGGCTCCGATCTCTCCCTGCTGGAGGTCGTAGTACCGAGCGGTGCGCGGATCGAGGGGCGCTCCGCGCTCGGCATGCGTATCCTCAACCGCTACGGCGTTACGCTCCTCGGTGTCTCGCGCCACGGTCGACCGATCCAGGAGCGCGTTCGCAAATTGACGATCGAGGCGGGAGACATTCTCCTGCTGCTCGGGCCGAGCGAGCGGCTCCCGGAGATCGCGGAATGGGTCGGTGGTCTGCCGCTCGCGGAGCGTGGGCTGCAGGTGATCGATCGCCGTCTCGCTGCGTTGTCTTGCGTGATTTTCGCGGCAGCGATCGCGCTTGCCTCAACCGGCGTGGTTTATCTGCCGATCGCACTCGCCGGCGCCTGCATTGCCATGGTGCTGCTTAACATCGTGCCGCTACGCGAACTCTACACGACCATCGAATGGCCAGTGATCGTCCTTCTCGGCTCGATGATCCCGCTCGGCGCCGCACTGGAAGCGTCGGGTGGCACGGCGCTGCTTGCGCAGGGCATCGTCGACGTTGCGTTCGGAGCGCCACCCTGGGTCGTACTCACGCTACTGATGGTCGTGACGATGACGCTTTCGGACGTGCTGAACAACACCGCGACCGCCGTGATCGCCGCGCCGATCGCCGTCGATATTGCCGGCAAACTGGGTGTCAGCCCGGACCCGTTTCTCATGGCCGTCGCCGTCGCCGCGTCCTGCGCCTTCCTCACGCCGATTGGGCACAAGAACAATACGCTGATCCTCGGCCCGGGCGGTTATGCTTTCGGGGATTACTGGCGGATGGGGCTGCCACTCGAGATCATCGTCATCGCCGTCGCGATCCCGATGATCATGCTCGTTTGGCCTTTTTGAGCGGCGGAGAAAAACCGCCGTCCACCCTCAGCAGAAGTGTCCGTAGCGTTCGCATTGGCGCTCGATCACCACGAGCGATGGCCGAAATGCCCGGCGCACGACGAGATCCTTACGCGTTCGCGCTTGCGCACCGTGGCGCGATGCCTTGTGCTTAGCGACCTGATGGGCGTGGACAGCCTCCTTGCCGCAAAAATGCGCGTAGCGGGTGCACTGGCGTTCGATCGTCACTGACGCGGCGAGGGCGGTGGTGGAGGAAAAAGCGGCCGTGATTGCCGCTGCGGTCGCGTAGGCGGTGAGCAGTCTCGTCATGGTTGGTTTCCTGTCACGCGGTTGGGGAATGACGTTGATGTCGCCGGTGGCTTCATGAATGGAACACCGAGACGCCGGCGCGCCGGTCGCGCAGTCTAGCCGTAACGTTCTCGCCAGCCGAGCGCCTCTGTCGTAGGCCCGCTCGGCCGATATTCACAGCCGACCCACCCATCGTAGCCCAGCGCGTCGAGCGTCGCGAACACCGTCGTGTAATTTATTTCGCCGGTGCCGGGCGCGCCCCGCTCGGGGACGTCGGCGATCTGCACATGGCCGATCATCGGCATCAGCGCTTCGAGACCGCGCACGATATCCCCATGCAGAATTTGTCGGTGGTAGACGTCAAACTGCAGCCGGATTGCGTCGAGGCCGAGCGTGCCAATCGTTTCCGCCGCAAGCGCGAAATCCGCGAGCATGAAGCCTGGAATATCGCGCCGGTTGATCGGCTCGATCAGCACCTCAAGCTCGAGCGGCGTGAAGACATCGGCGGCGTGACGCAGGCTGCGATGGTAGCGCGCGAGCGCCGCATCCGTTGGCTCGCAAAGCCCCGGCATGACGTGAAACTTCCGACACCCCGTCGCTTCCGCGATCTCTGGCACCTGCGTAATTGCGGAAATAAACTCCTCGTGGCGACCCTCTAGCGCGGCGAACCCCCGCTCGCCGGCTGCCCAGTCACCATGCGGCGTGTTCATCAGCGCCATGGTCAGCCCGTTCCGCGTGAGTGCGGCCTCGAGCGCCTCCGGTGTCTGATCGTAGAGGTAGATACACTCGACCGCTTTGAACCCGGCGTCGGCCGCAGCGGCAAAGCGGTCCATGAATGGATGCTCGGTGAAGAGCATCGAGATGTTGGCGGCGAACCGGACCATGGCTCAGCTCTCCCGCGCGGGCAGTTCGAGCCCGGCAAGCATCGCGTAGACCCGCGCGACAGACGTATCGTCATCGCCGCCCATACCCGCGGCAGCCGCCATGGTAAAAAGCTGCAGCGCCTGCCCCGCCATTGGCGTCGGAAACTCCTGGGCGCGGCCCGTATCACTGACGATACCGAGATCCTTGGTGAAGATGTTGACCGCGCTCTTGGGAGAATAATCGCCCTCCAACACATGCGGCATCCGGTTCTCGAACATCCACGAATTGCCTGCCGCGTTGGTGATGACCTCGTAGACCTGCCGGGGCTCGAGCCCCATCCGCACCGCCAGCGTCATCGCTTCACATGCCGCCGCGATATGCACGCCTGCGAGCAACTGATTGACGAGCTTCATCGACGATCCAGCACCGGGCGCATCGCCGAGCCTGTAGGTTTTTTCTCCCATCGCCTCGAGCGCTGATTGTGCCCTCTTGAACGCGGCCGCGCTTCCGGACGCCATGAAGGTGAGCGTGCCGGAAGCAGCCTTCGCCGGCCCACCGCTCATCGGGCAGTCGAGGAAAGCGATGTCCCGCGCGTCGCCCGCCTCGATGGTATCCGCCAGCGCACGCGTCTCATCCGGAGGCATCGTGCTGCAGGAGAGGATGACCGCGCCGTCAGCAAGCGCATCCGCAAGCCCGTCCGCACCGGTGAGCACCGACCTCGTCTGCGCCGCCGTCACGACTGCGATGACCAGGACGTCGATCGAGCGGGATGAGAGTTCGCCGGGCGCGATGCATGTTCCGCCGTCCGCTTCGAAGGCCGCACGCGCCGCCTCCGAAGGATCGATCCCCACGACATCGTGCCCGGCCATCCGGAGAGCACGTGCCATCCCTCCGCCCATCGAGCCGAGCCCGACAACCGCCATCCGTGTCATGAGGAAGGGCCCGCGGGAACTTCGGTCTCAACGTCTCGGGGCTCGCCTGGTTGGTGAGGCGCAGACGCGCGGCGCAGTGCAATCCGTGCGCACGTGCCCTCGCCGACGCGCGAGCTCAGCGAGAACTGGCCGCCTTGCGCCTCGACCAGCTCGCGAACCAGCGGCAACCCGAGGCCGGTACCCTCGAAAGATTGCCCGCGCCTGGTTCGATCAGTTTGGCTCCGGTCGGTCAGGCCCACGTCGGTCTGGCTCCCCTCGTTGGTACTTTCGCCGTCGGCGTTTGCCTCGACGGGACTGCCCCGCTCCCATGGGCGCATCGCTTCCGCGATTTCCGCTTTCGTCATGCCAACACCCGTGTCCCGCACCTCGATCAGAATCGTATCGCGCATCGCATCATCGTCGGCCGGGCCGGCCCGCGCCGAAAGAAAAACGTGTCCGCCCGCGCCGGTGAACTTCAATGCGTTGGTTAGCAGATTGACGAGGATCTGCCGTAACGCACGGGGATCGACCAGCACCGGCGCGAGGTCGTCCGGCAGCCCGGTGACTACCCGCACGTCTGCGTCGCCGATCTGCGGTTCGAGCTGTGTGACGACCCGAGCTACCATTGCCGAGACATCGGTCGGCTCGAGTTGCGGCGCGACATGGCCCGCCCGCACCCGCGCAGCCTCCAGCAAATCGTTGATCAACTCCAGCGCGTCACGTGCACTGCGGAGAATATTGCGCGCATACCCTTCGTACCGCGGATCACCGAGCGGACCGAAAAGACCATGATCCATCATCTCGGCAAACCCGATGATCGAGTTCAGCGGCGTGCGAAGTTCGTGGTGGAGCCGATCGATGTCCGCCGACGATACGCGTGCGTCGCGCCCAGACCTCGCATCCCCAGGTCTTGCATGCTCAGGCCTCGCATCCTCAGACATCTCATCTTCAAACGTCGCGCCCTGATCCTTCGCGTTTGCAAGCTCCACATTCGCAGGTAGCGGATCAGCCCGCGCGACCAGACCTTCCAGCATGGATGGGGCCATCGATCCGTTCGGCTTGCCCCGGCTCCCCGACGCGCGCGACGCATCGGGAGCACCGAGCATGCGCGCGATCTCGGACATCGCATATCGATCGTCGTCATCCGGGCGCGGCAGGGGTTGTCCGCGTGGCTGTCTCGCAGTGGCAGGATCGACAATAGGATCCCACTCCTCCGGCTGTGGGGCATGCGCCGCCCCGTTTGCACGAGGACCCGGCGCTGCAGCACCGTTCACGACACCGGCAGTCCCTGCACGGGAAGTCCCAGCATCAGCATTCCCGGCACTGACCTGCTGCGGAGAAAAGTTGGAAGCCGCACCATTGAGGAACCCAGCGACCGGCGTGGTCCTGCGCACGCGCCCCTCCGGCGCCGGCTCGGCATGATAGCGCGCGTGCGGCTGCGCGCGATGGTTCGTGCCCTGATCCGACATCCCATTTGCAGTGCTGCGAAACATCAGCAGCACCCCATGCCCCCCATCACCGAGATCAGCGGGGAGGCATTGGCAGTCCAGTCGTTGCGCGCCGCGTGGCGTCCAGAACGTCAGCGCCTGACGAATACCGTCTGCCGGCAACGCCGCCCGCGCCAGATCGTGGAGCTGCCGCATGGCAGGCATCGCGCGGTCGAGCCGGGAGGCCATGAGCGATCCGGGACCGAGAGCGCCCCAGGAAGCGAGCCCCGCCGCATTACCCCAGACGAACCCCTCGACATCCGCATCCCACATGAGGAGAGCAAACGAGGTGTCTTCCAGTCCCCGTGCCGCCACGGCATCTGGAACGCGAAGGCTGCCGCCGGGCTCCTCGCCATCGTCACGTAACCATTGTGGCTCTCTGTATGTGGCGCGCCGGCGGTGCGCTTCGCGCATTCCGCCCGCCGTCACATCCGGATCCTGGTCGGTCACATCTGGCTCGCAGGAAAGAAAGGAGGAGAGAGCAGGGCTTGCTGAGCGATCATCGCGTGACGGTCACCGCTGAGCGGCACCACCGATGGCCGAAATGGCGAACCGCGTCAGAGGCATCGGGCAGATGGGCCTTGGCAACGCCGACAACCCCTGACGCACCGTGAGGCCGGTACTTACAACTTTATCGTCCGCCGCAAAACCCGAACGCCAGCGGAACGTAAGCGTCGCAATCGCGTGAACCCGGGTTCGTGCGGGAACCGATCGCTGTTGTCCTGCGTAATCACGACGAATAAAGAGCGCCTGTAGACGCCGTCGCACCCGCACGCTGCCGCGTCGGCCGTGGTGCAACAACTATAGCAGCGCTTTGCGGGCATCGTTGTGCACCGCAACACTAGACCCCGCGGGGCGACGCGTTCTAACGTGCGCGCATCAACCTGGAGAGACGCCGTGGCAAAGAAACCCGAGTTCGATATCCCCCAAAGCATGCGCAACATCGCCGAGCGCAACATCGAGCAGGCCCGCGAAGCGTATGAGCGCTTCATGGACATGACCAAGAAGGCGCAGGCCATGACGCCGACAGCGGCCGGTCCGCTCGCCTCCGGCACGGATCGCCTACAGCGTCGCGCCATCGATTTCGCCGAAGAGAACATGGAGGCCGGCTTCGACTTTGCGACCCGTCTCGCTCAGTCATCGGATCTTGCGGAAGCGCTGCAGCTCCAGCAGGAGTATGCGCAGTCGCAGATGAAAGCGTACATCGACCAGACCCAGGCGATGACCGAAGAGATGACCAAGCTCGCAACGCGCGCCGGTGACGAAGCAACGAAAGCGACCAAGAAAGCGACGAAGACCGCCCGCGGTAAAGACTGA